>JAYVIX010000194.1:0-3424 GCA_043769845.1 Cytophagales bacterium
AAATTGTGTTTGTATAATTGTTTGGCCGAGTTGAGCCCTGCGAGCCAGCCATTATTTTCGGTTTTGAATTCTTTGACAATCGGAAAAATATGGGGTAAATGATAGCTGTGCGAAGGCGCATTTGCAAACGATTTCCATTCTTTCACATTGTTTACTTCCCATTTGAGTGAAGTAGTTTTTCCTTTTGTCGTTTTTGAATGCAGAATTGGAATGGTATCGCCAAAAAACTGGGTGCTTGGTCGTACCTTATCCGAATAGTTGATCGTGAAATGGCCTTTCAGAATCGGAGTGCTTTCTTGAAAATGAAATGGAAACTGAATATTGGGGTCTAGGTGGTTGTAGGTATAGCGCAATTCGAGAATTGCTCCTTTTTGAACTCCAGGAAAAACAAAATGACGGTATTTGACATCGTCAAAAAAGAACATGTCTGAAATTCTGTTCTTGTCTTCCCATTTTTCCACTTTTAGTTTTTTGTATGATTTGCCATTTGGCACATACGTAAAGGCTTCAAAAGAAGCAAGTTCGAAAAACCCAGGAATGTAGGTGACGGAACGTTCGGCATATCCGAGGGCTTTGTCGTCCAAGATAATATGCTGGATAACATGCTCGCGCACGGCTGTGAGTTGGTTGTTGACCACATCCAAATGGAGCACCTCGTCTGTGATCGAAACGGCCGAAGCATCAGGAAATCGGAGCCTGATTTCGTCCAGATTTATTTTGGGCTGCGCCAACAAATGAACCGACAGCGCTAAAAAAGCAAAAAAAGGAATTCGCATAACTTGATATCGAATCCAATTGTACGATAAATTAAGAGATTCTCAAATCAAAAAAAAGAGAAGCCCCTTTGCAAGAATATTTGAAAATGACAGTTTCGAATTTATTCACCCAGTAATTTTAACTATACTGTTTGGACGAAATGCCCAAACAGTATTAGAAGTTCGGCTTTTTATCTGTTCAATTCCAAAACCAATTTTTCGCCATGATAAAACTTGGCTTTGTCTTGATTGATCGTCACTTTAGAGGAAACTTTCAATGCATCAAGCACGGCATTGTCTAGCTTGTCGGGTTTTTCAGGACAATTTTCTTTGGTGTTTACTAATTTGATTGGCTTTATTTTATCACCTTTCAGATAATCAAAATTTCCATGAATGGTATTGCAGCCAATTTTTCCTGAGAGCTTTTTGTCGGCAATCGAAAGTAGCAATTCTCCCTTTTTGGCCGAAACATTGGTCATCTGATACCCTTCCCAGACGTACTGAACTTTCCAACGGCTAACTGCGCCTTGTCCAAATGCGGTTAAACTGAACATGCAAGCGGAAATCAAAAATGTTTTTTTCATGTTAAAAATTAAACGATTAATATTAAAATTTACTAATTCAACTCATCCAAATACACGCGCAAGACTTCGGCTACGCCCCAAGCTTGGGCAATACAACCTTTGGGGAAGAATGGCTCATTTCCGTCAAATATCTCAGAAACGGTGCCAATTCCTGCTTCTATCAGGTGTTTTTCAAAACCTTGCATCAATTTTCGGACCTCCGTTTTTCCCGCTTCGCCATCAATTTTGATTTTGGCAGTCATGTATGGCCCAATCAACCACGACCAAACGGTTCCCTGATGGTAAGCTCCATCACGAGCCAAACCATCACCAGCATAATACGGTTTGTAGTGGTAGTTTTTCGGAGAAAGGCTGCGCAAACCTACTGGTGTGAGCAAAAGTTCTTCCACTTCTTTCAAAATGGCTTTTGATATTTTCTTGTTCACCAACTCGAATGGCAACGAAATGGCAAACAACTGGTTAGGACGCAAGCTACTGTCTTTGTATAAACCACGCACCACATCGTACAAGGTTCCTGAAATGTCGTTGAGGAATTCTTTGTTGAACGATTTATTTACTTGGGTTGCTTTGTCTTTGTATGGTTTTTCTTCTTTGCCCGCCAGCTTGGCAAATTCTTGCATGATCATCAAGGCATTGTACCAAAGTGCATTGATTTCCACAGCTTTACCTTCGCGTGGAGTCACCACCCAATCGCCCACTTTTGCGTCCATCCAAGTAAGTTGAACGCCAGGCTCGCCAGCACTAAGCAAACCGTCCGTATCTGCTTTTATTCCGTAACGTGTACCTTTCAAATGCCAATCGATCACATCCACAAAAAGTGGGAACAACTCTTTGACGATAAATTCTTTGTCGTCTGTCTTTTTGAAATACTGATAAGAAGCCACGATGTACCAAAGTGTGGCATCCACAGTGTTGTATTCTGGTTCTTCGCCCACATCAGGAAAACGATTTGGGATCATTCCTTGGCTTACATATTTGCCAAAGGCTTGAAGTATTTTCTTGGCATCTTCAAAACGACCTGTCGATAAACAAAGACCCGGAAGCGAGATCATCGTATCGCGACCCCAGTCTGCAAACCAATGATAGCCTGCGATAATAGTCTTTTGGTCTTTTCCGCGTTTCACAATAAACTGGTCGGCCGCCAGAGCGAGTGTCGAGGCAAATTCGTCTTTCACTTTTAATGTCGAAAGTAATTTTTCTCTCCTTTTCTTTTCAGAAGTAAACTGTTTCTCAGCTTCTTTTGGTTTTTGGGCTTCGGTGGAAATAGAAACAGAAAGTATATCTCCTTGTTTCAATCGCACATAAAACTCGCCATGTGTGAAATAATCCTCCTCACTTTCCATTCCTCTATCGGCTTCACCTGAGTAGATGTAGCCTTTGTACCAATCGGGTTGAGGTGCAAAAAGTGCTCCTGGTACAGAAATGAAAATTTCAGGACTACCGTTATATGGATGAAGTTTCAACGTATTTCCTTCGAAATGAAAACCACGATTCATTCCATCATTGGCACGCACGATACTGTGAAAATCGCGACAAGAAACAAATGGCTTTAATTTTAACGTAATTTCACCCTCTGAATTTTTTACTTCGTAACGAATCACGGTTGTATTTTCTCCTTGCGGCATAAAAATGGTTTTTGACAATTCCACATTCCCAACTTGATACGTAAACTCGTTGAAAATTGCTTTGTGAAACGATTTCAGATACTGAAAACCTTGCGGATGTACGCCTCCATGAAATTGGTTGCAATCCAATTCGAAAGCCGCATTTTGGGTAATGACGGTTTCGGCCATTTTGGCCACCAAAACCATTCGACCAACTGGAGGCTGAAGTGCCGCCACCAAAAGCCCGTGGTATTTACGAATATTTGCGCCACTGACACTGCTACTTGCATAACCGCCTATTCCATTGGTTTCGAGCCATTCGCGCGAGGCTGCTTGTGAATAATCATTAATCAATGGAGCTTCAAATCGTATTCCTTCGTACATCCTAAATGTGTTAATAAGCCTGAAATGGTATAAAAATAGGAATTATACTTAGACGCAAAAAGAATATGAAAGGTTTAATGGATTATATTTTGATTAA
>JAYVIX010000195.1:0-11322 GCA_043769845.1 Cytophagales bacterium
CAAAATAGCGGTCATCATTGCCCAAGGCGAAATCCAATCAGGCCGAGGCGATGAGGAAACGATCGGTTCCGACCGTATTTCGGAAGAATTGCGTAGTGCAAGACGAGACGAAGAAGTGAAAGCTATCGTGCTAAGAATCAACTCGCCAGGAGGCAGTTCGATGGCTTCGGATGTGATGTGGCGCGAGGTCGAACTTGCCGCAAAAGAAAAACCAGTTATCGCAAGCATGGGCGATGTGGCTGCCTCGGGCGGTTACTACATTGCGATGGCGGCTGATACGATTGTGGCACAGCCAAATACAATCACTGGTTCTATCGGAGTGTTTGGGGTTTTGCTGGACGCACAAGGTTTCTTCAAAAACAAATTAGGAATCACATTCGATGGCGTAAAAACAGGAAAGTTTTCTGACATCGGCACCATTTCGCGACCACTAAACGATTACGAGAAAAAAGTGATCCAAAAGGAAGTAGAAGATATTTATACTGAGTTTGTACAAAAAGCGGCCGATGGACGCAACATGTCTTATGACGATTTGGCCAAAGTAGCTTCGGGTAGGGTTTGGACGGGCGAGCAAGCCAAAGAACGTGGTTTAGTGGACGTATTGGGCAATTTCGACAAAGCCGTAGAACTAGCTGCCAATGCTGCTCATTTGGGAGAAAACTATGAAATAGTATATCTCCCAAAAGAAAAAGATTTCCTCGACCGACTCATGCACGATATTGAAACCAGCGTTTCTGCGGTATTTAGCCAATCTTCTGCTACTTTTGCATTAGAGAAAACGTACCAAGAAGTGGTAAAAAGATACAACGGTATTCAGGCTCGTTTGCCTTTTGATGTCACGATCAGATAAAATGGAGGAAAGCTTCAAATTTGACATCTCGACTGTGGATAGATACTACTGCGGAAGAACCTAGAGTTGATTACTTCAAATTTGTGAGAGAAAATCCGGAGATTGGCGTCAATGGTTCTGTTGAGGATTTGCTTGAAAGAACACAACTAAGAAGGGAAGAAATTGAGAAGCAAAAAAACAAAGACGACAACAAGTCTTAATACTTGTACTAAATACTTGACAATTAGAATCCTATGACAATTCGTAACAACTGGACAAGAGAAGAAATCAGTGCGATCTATCATCAGCCTATTTTTGAGCTCATTTACCAAGCGGCTACCGTTCATCGTCAGTTCAACGACCCACAAGAAGTACAAGTATGTACTTTGCTTTCCGTAAAAACGGGAGGTTGCTCGGAAGACTGTAGCTATTGTCCGCAAGCGGCTCGCTATCATACTGATGTGAAGGCGCAAAAAATGATGGATCCAAAAGAAGTATTGGAAATAGCCCAACAAGCAAGAGACAACGGAAGCACGCGTTTCTGTATGGGTGCCGCTTGGCGCGAAGTACGCGACAACCGCGATTTCGACAAAGTACTAGAAATGGTAAAAGGCGTCAACGAAATTGGTCTTGAAGTATGTTGTACTTTGGGAATGCTCACCCAAGTCCAAGCCGACAAACTGAAAGAAGCTGGTTTGTACGCTTACAACCACAACCTCGACACGAGCGAGGAATATTATTCAGACATCATCACGACCCGTACTTATGAGGACCGTATTGACACGCTGGAAAATGTGCGTAAAGCCAAACTTTCGGTTTGTTCGGGCGGAATTATTGGTCTGGGCGAAAAAATAGAAGATCGTATTGGCATGTTGCACACCTTGTCGACTTTGCCCGAACATCCAGAATCGGTGCCTGTGAACGCTTTAGTTCCGGTGGCTGGTACTCCATTAGAAAACCAACCTCGTGTACCGATTTGGGACATGGTGCGTATGATTGCTACTGCTCGTATTATCATGCCAAAAGCAATGGTGCGCCTTTCGGCTGGTCGTGTACAAATGACAGTTGAGGAGCAAGCAATGTGTTTTATGGCTGGAGCCAACTCTATCTTTGCAGGCGACAGATTATTGACTACTCCAAATCCGGATGTAGACCAAGACAAACTGATGTTCCAAACACTAAATTTGAAACCAAGGGAATCGTTTAAAGAAGAACACGCGCATTCGCACTGCTAATGTTTGTTCGTAGTTAGTCGATAGTAAATAGTTCTAGATTTATCTCAACAAAGAAGGCCGCTCCGCAATGGGTGGCCTTCTTTGTTTTAGTGCCTATCTGCATTCCTCCTTTTCTCAATGTGTGAATACTGCAACTATTTCCTGATTTGGTGTAATACATCCCGAAACGAAGAATCGCACCTTTGTGTTGTTGTAAAAATCCATTCGCAACAAAAAACTTGTTAAGATGAAAAAATCAATCAAAAGTATGGTTACGGCCTTGTTGATCATGTCCGTGATACCCACTCAAATGTATGCAAACACTTCTCCAATCGAGACTGTAAATACTCATTTAGAAGGTGTAAAAGAAGAAGCAATGCTTAAAAGATTGAACGAGATAAATGACATGGATAAATCGTCCATGACAAGACCTGAGAAAAAAGCACTACGCAAAGAAGTAAAAGAAATCCAACAGACGATGGGAAATGGTAATGGCGGAGTCTATATCTCACTTGGTGCGCTACTGATCATTATCCTTCTTTTAATTCTCATTTTCTAATTTTTAAATATGAAATATACAGCAATTATTCTATTTATAATTGGCCTTTTGCTCACCATCTACACTAGTTTCAACTTGGTGACAAGGGAAAAAGTAGTGGACATAGGCGAAATCGAAATCACAGCAGATAAGAACAATTACGTTGCTTGGTCACCCATTTTAGGTATTGCCATAATGGCATTGGGAGGTGGCATTTTCTTGTTTGGAACAAAAAAAGAGTAATACATTCACCCTAAATAATACGATCATGTACGAAACTCAAACAGTAGAAAACCAAAACTTCAAAATCTCAGGCAACTGGGAGGAATTTGCAAAACGTTTGCAACAAAAATTCTGGATAGATCTGAAAGTAAAGCTGGCACTTCAACCAGATAAAGACGAAGAACTTCTTAAAGTTTAGGATTTTTAAAATATAATTCAAATAAAGTCTTTTAATAATATAAATTTTAATTAATATGAATTCAGGAAAAGTTGTACTAGGTGTTTTGGCAGGAGTTGCTGTGGGAGCAATCGCAGGTATTCTATTTGCCCCAGATAAAGGCTCAAATACTCGCAAAAAAATCTCAGACAAAGGCGAAGATTATCTGGACGAAATCAAAAACAAATTTGACGTATTTCTGGAAACAATGACCGAGAAATTTGAAGACACCCAGAAAGAAGCTGAAGTTATGATTGCCAGAGGAAAGGCAAAATATGAGGAAGCGAAAAACGAGTTCAAGCACTCTAATGTATAAGTAAGTGTAGGTGTTGGAATTCGCATTTCAACACCTAAATCCTAAATCCTAATTAATAACATTTAAAACCTTAAACGCAATGAGCAACAAACCTACTCCGATCGAAGTGCTTTTTGTAAAAGCGGAGGATTATAGCAAAACTTCTTTAGAACTTTTCAGACTAGGCGCTATCGATAAATCGGCTGAAATATTATCTAGTTTAGTCACCACAATTGTTATTTGGCTGGTCGCTATTATGGCTATCCTTACTGTCAATATTGGAATAGCATTGTGGCTGGGCACTTTATTGGGCAAAACGTATTATGGTTTTTTCGTGGTAGCGACCTTTTATTTGCTAGTATATTTACTGACTATTGCATTCAAAAACCAATGGATCAAAACGCCCGTGAGTAACTCGATCATCTACCAATTATTAAAACAAAAAATATCATGAGTAAGCAAGACGCAAAAGAAGCATTACAAGCAAGTATCTATGCGCTACAAATCAAACAAAATATAGAGATGGAAGCTATGCGAGAGCAGTTTTTGCTTGCATACGAAAGTTTAAAACCTGCCAATTTGTTCAAAAGTACGTTTGAAGAAGTGACTACTTCTCCCGATGTACAAAAAGGACTGCTAGAAAGTGCTATTGGCATCGCAACTGGCTACCTTTCCAAAAAAGTATTGGTGGGTAATACCCACAATCCGATCAAAAACATCTTCGGTACACTGTTGCAATTTGCCATTACCAATGTGGCCTCCAAGCACACTGGCTTCATTATTTCATCTGGCCAATCGCTCATCAAACTAATTGGCAGTTTGAAATCTGACACTAAAAAATATCCGAATTATCATTGATATGAATCTTAAAAGAATATTTGGAGCATTGCTTACTTTATTAGGCATTGTAAGTCTGGTGGCAGCTGCCGTTATGTTTGTAAACAATAGTGTAGGCACAAAAGACGTAAAAGCACTTCTCACTTATGGCACACTTGGTCTCGTGTTTTTCATTTCAGGCATCAGTCTGGTACGCACTACAAGGGACGATTCCTGAAATCAACCAAACAATCTGTCCCAAAACTCGTTTGAAAAATTACCTCACGAAATACCAAAATTCATGGACAACGTCATTTCCGACATCGAATTAAATGTAACAGCACCTATTTTTACTCTCAAAGATATTTACGGAAACCAAATTGATTTATCAACTTATAAAGGAAAAAAGGTATTCATAGGTTTTTTTCGCCACGCAGGATGTCCGTTTTGCAATTTGCGAGTACACGCTCTTTCCAAAGCACGGGAAGAATTCAAAAGCAAAAATATGGAAATGATTTTCTTTTTCGAATCTGAAGAAAAAGTGATGCTCAAAAGTATTTTTCATCGAGAAGTATCGCCTGTTCCTATTATTTCCGATCCGCAAAAAATCATATATAGCACCTACGGAATAGAAAATTCAGCGGCTAAATCAACCAAAAGCCATCTGACAAGTTTTATTCAAACAGCCATAAAAGCAAAACTCGCCAAAGTACCCGTGCATATGATGGCTGGAGCAGAATCAATCAGTACAATGCCAGCAGAGTTTCTTTTAGATGAAAATCTGATTATCAGAAAGATACATTACGCCCAACATCTCAACGACCGTTTAGGATTTGAGGTACTAAAAGCCTTTGTCGATAGCAAATAGCTCGGATATTTTAATTATTTTTTATTCATATTAATTATCACCACCGCCAAAGCTCCAATACAACCTCCTAAAATCGTATTCCAATAAACGGTTTCATGGATCAACCACCAAGAAGTAAACACAGCTGATGCGGGTACCAAAAAGATAAACGTACTTGCTCTTTCTGCTCCTATTTGAGAGGTGGCATAGAAATAAAAAGTAGTCGCCAATGAAGTGGTAACAAAAGCACTAAAAAACAGGTTGCCATAGAAGATCCAATCGGCACTTTGAATGATCTGTTGCAGTTCGTATTTGTCAGCCAAAAAGAACATGGCAAAACTACAAAGCAAATACAACCAGAGACTAAAAGAACCCGAAAAACCATATGAAGATGCTTTGGCAGTAAACTTGCTTAGAATAGCCCAAGTAAACGTGGCTAACAAAAAATAGACATTTCCAACAGAAAACACTTCGTCTAGATTTGCCCAAATTTTCAACAAAATACCACCTGCGAGCAAGCCTAATCCCAGGCCGATTTGCTCTTTTTTACTCGGTATTTTCCGATTTAAACCAAGCCCAATCGCATAGGCAATGACCGGGTTTAAAGTAGTCACCAAGACACCTCCTGCACCTGGCATTCCATGTTTTAAACCTTGAAAAAACAAATAACTGTATACAGACATGCAAATACTTGCATATACCAAGATGCTAATACCCTCTTTTCTGATTTGCAATGGTTGCTTCCAAAGCAACAAAAGTGGAAGTAATCCTAAAAATGTCACAAAAAAACGCAAAAACGCAATGCTAAACGAAGAACCATAAGTCGATAAAACCTTTCCAGATGGCCAACTCACGCCCCAAACAAACATACTGACAGCCAAGCCAATAATCAAAAAATTCTTGTTTTTCATACAAAGAAAATGGTTTCAGAAACTGCCAAACGACCGGTTCTGAAACCACACATTTTAAATCAATATCGAAACTATTATTTGGTTTTCCAATGCATCTTACCCCATTGCTTTGGATCAAAAACAGCATTTGGAAGCACTATATCAGGATTTACTTCCGCATAACGCTCGGTTTTTACGACCTTTCCGTTTTCTAGAATTTTCACCTCATCTTCTATATAAAACTTGCCTTTGGCCTGATGTTCGCTAAAATGAATTTCTTGGATCTGACCAGCATCATTTATCACTTGCCTTACCAAATACATGAATTGTTTATCAATCCAAAATTGTCTTGTCGTATTATCTCCAGGATCAGCACCGATCACATAGACCGATTTCCCCATCCATTTGTCTTCTCTGAATTTTGATATGTCGTATCCCAAAATCTTCAATTTAGCCATGATTTCAGGAATTGATATACAATAAATATCACCCGAAAGAAGCATCGATTCATTTATTTTTTTCTCTTTACTTTCCACTACCCCATTTTTGAAATTATAAATGGTATCGTTCAAATAAATAAAACCGTCCACGCCTACTGTTGGCCCATAATCCACACGCAATTTGCCAGGATATTCGAATGCTTCGTACCAAACAGATGATTCTGCAAGTGTATCAGAACGGTAACTTTTGTTCAATTGCACAAAGGTGATGTGTTTGTAAAACTTGCCTTTATAGCGGTTGTGCATTTCTTTTAGCAAATCCTCGGTCTTGGCAATTTGCGCACTTAATTGAAAACTAAGTAATGTAAAAATAGAAAGAGCTAAAATACTTCTTCTCATAACAAGTTGTTTTTTTAGAAGTACGCAACACTACTTATTTGGGTTTCCTTATTCAAGGATTTTTATCTCAATTCTACGATTCATCTTTCGACCTTCGTCCAATGTATTATCAACTTTGGGTTTGGTTTCGCCATATCCTTTCGAAGAAACCGCTGTTTTCGATATTCCTTTTAAGACTAAATAATTCACTACTGCTTGTGCTCTTTTCTGGGAAAGTACAAGGTTGTCTTGTGGCGAACCCACATTGTCGGTATGGCCACCTACCTCTATTTTCAAATGATTATCTCTGACCAATTTAGCCAGTTTCGAAAGCTCTGTGACTGAAGTGGAATCCAAATCGTATTTCTTGGTTTCGAAAAACACATTTCGAAGAATGGCTTCTGAATTTTTCTGAATTGGTTTCAATAAAATATCAAAAGATTCTTTGCTCAACATTTCTTCTTGTTTCGAATCGAAATGCAAGCTTTGGTACAAATATCCAATTGAAGACACAAAAAGACCATAATTCTGTTTGTTCGGTACGATCAGTAAATAAGCTCCTGTTTGTCCGTCTGACAAGATATTTTGCTCGGTTTTGCCCGTTTCAAGATTCACCAATTCGATTCTTGCTCTAATTGGCTTATTTGTTTTTTCGTCTAATACTCTTCCTTTCAGATAGATACATTTCACCTCGCCTTTTATGCTTTCAGGAACTTGGAAAGAATACAAAGTTGAGATATACCTCCCTTCATAATTTCGGACATCTTTTGAAAAATAACCTACCGAAAAATCAGAAGAAACAGTGAATCCCAACTCGTCCGAAAAAGTATTGATTGGATAACCCAAGTTTCTCGCTTCCGTCCAAGTCGAATCGTCTAATTTGTCGACCATAAAAAGGTCGGTTCCTCCCATTCCTGCCCAACCTCTTGATGCAAAATAAAGTGTTCGTCCGTTTGGGTGTATAAATGGGGTAAAATCGCTATCAGGTGTATTGATTTTCGGCCCTGCATTGACAGGACTAGTCCATACATCGTTACTATCCAAGCGGGTGATCCAAATGTCTTCTCTCCCTAATCCGCCAGCACGTTCAGCAGCAAAATACAGCGTACGCCCATCGGCCGAAAGCGAAGGATGCGATTCCCAGCCTCTACTATTCACATTGGCTCCAACGCTGCCAGGTTGTAGCCATTCTTTACCAACTTTGCGTGTGATGTACAAATCGCAACCGTTTGAGGGTGTGCAATAGGTATACACCAAGGTTTTGCCATCGCCCGAAATACTAGATGCGCCTTCGTTTTCTTTGGTATTGATCCTAGTTGAAACTTGCTCGGGTTGCGACCAACCTTTTTCTGATTTTTCAGAATAATAAAGATTTTCTTCCTCTAAAGAACCCATCGCTTGACGCACAGTGTAAAGCAAAAACTGGCCATCGGCTGTAAGCGAAGGAAAATATTGATTTCGGAATTGATTTAAAGGCACTGGCAACGGAATTGGCGAAAACTGAAGTGGCTTTGTGATCGCAACTTCAGCAAATTCACAATTTTTCAAAATCCGTTCGGCAAATGGCATCACTCGTTTGTCCGAAGGATTGAAGGCAAAAAACTGCTTGACATAATATTTGGCATTTTTGTAGTCGCCTTCTTTCATCAAAACAGACGCCAGAGCAAAATATTCATAAACCGCCTCCGGAATACTTGGTTTGATACTGAATGCATAAAGCAGATTGAGTTTCATTTTGGGCTCGTCTCGCAAAGTCCTGTGGCAACCAGCTAAAGCGAGGTACGCTTCATAAAAATTCTTATCAAACTCGGTCGCACGCTCAAAAGAAAGGACTGCATCGTAATATTTTCGAAACTGCAAAAATTGTTTCCCAAGCTCAAATTGCTCAATTGCTTTCTTGTTTTTGATCGAATAAACAGGCTTTTGCGCATTCGCAAGATTAAAAAAAGACAGTATTAGCACGAAAAATAAGTATCTCATCCCATTAAGTTGATTATGAATCCCAACAAATCTATTATTAAAGACTAGAAACATGGATTGATGTGTTGATTTTTATTTTGTACCTAGTAATTTCACGTTCGAATTGAAGTTACGAACAATAATCTAGACCGTTCAAAAAAAATACCAATGGCTGAAGTAATAAAAATGCCCAAGATGAGTGATACGATGACCGAAGGTACTATCGCATCGTGGGTCAAAAAAGTAGGTGACAAAGTAAAATCTGGCGATGTGCTGGCCGAAGTAGAAACGGACAAAGCAACAATGGAACTTGAGTCGTATGAAAATGGCACGCTTCTATATATAGGAGTTAAAGAAAAAGATTCTGTGCCTGTTGATGCCATCATTGCTATCATCGGAAAAGAAGGAGAAGATATTTCGGCTCTTATCGGTGGCGGTTCGGCTCCTGCCACAAAAGCAGTAGCTACGCCAGCTCCTGTAGCTAGCGCACCAGCCGTTGATACTTCAGGAATTGAAGCAACTGTGATCAGAATGCCTAAAATGAGTGATACGATGACTGATGGAACGATCGCTTCGTGGTTGAAAAAAGTAGGCGATAAAGTAAAAGCAGGCGATGTATTAGCCGAAGTAGAAACCGATAAGGCGACTATGGAACTAGAATCGTACGAAGATGGTACTCTTCTTTATATCGGTGTAGAAGCAGGAAAAGCAATTGCGGTAGATGGAATCATCGCTGTTATTGGTAAAGCAGGTGTAGATTTCACTCCTTTGCTTTCTGCAAGTCCTAAAACAAACGGTGTTGCCGCTCCTGCCGCTCAGGAATCAGTTTCAACGGCCTCTTCAGTAGCTGCTCCTATCATATCTTCAAGCTCTTCAGACGCTCGCACAAAAATATCTCCTTTGGCCAAAAAACTAGCCGAAGATAAAGGAATCGACATCAAAGCATTGGAAGGTTCGGGCGAAAATGGCCGCATCGTAAAACGTGATGTAGAAAGTTTCACTCCTTCGGCAGCTCCTGCCAAAGAAAGTTCAGCTCCAAAAACTTCGGCTCCAGCAGCAGTAGGCGTGGAAAGTTTCGAAGAAATTCCTGTAAACACAATGCGCAAAATCATCGCTAAACGTTTGACAGAAAGCTTATTCACAGCACCACATTTCAGCTTGACGATTGATGTAGACATGGACAAAGCCATGGAAGCTCGCGCAAGTATCAATGCATTTGCTGAAGCCAAAGTATCGTTCAACGATATGGTTATCAAAGCGGTAGCATCAGCTATACACAAACACCCGAAAGTAAATGGACAATGGCTAGGCGATAAAATTCGCTACAACAACCACGTTCACATCGGTGTGGCAGTTGCGGTAGAAGACGGTTTGATCGTACCAGTTGTTCGTTTTGCCGATTCACTTTCATTGACTCAAATTTCTTCGACCGTAAAAGATTTGGGTGGAAAAGCGAAAAACAAAAAGCTTCAACCTAATGAATTAGTAGGTAACACATTCACGATTTCAAATTTGGGAATGTTCGGAATCGAATCTTTCAGTTCTATTTTGAACCAACCAGAAGTGTGTATACTCTCGGTAGGTGCTATCCGCCAGATTCCTGTTGTGAAAAACGGACAAATCGTACCTGGCAATATGATGAAAGTAACCCTTACGAGCGATCACCGTGTGGTAGATGGCGCAGTAGGTGCTGCTTTCCTTAAAACTTTTAGAGAATTGCTTGAAGATCCAATTAGACTTTTGGCTTAATTCACTTTCAGTTAGTCATAAAAAAAGCAAGGTTAGTCGCCTTGCTTTTTTTATGATTAGATTTTTAGATTTCATTATACCAATAGAAGCTCTAAAGTTATAAGGAATTGGGATAGGCAGATCCACTTTTTCACCATTTACCAATTTTTTATAGACATCAGAATTCTCTACCTTATCAAAAATATCCTTGGCTCGATCCAAATACTTCTTAGCATTTTTGGTCACTTTATCCGCCTTGTCGAAAATACTTCCAGTGGTTTTGTTTTGAGCTTGCACACAAAAATGAGCAATAACCAAAAATGAAAGGAGCAATGATTTAATAAAACGCAACATATTTAGAGTAAATATTACAAAAGTAACATATTGTAATAACAACTACAAATAATTTTCAATTATCAATCAAAGATTGGCAATAAGAAGGTAGTTAATAATTGAAATAATATTTATTAATAAAGTCTAATGCTGAAAGTCGAGCATTAGACTTTCTGTTAAAAAACTACCAATCTTTCTTCCCCTTAGTAGAATGAGGTTTCGCAGGCACCCGCTTCATCTGCTGGATATATTGTGCTTCGCCTTGGCGCATCGCATTTAAGATCGACTTAGCTTGCTGTTCGGTCATATTCATCTTTTGAAGTTGCTCCTTATTGACAGTTGTAGCTTCTGATTCCGTATTTTTCTTTTTATCGCCTTTGTCACTTGGCTTTTCAGCCTCAGCTTTCTTATCGCCCTTTTCATCAGGTTTATTTTCCTTGCCCTTATCGCCTTCCCCTTCTTTCTTTTCGTCTCCAGCTTTTTTCTCTTTATCGCCTTCGTCCTTTTTACCGTCTTTATTTTCCTTTTTCTGATCGTCAGGCTTGCCGTCTTTGCTTTCTTTGTCCTTTTCTTTCAGATCATTTTTACCATCCTTGTTGTCTTTCTTACCGTCTTC
>JAYVIX010000196.1:0-9102 GCA_043769845.1 Cytophagales bacterium
AAACAAGTATTTCTGATGCCACCGACCAATTATCTGAAGAAAAACAACATCAGTGCAAACTGGACAGATGCGCGCTGGTTTTACTACATGACCGAAAAAAATATTCCAAAAGTTTATGTGACGGATAGTAATTTCAGATCGGCTACGCACACCCTTTTGGCTACGCCACAAGGTCTCAATATCATTGAACTTTCTACCGACACTATCTGGAAACAAACGCTAGCCGCTTTTAAATAGTCTATTATGTTTTTCAATTTACTGATCCTCACATTTTTACAATTGGCTACAGGTTTAGCCATTGTTTCGGCCATCGGCCAAATACGCTCTTTAGTACTACTGTTTGGCACTTCGTTGCTTGCAGGAATTTTGGCCAATACACTTATCGTTTATATAATCGGAGTATTTGGATTGCCAGTTGCATGGAGCAGCATCCTGATTGGACTTGGCATTACCTCATTGGCTAGTATTCTTGTCCACAAAAGAATCCTCGACAACATTACAACTGGCTGGAAATCATTCCATTTTTTTCCTAAAATGTATGAATTAATATTTTTTGGCGTATTTGCCTACTTGTTTTTCATCAGTGCTTGGCGTACTTGGTATTTGCCAGTCACTCCTTTTGATGCAATAAATGGAATTGATTTATTCGCCAAATTCACCATCAAAGAAAACACATTTGTATCTAGTATTTTCGATCTAAGCATTATTCCTGGCTTGAGTACTCAGACCTTTTATGCTCCTTTTACTTCGTTCATGCAAATCACCTATCGTTTATGTGGCTTTCCTTGGGGACAAGTATGGCTTTCGATTGTTTTCTTTTGTTTCATCATCACGGCATATAGCAAATTATCAGAGCGTTGTCATCCCATTATTGTTGGGCTATCGTTGCTTTTACTCCTTATCGCGCCAGAGTTTTATGCCTACACATTTTTGCTACAAACCGATTTTACTAATGCCGTTTTTTTTGGTTTAGCAGTCATTTGGTTTCACGATTATTGGATATCGGACAGCAAAAGTTCGTTCTATTTCTCTCTACTATGGTTTTTTGCCGCTTGCTGGACAAGGTCAGAAACCATCTTTTTTATGCCATTCGGGTCACTATTAGTCCTTTGGAAATACTATAAAAATGGCGAAATCAAAAACGGAATCATTCAAGGAATTATTTTCACGGGAATTCCTGGCATTACGACACTTCTTTGGAATGGAATTTTCTACAACCTCATTTTTCCGCGTCATCCTGATAGCGCCTCGGAGTTATTCCTGCCCGATTATTCGTTTTCGCTCGTGCTTGATATTATAAACGAAATGAACGATGTCGTGATTTTCGAATTCGATTATTGGGGATATGCAATGCCTTTATTTTTTATCATTCTGATAATCAACTATCTGAAATACAAAGACAAACAAAGTCTCGTGATAGTTGCCTGGCTTTGTATCCTCTATTTTGTTTTCATGCTGATGAAAATGCACATGGTGCATGTCGATATCTCAAAAACATTTAGACGTGGCTATTTTAAATTCCTGATGCTGTATTCGATCTATTTTGCATGCACCGATTTGGCTACTCGATTCAGCAAGAAGATATGGGATTGGGAAAGGTTTTAGTTTGATTAAACAATAGAAGGAGAGCTCGCTAAATTAATGAGCTCTCTTTTTTGTTTTATAACATGAAATATAATTAATGTTATAAATTGATTTTAAATGATCGTGTCCTATTTAATCTTCCATAAAAAAAGCCTATCCGAATGTCGGACAGGCTTTCCAGTAAAATAATCTAACTAACAACCATTGGTGGATTGGGTACCACCTAAAATCTTAAAATTTAATTTCAGTGACAAACTGTTATAAAACCAAGTGCAAATTTAGACTTAAAACAATTTGCATGAAAGAATAGTAACAAAAACGTTCATAAATTTTATTAAAATGGAACAAATCTCTTATTTCATGCCATTTTTTTATTTCATTCATCCACTTATTTTATCGTATACACCAAAGCCAATTCGTATGATTGAACATTTGCGTTGCTTTGTTTCGAAAACGGAACTGTGTAACTCGTAAAAACCGAAAAATGATGTTTGTCGATAGAAATATCTTTTAATCCGGTAAGAAACGAAAGACTTTGTTTGAAATACATATTTCCGCCAACGATCAGCAAATTATTAGAAATCAACTGAATACCTACATCAGTTTTATCGAACTGATTGGGTAAAAACTGATTTTGTACAAAGACAGAAAATGAAGATGCTTTGCTTATTTGAAAGGTCTTTTGCACAAAAACGGTATAATACCGAGCCCATCTGAAATACATTTCCTTCGGAATTATTTTAGAATTAAAAAGCTGATTACACGAAAACGCCAGCACATTTTGTTCACTATAAAGGCTCAGTCCAAAATCGCCATCCCAATTGCTATCCGAACCCAGCGAACTCACATTCGTGCCTTTATATCTGTAGGATGAACGACCAATATTCAACCCTGCGCCTACTCGATAACGTTCCGTAAGCTGTGTATGCCAAGCATATGAAACGAAATACCGTGGTCGATCGATATAATCTCCTTCTATTTCGTTGGTAAATTTAAGTCCTACAAAATGTTTATAAGCTGCAGAATCCGATTTGTTCAAACCAACACTTCCTTGAAAAAACAAATTATCAAACTTGCTAAAAGCTCCCGTATAAAATTGATTACAAAAAACAAATGTGTTGGCAGCGTCCACATTTTGCAATGCTGGATTGAGGATGGATTTCACCAAACCCACTTGTCCGAAATGTATAGGAAACAAATCCACCTGACCAATGGCCACGTAACTAATTGATAAGCAAGACAATAAAAGAATATAGTGTCTAAAAATTTTCATTCCTTGTTTGGAAACGGGCTACTAAAGTGAACATTTTTCCGTTATATTGTAGAATTTTAGGGCAAAGTGTAACTTTTAGATGGTGTCATTGTATTGTATTCGAGTTTTGTAAGTGAGTAAAACCGACAAAGAAATAATACGAGCGATTAGAGATGGTAAAGATGACGAAGTAGTCGGGTCTTTATATCGGGATGTATTACCTAATATCAGAAAATACATCTACAGCAATAATGGCACAAATGACGATGCATTTGATATTTTTCAAGATGCACTGATTGTTTTTTATAAACTTGTGATGAGCGGTCAGTTCAATGACGAGAAATATAAAATCCATGGATTTATTTACACCATTTGTAAAAATCTATGGATCAATCAGACAAAGAAAAATGTAAGTGAACAAAAGTGGCAAAAATTCAAATTGAAAGACGAAGCATTTGAAGAACCCATTTTAAATGTCATAATAAGCGATGAAAAATCGAAGGCATTGCAAGATCTGTTCCAAAGTTTGGGCGATAAATGCGTGGAGATTTTGAATTTGTCCATATACCAAAAACTCTCGATGCGCAAAATTGCTGCGAAATTGGGTTTAGTCAGCGAAGATGCCGTCAAAGTAAAAAGCCATCGTTGCCGTAAGATGTTGAGTGAAAAAGTAAAATCGAATCCAGAACTACTAGAACTACTAAAAAATTGAATCCAGAGAATATTCCATACGACCTAATAGACAAGTACCTCAACGGTGAACTTGCCCCTGACCATGCCTTTGTACAACAACTTGCTCAGGATTCTGAACTGAGGGAAGAAGTGGAGTTGCAAAAAATCGTCACTTCGGCCGTGATCGACAATTGTTTGCTAGAGGTAAAAAAGGTCTTGAACAAATACAAAGAGCAGGATAAGCAAGTGCCGAAAAAATCGTCAAAATGGTTTTTCTGGAGCGTCCCAACCATTGTAATTGGTATTGCTGGTTTCGTCTATTGGCAAAAAACAAACATTCCAATTATCGCCCAAAAAGAAATTGTTCCTATCGTGATCGCTCCTCTAAGGGAAGCTGCCTCGGATACAATCACCGAAACAAAATTGGCGGAAACAAAACCGACAACGGTCAAACAATCAGCTATTAAAGTTCCTATTTCTGAATCAGGCACGATTGAAAACGAAGAAAAATCAATCGAAATTATTCCTGTTCAAGTACAAACGATTGTTCCTAAAACGGACAATTTAATATTAAATAATAATTCATACGTAAATTCCGCAAAAACGGTTCAAAATCCTTGTGTCGATGTGCATATCAAGGCAATTGTGTCGCCCGAAAAGCCTTGCAAAGGAGCGTCTACCGGAAGTATCAAATTGGAAAATACCCGTGGAGGAAATGAGCCACACTCCTATTCGATCGACAATGGAGCAAACTGGCAAAATGAAGCTACTTTCTCAGATTTGAAATCTGGTATATTTCAGATTGCTGTAAAAGATGCCAATAACTGTATATCCACTCTTTACAAGGAATTTCATCTTGCGGATAAAAGCTGTGTAAACATCGAACAGCATTATTTCAACCCACAACACGAAACGTGGGAAGTACCTACGAAACAAGACAAAAACGGCAAACTGACCATCCTAGACAAATCAGGCCAGGTAGTATATACACACCCATTCGATACAGCGGAGCAACTGATTTGGAATGGTTCGAGCCAAAATAATCAAACACTTTTGCCAGGAACGTATGTGTATATGATTGATTACCAAGATGGTTTATTCGAAAAAGGCAATGTCACATTATCCTATTAAATCATGCGACAGTTTTTTTTAGCTTTATTTATTTTCATTCTGCAAACAGCTCAGGCTCAGAACATAACGGTCATTCCTGACACGAATTTCCGCAATTTTCTGATGCAACAGCTTCCTTTTGTAATGAACCAAAACAAAGAATTGGTCAATGCTTCAGCCGCAGCTTACACGGGCATGATCAATTGCCCTTACCGAAATATCTCAGATCTCACTGGTATAGAAAAGTTTACAAATCTCAACATGCTATATTGTTACAACAACAATATCAGCAATATTGACGGAGTCAAAAACCTGACCAAACTCACGATATTGCATTTGGATCGCAACAAGGTGACTTCTTTGCCCGACCTTTCGGCACACACCAAACTGAATACGCTATATTGCTCGAGCAACGCACTTACTTCACTCCCCGATTTGAGCAAAAACCTTGCCTTGGTTTATATTGATTGTTTCAACAACCAAATTACCGAACTAAAAGGAATCGAAAAACTCGTCAATCTCGAAACACTCAATTGCTACAACAACGCCATCAGCTCACTTCCTGACGTATCAAATCTTACAAAATTGACTGTTTTTCAGTGTTTTAACAATAAATTAAAAACCATCCCTGGCCTTTCAAAACTCACTTCTCTCACCTATTTACTAATCGGAAACAACCCGATAGATACCCTGCCTGATCTTTCTGCTCTTACCAAATTGCAACAATTGCACGCTTGGAACAATCAATTATTGAAAGCACCAATCGTTTCTTCGATGTCCAATTTGGCTACTTATTACTTTAGCGACAATCATTTCAGCACCTTGCCACCTTTCAGCAGCAATCAGAAAGAAATGCAAGTTTTCAAATGCGAAAACAACCAACTCGACTCATTACCAAATTCGATCAATTATTTTATCAATCTGCAACTATTACACATCGGTCAAAACAAGTTAAATAAAATCCCCTCGATTAGCAATACACGCTATACCTTAAAAGAATTTCACGCAGAAGACAATTTACTTTCGGAACTTCCAGATTTTACCAATTTTAATAGTCTGACCGAAATTCAAGTACAAAACAACACACTCACTTTTGAAGACTTGCTACCACTATTGAAGAATACGTCTGTCAAAAGCCTATTCTATTCGCCACAAGCAACAATTGCAAACGATAGTCTTCGAATTGTTACTGAAAATCAAGCATTTGAATGGGTATTAGGAATCGATAAAAACGTCCAAAGTTCGACTTACTCATGGTACAAAAATGGCACATTTCTAAAAACGAGCACGACAGGTATCTTTTCGATTGAAAAAACAGCTTTGGCCGATTCAGCCGTTTATACTTGTCAGATCAGAAATCCCTTCCTTCCTGCGCTCATTTTGTATATAAGTCCTCTCCGACTAAAAGTCAAACCATGTATTGATCTTTCGAAATTGATGGTAAAAATCACCGATTACGACTGCAACATAGGCGGCAAAATCACGCTAAAAGAAGAGACCATCACGGGCGGAACTAAACCTTTTACTTTTTCCTTAACTGCCTCCGAATCAGGCAAAAAACACTTTGCTAGCGAAAATGTGATTTCAAACCTCTTCGAAAACAATTATAAACTCGAAATTTCTGACAAAAGTGGCTGCAAATCAAGTACTAACATCACGTTAAAAGGCAAAAGCGGAAGTGAATGCAAAAATCTAGTCATCATATTGAGCGACAATTCTTCAAGCAACTCCTTGACGTTGGAGGAAACAGGGATTGCGAAAATATTTGATAAAAACGGAACTCTGGTAAAAAGCATCACCACGCCTAGCATTTGGGACGGTACCTTGTCGAATGGCGAAGTTATTCCAGGATTGTACATCATGGAACTCAATGGCAAATTCAGTAATGTGACCGTTATTAAGTAGTTGATAGTTCTCATTCACCTGAAAACCAACAACTTCACTTTGACTATTAAACTAGCGATTGTTCATTTTCTTAAAGACCTCGTAATCTCTCACATAGTCTTCTTCGGAATATTTCATCGAATGCAATCCTAAGAGATAACAGCCTTTTTCGATTTTGGCACTGCGCCAAAATCCTGCAGGAATCAATAAACCTTTGTCGTTCGACTCCAATAAAAATTCGTAGATATTACCTTCTGGCGATTCTAAAAACAGGGTGGCTTTCCCTCCTATTGCTACCAATACCTGAGTATTTTTCTTTTTGGCATGTTTGCCACGTGTCTCGTTTTCAGGAACGGGCCCGATGCAATACACATGTTCAATCGGAAAAGGCAATTGTTCAAACGGGACGAGAAAACCTTTGTCTTCCGTCCCGATTTTAGGAAATGAGATTAAATAGGGCTCGATCATGTAGTTCAACGTTTCAAGTTTAATATTCAAAGTTTAAAGCGAATGTCTTTAAACTTTGAACATTAAACTATCTAGTTGTCGTAGCCAGTTTTAACTTTTGCGCCTCTCTCCCACTTTTTCACCCAATACAAACCGTCTATTCCAGCCCCTAAAAACAAAATTGGTATAAGAACGAGTATTTCGCCATGTGGAAACAAAGAAGCTTCTGGAATTTGGGATTTAACTAAATAACGCAATACAAATGATGCCACAGCTAAGCCCAAATACACCCAATGCGGATTTTGTTTGGAGACGAAAATACTCACTACCACCAAGGCCGCCCAAATACCCAACAAATAACTGGATATGTAACCCAAAGAATAGAAATAAACACAATAGCCCACCAAAACCAGCGCACATACAGGAACAATCACTTTACTAAACTTCATCATAATTATTAAAATCCTAATCCTTTTAATTTGTCTTTTGCAGCGTTTTTCAATTTATTCTCTGCTTCTTTTTTTGCTTTTTCTTCTGCTTCTTTTTTCAAACGTTCCGCTTCGGCACGAGCTCTTTCTTCAGCTTGTTTTTTGGCTTCATCTACCTTTTGTTCCACCTGTTGCTTCACCACCTCTTTCACTTGTGTGGCTGGCGAAGCTCCACTTTTTCCGTTTACGGTAGCGCCCATTGGTACTATTTTAGGATTGGTACTAGTACCCCCTATCTTGAAATTCAAAGTAACAGTTTGTGCCGAAGACAAAGCATTGCCAGCCAAATTACCCAACAAACTGGAAGCTGCTCCAGCCAACTGTCCTGCTGGTACATCCATTTTCATGACATAATCCAAAGTGCCATCCAAACCTTGGCTACCACCCAAATTTGCAACCATATTTCCAGCCTTCAAATCGAAAGGTTTCACATTTACTCTGCCATTTTTTATTTCAGCTTGAATCAATGAATTTTTCAATGATGGATGACGTAAATCTTCGTTTTTGGTCAAATCTGCTATCTTGCCCAACATAGCGTTGTCTTTCATGACAGCGTCCAAGATATTGATCAGTCCAGCTCCGCTAATTGTACCCAGATCAGGCATCATGTCTTTTTTCAAATCTCCAGCTAGTTTGAATTTTGTACTTGCATTTCCGACAATGTTTTTAGCCGCTGGCGCAAATGCTTGTACTGTATTGAAAGAGCTGTATGCTTTTGCAATCGAAGCATTTTTCATGTCAAAATCGAAACTGAATTTTGGTTTTGTGATGTCTTTGGCATCGTAAAAACCGTTCATTAAGAAACTTCCGTCCAACATGTTCAATGCAACTTGTCTCATGCTCACCACGCCATCTTTGATGATGATGTCGCCAACCAAATTAGTGATGTCGTATTTCTCGTAGAGCACTTTTTTGATATTCGAGCTCAATACAAAATCAATGTTTTTAGGAACTTCTACTACCGTCATTGGGACTTCTTCGGCTGGTGTAGCTGGTTTTGGAGCATTAGGATCTTCGGCCATCCATTCGTTTACGTCTAAAGTATTAGAAACAAAATTCATTTGTCCTTTTACCGTCCCATTGCTGAATGTATAGCCCATATAGTTAGCCACATAACCCGTGACGTCAATATCGCTTTTGCCAAGGAAGCCATTCAACTTTGTAATGTTGATTTTTTCTGGCGTAAAGTTCATACTACCATCTGTGATTTTGAATCCTTGTGGTAAATCGTGGCTTTTGAAATCAAAACCTTTGAAATCCATTTTACCACTTGTAGTCAATTGGTCATATTTGCCAGCATCTATCAGCGACATTTTACCTTTAGTCGCAATATCGGCCATTATTTTACCAGCTAAAGTCATGCTATCTACAGGAAATATTTTCGTCAGTTTACCCAAATCCAAGATCCCATTCAACTTTACATCGTAATTGATGTCGTCAAAATTGACGAAGCTTCCGCTCATGTTCATTGGTTCTCCATCTAGCATCAGACTCAATTTTTCCAACACTACTTTTGTATCGTTCAACACGCCTGTTGGATTCGAGACGTTAGCCGCCATATTTAGGTTTTCTAACGGTTTTGGGAAATCTTTCGATTTGGCATATCCATTTGTCAAATTCATATTGGCCGACACTGTTGGCATTTTCTTTTGAGCTTCGTTATAC
>JAYVIX010000197.1:0-28911 GCA_043769845.1 Cytophagales bacterium
ATTTGTTTCATACGTACTTTGAGTAAACGCGCTTTCGAGTCCCCATTTTTTGTTGAAGGAAGTAAACCGGTGTTTTCCATACACTACTTCTTGTTTCTGACCAATGGAAGAAGAAGCGTCATACAACGTAAAACGAGGGTCTATTCCGTAGGCCGAACTATGGCTTTCGTAATGCCGTGCATATCCAATAGTGAAATTGCTGTACGAAATATCTGCATTGAAAAAATGCGATTTCGTAGGCATTTCGAAACCTCGAGAAAGCGATTCGCCCTTGAAACTATTTCCTGCGCCTTTTTCGAACGAAGTTAAACTATTGACTTTCTGATAATAAGGCGATTCCACGATCAGTCCGTTGGTACGTGTTTGGTTGTTGTACCATTTGAATTGTTCAGGATTTGTCACTTGGTAGTTGGGTTCGGCTGAAGAATAATAATTGCCCGAAATCGAATAAGTGAGCTTTCCTGTTTTGGCGCCAGCAGTAAACGAATTGTTCGAACTACTATACTGCCCATACGAAGTGGCCACTTCGGCTTCCTGATAATGGCTGTTTTCTTGCGAACGCGTGATAATGTTCACAATACCGCTAAAGGCGTCCACACCATAAAGAGCTGAAGCGGGCCCAATAATTACTTCCACTCGTTTGGCATTGGCCAATGAAAAATTGCTCGCCAAAGTGTATCCATCGCCAGTAGCAGGTGTAAAGCGAATACCGTTTAGTAATATAAGTAATTTTTCATTTCCTGAAATGCCTCGAATGGTAGCGATATTTCGGTATTCAGGATTTGAGTTGTGTTGGATTTCGATTTCGGGCACGTCTTCGATCAGTTCCGAAAGGTTGGTGTAACCGCGGTTTCTGATTTGTTCTTGTGAAAACACATAGGCGGTAGCAGGAGCATCTGCCACACTTTGTTTTTTCTTCGAGGCCGAAACCATTCCGATATTCAAAAGGTCTTCGAGTGAAACGTCAAATAGCTCAAAGACTTCATTTTCGGTTTTGGGATTGCTTTGTGCTACGATTTTATGTTCATGTAATAAACAAAGAAACATTGCGCCAATAGCGAAGTATTTCGGGGTCAATTTGGAATATAGTTCAAAAATAGGCATTCGATAATAGGTAAGGTTTTAGAGCCAATGTGCCTGAAACATAGAAATATACATCAAGTTTGTGCATTAAAAATGACAAAATCAATACCATTTCAAATTAGTATTGACCTTGATGCTTCGATTCTTTATGTTTGTTAGATAAATAGGCTTGAATTCTTATCTTGAACAATATGAAAAAGTACTACCTAAACCTAAGTTTTGTAGCAATGTTAGTTGCTACCGTGTTTTTTAGCAATTCCTGTGGCAAAAAATCGAGTGATCCTGCACCTGCCGAAACGCCTACCACACCTACTGCAAATGTAAAAGAGGTGCCAAGAGATATTAAAACGAAGGAACCAGCTAGTGAAGGAGATGGCACCGTGCGTACTAGCCCTACAAGTGTGATCACCAATGGCACAACAGTTGCGGTACAGGCACCCACTTCGAATTTCAAAACCACAGGACTTTCGGCTGATGGTAAAACAAATTTAAATAATTTGCTTGGGGTGACGAACGCTAGAATGGCTGGTGCTTTTGATTTTGGTTGGTACGTAATTAAAGTAGATGCTCAATTAGATCCAAATTCTGTTGAGAAAACTGATTTACTAGGTGATGCTAATCCTAATCCTGATTCATTAGAGACTATTCTGTTTTTTGATGATGAGAATCCCGGAATTTATTATCAGTACTACTATGCTTTGGATAAGAATCAAACTGGAGATTTAAAATTTTGGGATTGGGGCACATACGCTGTTGACAAAGAAGTCAAGACAATTGCTTTTGATTTTGATTCGAAAAATGTACCCGAATCTATCTGGAACATTAAATTTATGACTAGCTCAAGTATGGTTTTGAAAACCGATATTGAGGGAGATTCTGGAGTTGTTCCAGTAACGGTTGGTTTGTATGGTTTTAATCTTCAATCTGGAAATGATACTCATGATGCTAGCACTTTAGAAACAAACCTAGCTCCATCACCTTCAAATCCAGTGTCTTGGTATTTAGATTCTTATAATTTCCCACAACAAACTACTCCTGATTATTATTGTCAAATCGCATCACCAATCTCATTTTATCCTTCAATTTCTTATATGTATGGAAGTCCAATCCCATGTTCTGAATCACAATTAGGATATTACTATTTTAAAAAATCAAGTACAAATAAGGAAGTTCTTGTGATGTATTTTGACATTTTTATAGATAACAGTTCGTTAAATCCAATCACATACACTGATTTCTTTGTAGAAGCAGAAGTTACATTAACTGATGGTGTTCTAAGTTTGATGTATACAAGTTGTCCGTTAATTCCTTCAATTGTAAATTCTACATCAAAATATACCACTACAGTGCCCACAGCACCTGTTTCAACAGCTGTTAGAAAAGAATAATTTCAAACTATTTAGCTAGACAATAAGAAAGCGGCTAGTTCCGCTTTCTTTGTTTTGACTTTGGTCAGTACCGCAGGTCAGGCCAAATTTATTACCGAAAAAACAATATACATATTGTTTTAAATCCATTTTTAAATAACTTTCCTGTCATTATTTAAATAAATAATCCAAAATGAAAGAACGTTGTAAAAAAATACTGTTGGTTCCGTTGCTTGGTTTGGGCATTGGAGCGATGGCGCAAACCAATCTAGTAGTGGCATCCAAAAATGCCTTAGAAACCGCCTATGACCTTAGCACTGTTCGTGCCATGTATTTTGCAAAAGACAGTTTGAAGGTAAAAACTACCAATGCTGCACCAAAAGCCTATGCGATAAATACTGTGCGAAAAGTGCATTTTAAACAAAGTTCATTGGGAATCTCAGAATCATTTACTCAAGTGAAAGCAGAGAACATCGCTTGGTTGTGGCCAAACCCAGCTGAAAGAGAAATTACTTTTGGCATTCACGCATCAGAAGCGCAAGTAAGTATTTATGACCAAACTGGTAGATTGGTTTTGCAACAGCCACTCAATGCTTTGCAAATGAGTCTTGATATCTCTCTACTAGCCCAAGGCTTGTATGTAGCTAAAATAGCAACGCCTAGCCAAAGCCAAACCATTTCTTTTCTGAAAAAATAAACCAATATTAACATGAGAAAAATAGTATACATTTTAGGCGGTCTATTTTGTTTATCCCTTAGCCAAAGCATTGCACAAGATACATTGGTAGTAATGAAAGCTGGACAAGCGGTATACAAACGTGTTGTTTCAGAGGTAGATAGCATTATTTTTAAACCGAAAAAACTAACTGTGACTGATATAGATGGTAACATATATCTAGTAGTGACCGTAGGTACACAAGTATGGATGGGCGAGAATCTTCGAGTAGAAAAATACAACGATGGTACTCCTATTCCTTTAGTGATAGACAATACCTCTTGGGCAAATAATCGCCTCAATAAAACTAAATTACCTATGATGACTTGGTACAACAACGACAAAGCCACCTACACTGCAAACAAATACGGAGCTTTGTACAATTGGCATGTAGTGAATACGGCAAAATTATGCCCTGTAGGTTGGCACGTACCTACCGATGCCGAATGGACAATATTCACCACTTATTTGGGAGGAGCAACAGTTGCTGGTATCAAGCTAAAGGCAACTTCAGGGTGGGATCCAGGTGAAAATTCTACAAATGAAACAAAATTTTCTGCATTTCCAGGGGGATATTTGAACGATTTAGATGGAACCTTCAATGCAATTGGTCGCTCAGGGTACTGGTGGTCTGCCACAGCAGTTGGTACTTCTTCCGCATTGAAGCGACAAATGTTTTATAACAATAGTAATGTCCTCAATCTCTTAAACTGGACAAGAGAGATTGGCATGTCGGTGCGTTGTATCATGGATTAATTTATTTATTATTTAACAAGGATTTTCAAAAAAGCCTTTGGAGTTTTTGCCAAAGGCTTTTTTCTTATCTTCGGTACTGTTTTTAAAATTCGTCCAGCATTGTAGGTCATGCCGAATTATTACTAAATATCTTAAAAACGAAATGTACTCAAAACACCTTTTTCCATTCCTAATTGCTTGCTTACTGGCAACAGGAAGTTTCGTTATTGCCCAAAACAGAAACGATAAAAAATTTGCCAAAATCGAACGGCTTTATCAGTCGGGAAATGCAAAAAAAGCATTTAAGAAGAACGAATCGTTGTTGAATTCGATGCTTCGGAAAGGGCAAAAAGATGTTGGCGATGCTTCTAAAGCGTACCTATTTCAAGGCAAGATTCTGCAACACTTGGGTCGAAGTAAGGATTATGAAAAATCATTCAAAGAGTCGATTGGGGTTGCCAAAAAAGTATATGGCGATACTGGCCGAGTGGTTTGCGAAATGTATTTGGGTATAGCCGAAGCCTATTTCGAAGACGGAAATTTCAGAAAGGCCTCCGAAACATTGATTATTGCCAATCAGGCATTTGCCAAATCGAAGAATAAATACGTAGCATTCAGTCCCATTTACACACTGCTTTTGGCAAGAGTCAACACCCAGCTAGGCTATCTAAACCGTGCTGATAGTTTGGCCAAAGTGCTAACGCCTCTTTTAGACAGCCGAATCGTGAAAGCCGAAAATAGTACGGATGCCAAAGGGAAAACAAAGTTTGTGAACCTACCAAGTCAAGAATTGAAGGCACGCAAACTAGCTTATGCTCAGGTACTTTCCTTGAAAGCTGATATTGCTTTTGAGAAAGGTCTTTTTCAAGAAGCCGATTCCTTATATAAGCTTGCAAACAAATGGACAGCCAAAAATCTTGGATCTAAAAATCCTATCACCTCGCACAACCTACAGGCTATGGCACTTATTCAGGAGCAAGTTGGCAACTTGCGTACGGCCAACGGAATTTATGCCAAATCTTTTTCGGCAGTCAAAAACCGTCAGGATATGTACTATTTCCAAGGTTTTGAAAAAATGATTTACGGCAAGATGGTCAAAGACAAATTCAAATCGACTCCGCACAAAAGTTTGACGCAAATGGAGCGTAAAGCAAAATCGTATTTCAAAAACACAAGCATTTTTGGAGCTGAAAAGCAAATTTTGGAAGAATGGTTTTTGGCGAATAAATACAAAAACAACGATGTAGCCGAGCGATTACAAGAGGTGTTGGGAAATAGAGAAATCGTTCCTAAATATTCCCCTTATCGTATCAAAATACAGGAAATATTCCTTGTATTAAGTGCTCGAGAACGCAATATGAAATCGACAGAAGACACTTTGTTGGCGATTATGGATGTGGCGAAAGAATTATACGGAGAACAAAGTCCCGCTTTCCATCAACGAAAACTCGATTTGGCCGACTTCTATTTGAAAAAAATGGGTGACACCAGAAAGGCAGAAGAGATTTATCTGAAAAGTTTTGTAGATGTGGTGAGTAAAGAAATCTCACCACGAAGCGACAAATACGTTTGGTACATGAACGACATTGGCACGCTTTATACCTTGTCTGAAAATTTTAACAAATCGACCGAGTATCTGAAAGCGGCAGAAAAACAGGCACTTGTCAACTTTGGAACGCAAGATCCTGATTATGCGATTGTACTGGGCAATTTGGCCAATGTGTACTTGAATACAGGAAAATATACGGAGTCGAAACTGATGTTTGGCAAGGCTGAGGAAATTATGAACAAAGGCGATCGAGACGATTATTCACCCGCAAATGCGGCTACGTATCAGAACATTGCCGAAGGATATAGCACCTATGGTTTGTATGAAAAATCGGAAAAATGCCTTGATAAAGCCGCAAAAATCATGGACAAATGCGTGCGCAAAGGCTATGATGTAGCTGGAAATTCTAGTCCAGACGAAATGGCTTCGCTTTATATAAGAACAGGAAAATACCGCGATGCGGAGAAAATCCTGAAACAATCGATTGCCGATAAGGAAAAAGCCAAAGGCAAAGACGCTCGCGAACTCATCAAACCACTCAATCTTTTGGGGCGATTGTACTACACGATTGGCGATTATGGTCAGTCAGAAATGCTGATGAACAGGGCGGTGAAACTAAGTGTCAACTATTCGGGTGATACTACATTGCGCTATGCCGAGAGTTTGAAAATTCTCCACAAGCTGCATGTTGCTTTTGGAGATTATGAAAAAGCAGAACAAGCTTGTTCGAAACAAATCGCGATTACTACCAAGATTTTGGGGCGTGAAAACGTAAACGTGGCAGATGCCCTTGCATCATTGGCTATCATTCGGTACAACCAAGGTGCTAGTGCCAAATCTGCTCGTCAAATGCTGACCGAATCAAATGCCATTCTCAAAAAACAAGTGGGTGTTGATAATCCTTTTTATATCAATGGATTAAAAACATTGGCTTTCTTCCAAATGGAAACTGGCCAGCTTGCATCGGCAGATAGTTTGATCAATGTGACCGAAAATTTCTGGCTTACCAAATTGGGCAAAGACAATATTTATACGCCCGAATTGGATTTGATGCGTGGCGATTTGTTCAGAAAACAAGCCAAATACGACCTAGCTTTGGATAAATACGACCATGCTTTGGGGCTTTACAAAAAACAATTCAGTTCCAAGCATCCTGATTATGTCAAAACACTAAGCCGAATTTCGAAAACCAATTATGCCAAAGGCGATTACAAAAGCGCACTTTCGGCCATCAAGACTACCACGGAAGGTTATTACGATTTCATTACCAAATATTTCCCAGTACTTAGTTTTGGCGAGAAAAGTAAATATTGGGATTTGATCAAAGGCGATTTTGAATTTTTCAATTCGCTTTCCTTGAAATTGAAAGATCAGAATCCTGAATTGGTCGGTCAGATGTACGATTATGTATTGGCTACCAAAGCGTTACTGCTCAGCAACTCGATCAAAGTACGCCAGCGAATCCTTGGAAGTGGCGATAAAGTACTGATTGCCAAATTTACCAATTGGAACGAAAAGAAGGACTTGTATACCCGCACGCTTTCTTATTCAAGTGAAGATTTGAAAAAAGAAAACATAGATCCTGCTAAATTGGAGCAAGAAATCAACGATTTGGAGAAAGAATTGAGTTTGTCTTCAGAAGAATTTTCGAGAAGTTTTGAAAACAAATCATTCCGTTGGAAAGACGTAAAAAAGGCTTTGAAACCACAAGAAGCCGCGATCGAAATCCTGAGATTTAGACATTATACCAATGCGTTTAGCGATTCGATTATTTATGCTGCCCTCATTGTGACGCCCGAAACCGAGAAAAATCCTGAATTGGTCGTGTTGCCAAATGGCAAGCAGATGGAGAAAAAATTCATCAAATATTACCGCAACACCATCAAATTCAAAAACGAGGACGAGCTTTCGTACGACATTTATTGGAAAGCAATCGAAGCAAAATTGAAAAACACCAACACAGTTTACCTTTCGTGCGAAGGAGTTTACAATCAAATCAACATCGAAACGCTAGAAGATTCAAATGAAAAATATATCATTGATAAATACGATGTTATTTTAGTGAGTAATACTAAAGACTTGGTTTTGAATGCTATATATGCCAAGAAAAAGATCAAAAAAGCGGGACAGAACAACATCACACTTATCGGAAATCCGCAGTTTTATGCTGACAACTCTACCATTGTTACACGCACTATTCCGCAATTAGCTGGAGCAGAAATAGAAGCCAAAGAAATTTCGAGTCTTTATTCAGGCAGTAAATGGAAAGATTTTCTGATGACAAATGCGCTTGCGGACGAGGAAAAATTGAAAAGCATGGAAGGTTCGCGCATTCTTCACGTGGCCACTCATGGTTATTTCCAGCCCGACCAAAATGGTGGCAAACAAGACGAAAGTTCGATCATGAAGAAAAATGAAGTGAATCCACTTTTTCGCTCAGGAATCTTGTTGGCGGGCGCAGGCGATCTGATGGATAATAACTTTTCGGCAGGAACGGTTAATAGTCAGAATGGAATACTCACAGCCTACGAGGCCATGAATATGAACCTAGACAATACCGAACTTGTTACCCTAAGTGCTTGTGAAACAGGACTTGGTGATGTGCAAATTGGAGAGGGAGTTGCAGGTTTACAACGTTCGTTCTTGGTGGCAGGAGCCGAAAATGTGGTGATGAGTTTGTTTAAAGTAAATGACGAAATCACCGAAAAATTGATGCTTACGTTCTACGAAAAATGGCTTAAATCGGGCGATAAACGAAAAGCATTCATCGATGCCAAAAGAGAAATCAAATCACAACATCCTGAATCGATTTATTGGGGTTCGTTTATAATGATTGGTATTAATTAGTTCGAGGTTTCTCCAGTTCCTTGATCGTAGTTATTTAGTGGTGAATTAAACTACAAACTAGGAATAACGAACGAGGAATAAAGAACAAAAACTATAGAAATGGCTTTAATAAAATCAGTAAAAGGACTTGCTCCACGTTTTGGCGAAAATTGTTTTTTAGCCGAAAATGCGACCATCGTAGGTGATGTGGTAGCGGGCGACAATTGTACGTTTTGGTTTCAGTGCGTGGTGCGTGGCGATGTGCATTATATCAAAATCGGAAATAATGTGAACATTCAAGACGGAGCGATTTTACATTGCACCTACCAAAAACATCCTCTCAATATTGGCAATAACGTCTCGATTGGACATCGTGCAATGGTGCATGGTTGTACAATCGAAGATAATGTATTGGTTGGGATGGGAGCCATCGTGATGGACAATGTGTACATCGAGAAAAATAGCCTAGTTGCGGCCGGAGCCGTGGTGTTGGAAAATACCCGTATCGAAAGTGGTAGCATTTATGCAGGCGTCCCAGCCAAGAAAGTAAAAGAACTGAGTCCCGAACATTTCAAAGACATAAACGAGCGCATCGCCAATAATTATGTGATGTATGCAAGTTGGTTTAAAGAAGGTGAATAGTCGTAAGTATCAAGTATTTAGTAGTAAGATGTACAATGAGCTATAAACATCGAGAAATTAAACCCTGCTTACAATTCCCCAACTTCTTCGTAGTGTGATATATATTCTTTTAAAATCACAAAATGAAGATCTTTACTTCTCTAATTTTCTCGCTTTTGCTTCTGAGTGCATTGTGCGTCAGTGGCAAAAACTATTACATCACGCCCAAAGGTACCACAACGAACGATGGTTCTAGTTTCTCGAAACCGATAGATTTATCAAAAGCCTTAGGTTTGGCCGCAGCTGGCGATTCCTTGATTTTGGAAGGCGGCACGTATCCAATAGCCTATGTTGTGGATACTAAAAACACCATTGTATTAGCCCAATCTGGCCAAAGAGGAAAGCCGATTTATGTGGTTTCTTACCAAAATTCGAAAGCCATTATTGATTTTTCGTTTCCTGCACATCTGTGGGTACAGAATAGTTTTGGATTGGATATTACGGGCAGCTACTGGTATTTTAAAGGAATCACGATTACTAATGCGGGCTATCATGGGGTGTACAATAAGGGCACAAATAATTCATTTGTCAATTGTGTTTTTTCCTACAACAAGTTTTCTGGCCTAGAAATCAATAAAGGCGGTTCGAATACCTCGGTGATCAATTGCGATGCGTTCAGAAATTATGACCCTAAAAACTTAGGTGGTTCGGCTGATGGTTTTGCTCCTAAACAAACCATGGGCACAGGAAATGTATTGATAGGATGCCGTGCTTACGAAAACTCGAATGATGGGTATGATACTTATGATTGTCAAAATCCGATAGTAATCGAAAATTGTTGGGCGTTCAAAAATGGCCGATTAACAATAGGAACCACTGAATATGCAGGTAATAAAAATGGCTTCAAACTAGGTGGATTGGAGCAAATACAAAACAATAAAGTATACAACTGTGTCGCTTTCGGACATGAATTGAAAGGTTTTGACGAAAACAACAACAACGGAGCCATCACGATTTACAACTGTATTGGGTACAAAAACACTACTAATTTTTCATTCTCAGGTTCAATTGCTTCTGGCCAAAAACACGATTTCAAAAACAATATTTCGCTCAGCGGAACGAATGCCGATGTAATCATAGGCTCGGTCACTCACACCAACCATACTTGGAACAGTGGTTTTGGTACTTCATCAAACGATTTCAAAAGCTTGGATTTGACACTGGCTTATGCAGATGGATCCTTACCCGAAAATGATTTGTTTAGACTGAAATCCACCAGCAAACTGATTGATGCAGGAGCACTCACAGGCCGCCCGTACAATGGTTTGAAACCAGATTTGGGGCCTTTCGAAACCAAAGACCTCGCTACTTATTTGCAAGATTTGGCGAAAAACGATCGCAATACCTTAGTCTTTCCAACTGTTTTTGATACAGAATTAAATGTCAGATTGCTTTCTACCATTGATAGTCCGAAAGTCTCGATTTATTCGATGCAAGGCGCACTTATGCATTTAGAAACGATTGATCATTCGGATAAATCCATTGCTACTGTCCACATGGTAGCTGGCAAATACATCGTAAAAGTGGAGAATAATGGTTTGAGCAGCTCTTATGTAGTGATGAAATTGTAAACTAAATTTATTGATTTGATTAGGGTCAGACAGGTTTTTAAAGGCTTTGTCTGGCCTTTTTTTAGGAAGAAATAACACAATTACTTCAAATTAGTAGTCCCGAACTAACAATAAACTACTAACTAAAAACCGACTACCATTTCGGAGGAAATGCCAAAAATACTTCTTAACTTTTTTCGTTTATTGATCATTTCGAAGCCCTAACTGGAATAGTATTAGAATAAGTGTATACTGGTAAAATGATGTTCGGAGTTTTTGACCTAGCTAAAATCGGTTTTTTTAGAAAAGTATGTAGAATTATTGCACTTCACACAGGCGGTTCGCATGAAATTGTAAGACACAACAGAGTATTTTTAAGCCATTTCAAGATATGAAGAAATGAATTGGTCTAAATCTATTATTTTCGCAAATCTGTTTTACGAGTACAATCCAATTTTTATTGTCAACATGAATCGCATCATCAATAGCAAATATTTCGTTTTCCTGCTTCCAATAGTTGTCTTGCTTGCAGTAAGCTTCTATTTATATCCTGAATGGATAAATCTGCCACCTTCTTATGTACATCAATGGGCACAAGCCGATTGGTACGCCATGGCAATGTGCTATGCGAAGGAAGATATCGTATTTTCATTGCCGAGAACATATGCTTTAAATACGAATTTTGTGAATCCAAGTCATTGGGGGCAAGGGATCACACGAGCCGATTTTCCTATTCATGCATATATTTCAGGTATCATCATGTATTATACCAATACATTCGAGCCTTATATATTCAGGACTTATACATTGATATACAGTTTAATAGGGATGATTTTCTTATTCAGACTCATTTATGACACTTCAAAATCACAAATATGGGCACTTTGTGCGATGCTGGTTGTTTTTACTAGCCCTGTATATGCCTATTATCAAGTTGGTTTTCAACCTGTAGTGCCTTCTTTTGCCAATTTTGTTATCGCCTTGTATTTTTTCTACACACACTTCAAGCAAAAGAAAGAATCGCTTTTCTATTTGGCAGTTATTTTCATTACGCTTTCGGCACTTTCAAGACCTTCATTTGCGGTGTATTGGGTCGCATTTTTACTTTTCGTTCTGTGGAATTCATACAAAGTCAAGTCTTTTAAACTGTATCACTATGGAGCTTTTTTGCTTTCTTTTGCGCTGCAACTAGGTTCTTATTTGTACAATGTAGGTTTGAAAAAAGAGTATGGAGCTATGTTCATTGATTACCCTTTGCCTGCATCTACTATCACAACCTATTTCAACGATATGTATATGGCAATGGGGGCTTGGCGATTCGATTATCTAAGTCATTCCCAGTATGTTGTTATGCTTATTGTGGTCGCCATAACAATCAGTCTTATTGCCTCAAAAGGAAAGCTTAGTTCTGAATCTAAAATGGCCTTGATTCTGTTGGCTATCTGTTTTTTAGGAGCATTTTCATTCACAGTTTTAATGTCTACACAGTTTCCTGATCATGACTATTATTCAATTGATGTTTTAATGCCAGTATTAGTAGTCATTTTCTTGGCATTTTCCGAAATTATTTCATCGGAACAAGAAAATTCTACCCCATTTGCGTTTGGAATACTTGCAACATGCTTCATGTTTAACATTTCAGATTGCAAAGCAGTTTTGGATTCACGTAGCAGCAAAGATGGAAAAAATGAATATGAGGCAGTACGTGCGCAATATAAGGATTCTGGGAAATTTCTGGATCAATTGCGCGTGCCAAAAGATGCAAAGCTTTTGGTATTAAACAGTTTTACATTCAACATACCAATGTTGGAAATGGGCAGAAAAGGCTATCCTATTATTTACACTGCACCAGATAGTGTAAAGAAAGCATTGAATTATGCATACGAATATGCGGTCATTCGAACCAATGATGTGGCGCACATGCTCACCGTTTGTCCTTCGATGATTACGAAACTTGAAAAAATAGGAAGTAATAACTTGATAACGGTTTATAAAAACAGACGTAATCTGGCTGGTAATATCCTTTCGTTTTATGGTGTAGACGAGGGAAATGTACTGTTAGCGGATACTTCATCGTTTGACATCTTACCTAAAAAGGCGAAGTGGGAAATCTTACCAGAGCGTATTTCAAAGCGCGTCTCGTTTTCAAGTCCAAAATCACTTTTTGTAGATAGTTTAGATTTTATTGGACCAATGGTGACTTTTGAAAACACAAAGCCATTGCTTGGTAAAAGATATTTGAATGTAATTCTTCGTATGAAAACACTTTATCCAAAAACAAATAAGAGTATTCGCTTGGCTTATGAGGTGTATTACAAAAGCGGAAAAACGTTCGAGTCCGAAGAAATACTAAGAGAGGAAATAAAAGGTAGCAAATGGCAGAACGCAAGTTGTAGTATCAAATTGCAATTGACCAATACCCAGAATATCAAGAAAGTAATATTGTTTTTGTGGAATTCGAGTAAGATATCCTACTCGGCAGATGATATTGAAACCTATGTTTATACTGAGTAATTATTTCGTACCTGACAGATTTTCAAAATCTCAGGTACGAAACAATTACTTCAACGCCTCCAACATTTGCTCAATCTCTGGTACATCATTGTAGTGCCATTTGCCTCGCACGATTCCGTCTTGCATCAACATTAAACCTGGGTTGCTTCTAATGACCGTTTTGATGACCGTAGCATCCGCATAAAAATACGGAAACGACAATTGGTTTTCGTTTCTGAAAGTAGCGATTGAATTATAGTCAGAGGAGCTCACGAGCCATGTTTGAATTCCGTTATTCGCCAGTTTTTTGACTAATTCGTTTATCTTAGTCATTTTTGAAGTATTAGCCTTTTGGGGTTTTAGTACAAAAATCAAGAGCTTTTTGCCTGTAAAACTTTCCTGAGTAAAATCACCTTCATCGTTCCAAATGGCATAATCGGTAATTTTTGGCAAGGCTTCTTTGTTCACAATTTCCATCGACTTGTATTTGTAAGTCGTATCGGTTGGGTAAGTACTGAATTCCACGTCTTTACCTTCTTTGGTCAGGGTGTATTTGTATTGAATCGGTTCAGAAGATTTCATTAATTTGCGAATATCTGCTCCGGTTTTGTACGCTCTGAAGTCGATAAACGAAAGGTGATTGACCGTAAAATAGGCCACATAAAAGGAAAAAAGTACCGTCAAACTCATGATAATATTGCCCGACCAAGATTGGTAAGATGAGGTAAGTTTGTTTCGATGAACAAACAAAACTGCGATAAGTGCCAGTAAAACAAGGTCTTTGCCGAAGGAAGTCCAAGGCGTTAGTTTCAGCGCATCGCCAAAACAACCACAGTCGGTCACTTTGTGAAAATACGCAGAGTAGAAAGTCAGGAAAGTGAAAAATACGATCAGAATCAGCAAAAGCCAACTCGTCAATTTCATGCGGTAATAAATGAGCAAGGCAACGCCAAGTACTACTTCAGAAACACACATCACGATGGCGATAAGCAATGAAATAGAGGAGAAATATTCAAAGATGGGATGAAAATCGAGCGCAAAAACCTCGAAATATTCTTCCATTTTAATGGCCGTCCCGATTGGGTCGTTCAGCTTTATGAGGCCAGAAATGATAAACAGAATTCCTACAAAAAAACGGCAGAACTGATGGATGTACTTCATTAGGTGGTAAGAATCAAGTAATTAGTATCTAGTAATAATATGAATAATTATTCATATTTAAATCCTGATTGTATGAGTGCAAAAACGGCATAATTCATCATGTCGCGATAGTTGGCGTCAAGTCCTTCCGAAACCAATGTTTTGCCCTGATTGTCTTCAATTTGTTTGACTCGGTGCAGTTTCATCAGAATAATATCTGTTATTGAGCTCACACGCATTTCACGCCACGCCTCGCCATAATCGTGGTTTTTGCGAAGTAAAAGTTCCAAAGTCGATTGCACTTCCTCGTCATAGCGTTGCATGACCCATTTCGGATCCAGCTCGATTGGCTGATCGGGAGTAATTCCCATCTGGATAATGGCAATGATGCTGTAATTGATGATGCCAATAAATTCGGAATTCAGATCGTCCGCCACCAATTGTTTGCCCTTTTCTTGGATCGAGCGAATTCGTTGTGCTTTGATCAAGATCTGATCGGTGATGGATGGTAATCGCATGATGCGCCAAGCCGTTCCATAGTCGACCGTCTTTTTTTCGAATAAAGAGCGGCAGCTATTTATCACTAATTTATATTCGTTTTCGGTTTGATTCGTCAACGTAGTTTCTTATTATTATGAAAATCTGATTTGGAACAAAAGCCGTTTAAATAGCTTTATCAAGGGTGAAAGATAGCGTATTTTACAGAAAACACACATTGAACCTTGGCGGAAATATTCTCGACTTGGCCAAACCCAAAGTGATGGGCATACTAAATGTGACGCCTGATTCGTTTTACGATGGCGGATCGAATGTGCATTTGGATGTGCTACTTCGAAAAGCTGCGCAGATGATTTCGGACGGAGCAAGCATTTTGGATATTGGCGGATATTCGTCTCGACCAGGTGCAGTAGCCGTTTCCGAAGAAGAAGAGTTGGCGCGGGTAATTCCTGCGATAAAAGCCATTTGTACCGAACTTCCAGAAGCCAATATTTCAATTGATACCTTCCGTGCCGAGGTGGCCAAACAAGCGATCGAGGCTGGTGCAAAGCTAGTAAACGACATTTCTGGCGGAGAATTGGATCCTAAAATGTACGAAATACTGGCCCACTATAAAGTTCCGTATGTGATGATGCACATGCGTGGAACACCACAAAACATGAAGGATAATTGTAATTATGAAAATATTATATCTGAAATGTTGGATTATTTTCAGAATAAATTGCATAAATTGCACTCGTTAGGAATTTCGGATATCATTATCGATTTGGGATTTGGGTTTGCAAAGACGAGAGAACAGAATTTTTTTCTTTTGAAAAACCTAAGCCTTTTTAGTATATTGGGTTGTCCTGTTTTGGCTGGAGTGAGTCGAAAATCCATGATCTTCAAAACGCTGGGTATCTCGGCCAATGAAGCTCTGAACGGAACTACTGCCTTGAATATGGTTGCGCTTCGAAATGGAGCCTCTATTTTGAGAGTTCATGATGTGAAAGAAGCCATGGAAGTGGTAAAATTGAATGAAGAATTAGGAGTTTTGAATGAATAAAAATTTTGGTCAGCACCGCAAGTCAGACTAAAATCAACAAAACGATTGACTGCTAAAGATTAACGAGAAACAATGTTTTTTTTATTTCAAATAGGATTTTTAGATATCACCTGGCTAGATACGGCCGAGGTGCTATTACTTACGTTCCTTTTTTATCAGTTGTACAAACTGATGCGTGGTACAGTTGCCCTTAAAATTTTCATCGGTAGTGTTAGTATATATTTGGCTTATTTGGTTTTCAAGGCATTGGAGATGCAATTGCTTACCGCTATTTTTAGTAGAATAGTAGGCGTTGGTGTGATTGCGCTTATTGTGTTGTTTCAGCCCGAAATACGTAGGTTTTTGTTGATGATCGGACGGAATACGTTTTTAGATAGTAATTTTTCTTTCAAACTATTTCCTTCAAAATCAAGCCATTACGATATTGGTCCTGTGGTAGAAGCAATTAAAAACATGGCCTCTACCAGTACTGGTGCACTTATTGTTTTCACTCGTACTTCTGATTTGCGTTACTATATCGAAACGGGCGAGTTGTTGGATGCAGTGATTTCACGCAAATTGTTGCTTTCTATTTTCAACAAATACAGTCCTCTACACGATGGCTCGGTCATTATTTCGGACGGAAGAGTGAAGGCAGCTCGCTGTATTTTGCCCGTTTCCGAATCGGACGATATTCCTACACAATTGGGTTTGCGCCATCGCTCGGCCTTGGGTATTACCGAACATTCGGACGCTTTGGTTGTGATTACTTCCGAAGAAACAGGAAATATATCCATAGCCGATCATGGACAACTGATATATGATATTCCTCATAATGAGATACATGCTCGCTTGATAAAGCTACTTTTTCCTGCAGCCAGCGAAAAGCCTAGCAAAGTGACGGCTGTAAATCCTCGGTTTCAGTTTTCTTGATTGTAGAATTAAAAGCCAATTTGTGTGTGATTTTAGAGTTTATAAAAGTAAAATATACTCATCTATTTTGAGATCTAAAAGTCATCCTATTTGCCCTTAGTTCAGAGTTTTTTCGTGTGAATATTTTTTAAAAAGTTTTAAGAAAGGTTTTTTTAATACTAATTATTTATAATATTTATGGTTATTATTAACCATAACCATTTTACCAAGTAAAAAAATACAACTTTCATTCTTATTTGCTGTTCTTTTATTGCATGCTGGTTGCAAAAAGAAAGATGTAAAACCTGTTGCTGGATTGACATTGAGTTTCATTGATGAGCTCGGTAATTCCGTTTCAAACGCATCAGTATCGTTATTTACCAACCAAACAGATTGGGAAAACAGTACCAACAAAGTAGGTTCATCTCTTGTTACTGACGCATCGGGAAAAGTGACATTTTCTGATTTACCAGGAACTACCTATTACTGGTTTGCTACTAAGGATTGTATGAATAATTACAATTCAACAAATACAAGTAGTGGTCCATTGGAATTAGGAAAGACTAACACTATCACTACTTCAAATGTTTTGCAAAAGACAGGGTCATTAATATTTATAAATAATTCTTCAAGTTCATTCAAATTGTATATCAATGGCGAATACTTGACTCAACTGTCAGGCAATGCGACTAAGTATGTCTACAACAGACGTATAGGTTTTTACACTTTGAGAGTCATTCAGGCAAATAGCTCATTCCCAGAAGATCAAACCTATACTGGCAATGTGAGTAACATTTGATCTTGCAGGTCGAACGTTGACATTGAAGTCTAGTGCAGGTACTGGATTTATAGATAATACAGCAAGATTAGCAATAATGCCATCAGGTGCTGCTTTTGTAAATGCGAGTAACTTCAAAGTTGAACGCTACATACCAAGCGGAAGACGTACATTGAGATATCTCGCATCTCCCGTTTCTGGCGCAACTGTTGCTGACTGGGCAAATGGGATGTATATCACAGGAAACAAAGCGTCATATCCAGATAATGTAACGTTGAATTCAACTTTAAGTACCGTCACTGATTATAACGAATCACTAAATGGATTGTCTTCGCAAAAATTTACAGAGGTGTACGGCCTAGGAACTGCATTGGTACCAGGTAAAGGATATAGAGCTTTTGTTCGCGGAGGTAAGGATATTGATCTTAATAATCCATTGGTGGCTCCATTTGCTACCGCAACAACGTTGTCTGTGAAGGGTACGCCAAATGTTGGAGATATTACTAGAAACCTTACTTTCACTAATCATTCTAAAGCTTCGGATGATGGATGGAATTTGCTTGGTAACCCATATGCTTCGGCAATTGATTGGACATTGATGATGCCTGATATGGTCAATGTGCCTAATTCATTCTCAATTTTTGATCCTAGGTTAGGTACGAATGGGGCATATTATTCTTATGCTGGAGGTGTGAGTACTCCATTGAGAACAAATCCAACGATCATTTCTTCTTCGCAATCCTTCTTTGTAAAGATGGTATTAGCAGGAAGCATTACTTTCAAGGAGTCGCACAAATCTTCTCTAGCTCACACTGGAAACTTTAGGATTTCGGAAGAAAACTTGCTACGAGTAACGATTTTTGATACAGCTAGTTTTGATGAAGCGGTTCTTCAATTGTCGGATGTGGTAAGTTCAGGTTTTGACAAGGAGTATGATGCTTATAAGATGAAGAACACGGGCTTGAATATTTATACTCAGTCTTCGAATGGCGACAATTTAGCGATCAACAGATACCCTATTCAGAAACAATTGAATATTCCACTTGGAGTGAGCAATAACCGAATTGGAGACCACAAATTGAAATTCACTGATAATGGCTCATTTGCAGATCAGAAATTGTACCTTCAAGATACTTATCTAAGAAAATACATGGAAATATCTGAAGGGGCAGAATATCCCTTCACGATTAGTGCTGATGTAAATAGTACAGGTACAAGGTTTGTGATCACTAATGTGCCGTCAGGGTTGCTTACTTCTACAGAAGAATCTCAAACGAACAGGCTGGAATCAATGACACTAAAAGTGTATCCTAGTCCGACAAATGGTCGCAACGTGAATTTGGATTTGTATAACGTTGGAAATGGAAATGTAGAAGTTAAAATTCTAGATTTAACAGGTCGACTTGTATACAGTGCTACACATGGAGTATCTGGCTCAATGAGCCATTTTAGTCTAGAATTGTTGAGTGATTTAGCTAACGGTGTATATGTTGTCAATTGTCAAACAAGCTCAGGAACATTAAAAACAATGTTTACAATCTCGAAATAGAGAACAATAAACGGTAGCATCGAAGTCCAGATATTGTCTACATAGTTTAGATTGATATCTGGACTTTTGATTTTGGGCAAATTGATTGATTTCGTTTTGAGGAAATTATCTTTTTCGATTTTCTATTTTTTGGCACGGTTTTCAATACTTACGTATTATCAATACAATTCTAAACGTTGAATACATTTAACCAAAATGTAAAATAGGAAGACAACTCTTTGTACTACCTTGCGTTCTGATAACAACATTACACCTAAAACCTTATAAGAACGAATTAATAATGGAACGGGATACCGTCATTCTTAAAACTTGCTTATATGATTACCGAATCAGTTGCCTCTTACTATTTCAGAACCTCCCTACGCTGGGTGGACGAAACTTTTGATACCCAATATCGAAATGCTCCCAATTTTGGTCAAGTTTTAAAAACTTCTTCATATGAGCAAGAAGAGCTTGTTTGTATCAAAAAATCAGCCTTTTCTTCCTTTATCGTTCCTCGGGTAGTTTCTGAAAAAAAATAATTATGCCGAATCGAGTCCTGCTTATTTGTAGCAATTGGACATCGTTAAACAGGAGTGACTTGACCCGTTTTGTGTTTTTTATATTTTCGGTTTTTATCTCATTATCAGGTACTTAAAATTTCTTTTACAGCATTTTTTTGGCCAAAAGGAAATGATTGCTTCCAATTAACACCCTTTTAATTTACAGCAAGCACGCTTTGTATTCCTTTGTACCATCAAATACAGAGATGAACAAAATAAGCATTTCATTCGCCATTATGCTTTCCTTCGCAAGCGTACAGGCACAAACGGATTCGGCCAAAACGGTAGCTCCGTCCATTCCTGTTGTGGCAAAAGAAGACAAACCGTTAAAATTCAACTTGAATGAAGATGGTTCGCATTATTTTCAGATGACCTTGCTAAATCAAACTTGGGCAAGATTCAACGAAAGTAATCCAGGTACAATACTCAACAACGAAGTGGCTCCCCAAACTTTTGATATTGGTTTGCGCAGAACCCGAATTCAACTATACGGCCAAATCACCGATCGTACTTTTGTTTATTTTCAATGGGGTTCGAACAATGTGAATTCGCAAAGTTTACTTCCTGGCACAAACAATCGCAAAATCCAAGCTTTTATACACGATGCGGTGTGCGAATACAGTGTTTTTAAAGGAAAGAATTGGCTAAAGTTGGGTGGTGGACTTACGATCACAAACGGACTTTCTCGCTTCTCGCAACCTAGCATTGGCACGATTGCGACATTGGACGTGCCTGTTTTTCTTCAAGCCACAGTCGACCAAACAGACGAATTTTCCAGAAAACTAAGCGTGTATGCACGTGGGCAAGTGGGCAAAATAGATTACCGTTTTTCGATCAGCGATCCTTATCCTATCGCCAATTCGGGCAATGCGGTAGTGTTGAAAACCAACCAAGCTACTTTTGCGGGATACGGACATCATAAACAATACCAAACCTATCTGATGTATCAATTCTTTGACAAAGAGGGGCATACAACTCCATATATGACAGGTTCTTATTTGGGCAAAAAGAAAGTACTAAGCATCGGAGGAGGCCTGATGTACCAATCAAAAGCGACTTGGTATCAAGATTCAACCGCAAAAACTGGCACTACCGCGGCCAACAAAATCGGTTCAAATGGAATCGCAATTCCCAACGAAAACACGGTTTACAACGACATGCTTTTGATTGGATTTGAGGCTTTTTATGAATCGCCTATCAACAAAGAAAAAGGAACTGCACTTTCATTTTTTGGAGGTTTTTACAGCATGAATTATGGTAAGAATTACCTCCGAATGAACGGAATTATGAATCCTGTTGGCGCATTTGGTGGAGTAAATACAAACGGATCCTTGAACGGAGCTGGCAACGCTTATCCCATGTTTGGAACTGGAAAGCATGTGTATCTACAGGCTACCTATTTGTTCAGAAAAGATTTATTAGGCGATCGAGGCACGCTACAACCTTTTACCTCGATCGACATCGCCAATTATCAAGCCTTGAATACTCCAATGCAGGTGTTTGATGCGGGTGTAAACTGGCTCATAAGCGGGCACAAATCGAAAATATCGATCGACTATCAATTGCGCCCCATTTATTCTGCCACCGATGGCGATTCGAAACCTACTTTCGTAGGCAATACAAGATCAAGTTTTGCATCTTCAGTCATTCTGCAATATCAGATTTTGTTATAGTTTTCGCAGAATGCCATTCTTTTCAGTAAACCAAAAGCCTCCGAATTGGGGGCTTTTTCATGTCAAAAATTCTATCTTTATAAAAACACCCAGACCATGGCACGTATCGCAGGAATTACTACGGATAAAGACCAAAAAGGTAATATCACAAAAGTAACTTTCGATTTCAAAAAGCACGAAGTGAAACTGAGACCCATTCTGGAAGAATTGGGAGGAAGATGAGTTTGAGAAGGAATGGAAAGAAGGAACGCCAGCAAAAGAAGCTATTCAAGAGATTTTGACTGAAATAAGAAGCTGGAAATGGGACAAATAGTTTATAGTAATCGTGTAAAACAAAAGATTACTTCATTGGCCTATATCTTGTACAAGAAAGAATACTTTGGATTTTTGGACACCGCAGAAAAATATGTTTGGGACATTGAGGACACGATTAATTCCTAATTTAAAACATGGGAAGTCAAAAGACCCTAGCATAGGCAGGTTTTTTATACGCCATAAGCAAAATAGCAAAACGACCTACTACATCTGTTTCAATGTAAAAGACGATCGTTAACTGATCAAAAACATCATCATCACCAACCACGAAGAGGAGTACAAAAGAATAGTTGGAATAGCCTGACCTTGTTTTTTGCCTAAAATCGAAACAAACTTTATCTTTGAAAATGAGGATGTTTTGGAAGGCACAGTTTTTAGGAATTATGGCAGTGGCTGTGATGGCAAAATCAGCCTTTGCGCAAGAAACCCCACTTCACGCCCTGTGGCTGGGAGGAGGTTTTGATATTGGCACACCTTTTTCGAGTTATAAAGAATCAAAAAATGTTTTAAAAGCACGTTTTCCTGCCTACCAAATCAACGGGCGGCTTTCATTTCGGTATATTTTTTTGGATCGAATCGGGATTGAACTTGGGGCAGTACAGTATTTTCAACACATCACTTTTACCGACAAAAATTTTCAGTCGCGTTACCCTGATTTTAAACTGAAAATGAAAAATGATATTTTTTATCCTGGCCTGAACGCGAGCATTTTTTACCGACAACCAATCATTCCTGGTATTTATCTGTACGGATTGGTGGGTTATAGCTGGAATTATATCGGCAAAAGGGAAGTTTCAGAGACTAAAAACTTCCTGAAAGGCAACGAGGATATTTCGATGACAAATCGTTTTTCTGCCAAAAACAATGCTTATTTGTTTGAAGCTGGAATGCAGAACGAGCTGGGTGACAGAAGCATGATGACCTACGCACTTCAGTACCAACATGGCCTGAGCACAATGGCCGAAGGCAGCTATCAAGTGGCACAAAACGGCAATGTTCTTACCAACGATATTTTTTCTTCGAATGGTTCGTACATGGCTTTTTCGATTAAATACCACTATTTGCTTTTCAAAAAGGACAAACCTGAAAAAGCGTTTGTGCCACCCCGAATCGTGACACCTCCGCCAAAACCAACTGGAAAACTGCCCGAACCAGAGATTTTGTCTACCAAACTAAATGGTCGAAAATTGGTTGTTACACATCGATTGATCGTAAACCGACCAAATGTGACGATCAAAGTGTGGGATCATGAAGAAATTGATGGCGATATTGTGTCGCTCAATTTGGACGATAACTGGCTTATACAAAATTACGAATTGCAGAAAACACCAAAAATAATTCCGGCTGTGATGCATTTTGGGTCGAATAAACTGATTTCGTATGCCATTAATTTGGGGAAATACAAACCAAACACTGCCGCAATTCTGGTTTCGGATGGCACAACCGAACAGCGTGTGATTTTGGAATCGGACATGAACACTAGTAGTGTAATCGAAATTATTTATAATCCTGAATAAGATGTTTCAGAAACGCTTTTTAATGTATAAATTATTATTCATATTTATTGCCAGCATTTTTGTCTTCCTTCAAAGCTGTCAGAAAAAATCGTTGGTGATAGATATTGAGGAAACGGCTTGTAAAAATTTCAAGATTTCGAACCCGAGTTATACCAAAATTGTGGATCCATCTTGCACTGGTGCCACCAATGGTGGCAAGCTGCGAATTGCTTGTAAATACGAGGGCAAAACGGAATGCATAAAAAAAATCAATATCAAAGCACAGTTTTATAATGCTAGTAACGTACTGATAAACAATGTAAGTAGCCCAAGTGAATTGGCCGCTTCTGATCCTTTGGTGACGATCACTTCCGATTCGATTATTTATTTTCTGGAATACATTTTTGCAAGTGGAACCGACCCCAAATCGCTCAATTTCATTTATGTTAACTATTACACCCAAAACGATTATGGCGACATCAGTAAGAAGCTACAATTGCGCGTAAACTCTAACTGTGGCACGATCGACCCAAGTACTTACAAGGTGGTAGACACTGTAAGCGTGACTTCAAGCACGATTTCTATCACGCTTTGGGACGATGGAAAAGAAGATGGCGACATCGTTTCGGTATGGCTCAACAAAAAATTGGTACTTGACAACTATGTACTCACCAATGCCAAACGCAGTTTTTCATTCACGATCAATACTGGAAGTAACGAATTGGTATTGTTTGCGGTAAATGAAGGAACGGTTGGTCCAAACACAGCAGCACTCTCGATCAATAATTCGAACCGAATAGACCTCTCGCCTGATTTGCTGAAAGGCGAAGCAGTGGATATTGTATTTTGATCAGCAACAGTTTTCTTAAATGAAAGGAAAACTTAGCTATCCATTCTTCAAGGTTCAAAACCCTTGGAGAGTTGGGCAAACTAAATCAAGCATTTCATTGTGATAGTAAATCCTATCCCATTACATTTAAACTAGAAGACGGTTTAAATTTTTGCAAATGCACATTTGGAGAGTCATCACGAGCTTTTTGGACAATAAAGAATACCGAGAATTGCTTTTTGCTTCGGTCATGATGTTGCTCACGGGCACTGTTGCCATGCATTTTTTGGAAAATTGGCGTTGGCTCGACTCGCTTTATTTTTGTTTCATGACCCTCACCACCATCGGATATGGCGATTTTGCTCCCAAAACGGACGGTGGCAAATTGTTCAGTATGTTCTATGTACTAATTGGACTTGGGTTGATATTGGGTTTTATCAACACCGTGTTTGAACATTATAATAGTGTGAAGAAAAGGTAGATCTAAGCTGCCATCGTTCTTCTTGTACAATCTAAATCGTAATAGGCCTGCACTCGCATCCAATATTCTGCTGGAATATCTAATAATTGCTCCAATTTTATTGCAAGCAAGGCATTGATATGTCTTTTTTCATGCAACAAATCACTCAAATGACTTGGACTCAATCCCAACTCTTGAGCAAATAATTGTTTCTTTATTCCTCTTGCATTCAATTCATCCTCTAGTATCTCGCCAGGATGCAAAACAATATCAGATATAATTTCCGTACCTGATTTGTCAACAACTTTGTACGCCATATTTTTATTTACCAGATCCTAAGTCTTATTTTATTCTTAGATTTTATTTATAATGATTCGTCAAATTCTCAATCACTATTACTTCTTGTATCTCAATTTCTCCTTTTTCTAAAATTAGAATTAATCTGTATTTCAAATCAACCCTAACTGAATAATAGCCTCTGTAGTTTCCAACTAATGGCTCAAAATTCAAACTTGTAATTTTCTTTATTTCTTCTGGACTTTCGGCACTCTTTAATTTCAGAATTGTCTTTTTAAATTTCAGAATTACCTCACTATTATACTTGGGTTTGCCTTTTTGGTTTCCTTCATATAGCGCTTCGAGGTAATCGTTATTGAAACGTATTACCATAGTTTTATTTGATTCGAAACAAAAATACGAACATTTAAATAAATTCCCAAATTTTGGGAACTTATTTAGCCTTCTCCATTACATTAAAATACTGAATTTCCAAATCAGAAATAATATTCATATAATGTAAATACGCATCATATGGACTTCTGAATGGACTAAAATAACCATGTACAGCGCCATCGTTCCAACCTTTGGTGCTCATGTAGTAGAAATGGTCAGAACATTGTAGTTTGCCCCAAAGCGCAATCAGGTCTTTATCGCCACTGGAAATGACGGCCTTTTCCCATTCATAAATCTTGTCGGCCGCATCGTTTTGCATCGAGTTTCCGAGCCAAGCCGATGTATCACGCTCGGTATCAGCCCAAGAAGAATACGTGGGACAATCGTAGGTGTCTTTCGTTTCGTATTTTTTGATGACTTCTGATGGTGTTTTGAAATCAAAGTCGAGATGGCGGAGGGTTTTTTCAGGAAAGATTTTCATCAAATCGAAAATGCCGGTTTCTTCCCACTGATGCTCGCCAAAGGTTTCGTAGTCCATGAATAAATTGACAACATCTGCTTCGTCCGAAAAACGATGGATTCGGTTGGCATATCGTGCTGGCGTTAGCGGATATTCGGCCCAACCTTTGTCTGAAAAACGAAAGGCTACATCGTCCGAAAGAGCATAATTCTTGGTAAGCACTTTTATCTTGGAATTTACTGCGTTGTGCAAATAGTTCGGACTTCCGCCTTTCAAAACAGCATCGGCACCTTCGGCTAGAATGCCTTTGTAGCCCAATTTGGCCACATGTTCAGCCAAATCGTTGTTATAAATTAGTTCGGTGTTTCTAAAAATGGTGGGTTTCTGCCCAAAAAGCTGCTCTACTTTTTCAGAATGCATTTTCACTTGTCTATCAAACTCGGGCTTCGAATAAATAAAAGCCAATGAATGGTAGTAAGTTTCGGCCAAGATCTCGACATAACCAGTTTCGACTAGCTTTTGGAACGAAGCAATCACATCTGGCCGATGTGCTTCCAATTGTTCCAGTACAATGCCCGAAAACGAAAATGCAACTTTGAATTTGCCTTTCATTTGTTCTAGCGTTTGCAACAAAACGGCATTTGCTTTTAAATAACATTTGTCTGAAACTTTATTCAATACTTCCAAATTCAGCTTGTCGTTGAAATAATGGTGCTTTTCACCAATGTCGAAAAAAGTATATTCCCTGATGCGAATTGGCTGGTGAACTTGGAAATAGAGACAGACGGAAGGCATATTGAGTATTTAGTAGCTAGTATTTAGTAGTTAGTAGCTCCGCTTAAATCTTTCCCCACGGAAAGGCTGGGCTAATAACTATCGACACTTAAGACTTGTACGAGCAATCTACGTTTTTTTTACACGGCAGTTATCGAGAAAAAGGTTTTAGGTATTGGGTTTTAGGATTTAGCCATATTTGTAATAATGAATTCTGAAAAACACCGCTACTTCGTCATCAACAAGCCATTCAACATGGTTTCTCAGTTTGTCAGTCCTGATAAGGTCCGTTTGTTGGGCGATTTGGAATTTGATTTTCCCGAAGGAACACATGCACTTGGTAGGTTGGACAATGAATCGGAAGGCCTTTTGATTCTGACGACCAACAAAAAGATGACGAATTTGCTTTTCAAAACGAGCAAAAAACACGGGCGTGCTTACTTGGTGATGGTAAAGAATGTGGTAAAACCAAAAACCTTAGATCAACTACGAAATGGAATACCGTTTGTCATAACAGGGGGCGAAGAATACGTTTCGTCTCCATGTAAAGTCGAAATTGTAGAGAATCCAAGAACGATTTATCCGCATTCCGAAGATTCAAGAGAACAATTTCCTCACACTTGGCTGCTGATAACGCTTACGGAAGGAAAATTTCATCAAGTCCGAAAAATGGTCGGCAATGTGCAACACCGTTGTTTTCGACTGATTCGGGTTTCGATTGAAAATTTAAAAATCAATCATTTGGCTCCTGGTAGAGTGGAGGAAATGGACGAAAAAACCATTTTTGAATTGATTGGGATTTGAAACGCTTTAAAGTCCTCTCCCGTGGGGGAGGATTTAGGTGGGGTTAAATACTACAAACAACGAACTACAAATTGCACATAAAGTCGTATTTTCGCCTATTAAAATTAGCATAGATAAATGAGTTCTGGTAAAACGTTGTTCGACAAAGTGTGGGACGCCCACGTGGTGTATTCACAACCTGGTTATCCTGATGTCTTGTACATCAACATGCAATATATTCACGAAGTTACTAGCCCACAGGCTTTTGACGGACTTAGAAAACGTAATCTCCCTCTTTTTAGAGTCAACAAAATACTTGCCACTGCCGACCACAATGTTCCTACCAAGGATCAACATCTTCCGATAAAAGAAGCTCTTTCTCGTTTCCAAGTAGAAATGTTGACGAAAAATTGCGATGAATTTGGCGTAAATCTTTTTGGTTTAGGCAACGCAAACCAAGGAATTGTGCATGTGATAGGCCCAGAATTGGGTGTTACTCAGCCTGGAATGACCATTGTGTGTGGCGATAGTCACACATCGACTCACGGAGCTTTTGGAGCCATTGCTTTCGGAATCGGAACTAGTGAAGTAGAAATGGTGATGGCTACTCAATGCATTTTGCAATACAAGCCAAAGCGCATGAAGATCGAAATCAACGGAACTTTGGGTAAAGGCGTTTTTTCAAAAGACATCATTCTTTATATTATCAGCAAAATATCGGCTGCAGGGGCCAATGGTTATGCGGTAGAATTTGCTGGTTCGGCCATTCGTGCACTTTCCATGGAGGCTAGAATGACGATCTGTAACATGAGCATCGAAATGGGTGGTCGTTGTGGAATGATTGCTCCTGATGATATTACTTTCAACTATTTGAAAGGTCGTGAGAATGCACCAAAAGGGACAGATTGGGACAAAGCTGTAGCGTATTGGAAGACTTTGTTTTCGGACGAAAATTCGTCTTTTGACAAAATATTGAGCTATGACGCAGCTGATATTGAGCCAATGATCACTTACGGAACTAACCCTGGAATGGGCGTGAAAGTAACAGATCGTTTGCCTGTTTCGGCCGATTTGGTTGATAAAAACGAAATACCATCTTTCCAGAAATCGCTTGCCTACATGGGCTTGAATGAAGGACAAGAAATGCTTGGTCAGAAAATAGACTATGTCTTTATCGGAAGCTGTACCAACTCGCGTATTGAAGATTTGCGTCAGGTAGCCGAGTTTGTAAAAGGCAAAAAGAAAGCTTTTGATGTAGAAGTATGGATTGTGCCAGGATCGAAACAAGTCGAGAAACAAGCCATTGCGGAAGGATTGGACAAAGTATTCCAAGCAGCAGGTTTCGATTTGCGCGAGCCAGGTTGTTCGGCTTGTTTGGGGATGAACGAAGACAAAGTGCCGGTTGGCAAATACTGTATTTCGACTTCGAACAGAAATTTTGAAGGTCGCCAAGGCCCTGGAGCACGTACGTTTTTAGCGAGTCCACTGATGGCGGCTGCAGCAGCAGTTACCGGCAAAGTGACCGATGTGAGGACGATGATTTAGTTTCTACATTAGATAATAGAACTTTATTAAATACGAAAAAGGCTCCGAAGAAATTCGGAGCCTTTTTGCTTACTACTAAAATCTTGCGACCCTTGAAAAGGTTGAGTATCTTTGGTTATAAAGTTTTGATCATGAACATCCAAAGCAAATACCAAATCGCTGAAAAGATAATGGATACAGAAGATGATGATCTTTTGCTTCAGATAAAGTCTTTGTTGGATGGCGAAGCAACTTTGGCAGTTAGTCCGCAACACATTTTTATTGTGCAAGAAGAAATTGCCGAATACAGAAAAAATCCACAAGAAGGCTTTACAAAAGAAGAAGCATTGAATTTCCTTCGTTCTAGACTCAAGTAGCCTATCAAAAATGTCATTAGAATTTTTAGTAAGGAAACGAGCTTTAGACGACATGTCCGAAGCATTGAAATGGTATCAAGATACGCCCACAAAATTAGGAGAAAAG
>JAYVIX010000198.1:0-5453 GCA_043769845.1 Cytophagales bacterium
CTGGAGAAGTCGTGTACAAAACATACGGCAAATATTCGGATCAAAAAATGGAAGAAATAGAGAAGTTGGTGGGAAGTAACTGACTTTAAAGAGGAACTGAAACCATTACAAGATTATTATGCATTTGAATAAATACATCAATTAAGTGCAATAGGCGAATTCAAAATGATTTTTTCGAATGATTATCTTGAAAAAAAACGCTTCTTTTTTTCAAGATAATCATTACCTTTGCGCCCTATTTACAAGATTGGGCTATCCATGCCCCTCTAACAATAAAGTTCTTACATGAAGCTTTCAGAATTTAAGTACGAGTTGCCAAACGAAAGTATCGCCCTCTATCCAACGGAAAACCGTGACGAATCGAGACTAATGGTGATACATCGTGCCACTAAAACAATTGAACACAAAACGTTTAAAGATATTTTAGAATATTTTGATGAAGGTGATGTGCTAACCGTAAATGATGCCATGGTTTTTCCTGCAAGACTTTATGGAAATAAAGAAAAAACAGGTGCCAAAATCGAAGTGTTTTTACTTAGAGAATTGAACAAGGAAGCCCGTCTTTGGGATGTTTTGGTAGATCCTGCCCGAAAAATTCGTGTAGGAAATAAACTCTATTTTGGCGAAAGCAATTTGGTAGCCGAAGTAATCGACAATACTACTTCAAGAGGTCGTACAATTCGTTTCTTATTTGATGGCGATGACAACGATTTCCGTAAAGTGGTAGACGAATTAGGCGAAACTCCGCTACCTCGCTATATCAAACGCAAGGTAGAACCTGAAGATCGCGAGCGTTACCAAACTATTTTTGCAACCAAAATAGGTGCTGTAGCAGCGCCATCTGCTGGTTTACATTTTACCAAACAATTGGTAAAAAGACTAGAATTGAAAGGTGTAGAAACGTATCCAATGACTTTGGATGTAGGTTTGGGCTCTTTTCGTGCGGTGGATGTAGAAGATTTGACCAAGCATAAGACTGATTCTGAGCACTTTTCTATTAGCGAAGAATTGGCTTTGAAAGTAAACGAAGCACTCGACAAGAAGAAAAAAGTATGTGCAGTAGGTACTACTGTTGCACGATCATTAGAATCTTCGGTTTCGGCCAATAATAGATTAAAACCTACCGATAACTGGACAGATAAATTCATCTTTCCTCCATATGATTTCAAAATTGTAAACTCACTTATTACAGGTTTTCATCCGCCAGAATCTACTTTGTTGATGACGGCTTGTGCTTTTGGTGGTTTCGATCTGATCATGAAAGCATACGAGACTGCTGTAAAAGAGAACTACCGTTTCTGTGCTTACGGAGACGCCATGTTGATTTTATAATTACGCATGAATCGGTACGCTATCATTGTGGCTGCCGGTAATGGCTCTCGAATGCAAAGCGGGCTTCCCAAGCAATTTCTATTGCTACAAGGGAAGCCCGTTTTGTATTACAGCCTACTGGCATTTCACACCCATCATTCTGCAACCAAATTGATTGTAGTGCTCTCGAAAGAAGAGCAAACACGTTGGCAGAAATTATGTCTAGATTATAGTATCAGAATTCCACATCGAATCGTCTTCGGTGGAGCAACTCGTACAGAATCTGTGCGAAATGGTTTAGATGTAATTGATTCTGAAGGATTAGTGGCAATACACGATGGTGCTAGACCATTGGTGAGCCATGAAATCATTGAAAATTGTTTTGTATCTGCCCAAAAATTCGGTTCTGGTATTGCTTGTGTGAAACCAAAAGATTCCATCAGGCAGGTGAATGGATCAAATAATCAAGCAATCGATCGCGATTCTTTGCGATTGATACAAACTCCGCAGACATTTCAGATTTCATTAATAAAGAAGGCATTCGAAACCTGCCCCAACGAAATAAGTACTGACGATGCCAGTATTGCCGAAAAAGCAGGTTTTAAAGTCTTTTTGACCGAAGGAAGTTATCTGAATTTCAAAATCACTACGCCCGAAGATTTAGTTTTGGCTGAAAATCTGATATTATATTAATTAATTATAATTCATATAAAATATGTCCCTTGGAATTACCATTATCGGAACGGGCAATGTGGCCACTCATCTTGCTTTAAATTTAGAAAAAGCAGGAATCAACGTGCTCGAAGTATATGGTCGATCAAAAGCAAAAGCCAAAGCACTTGCCGCCCAATTGTACATTGCCAAAGTGGTCGAGGTTCTTGATTTCAGCGAAAGCGAATCCGATTTATTCTTTTTATGTGTTTCAGATGCCGCTATTTCAGAAGTCGCCAAAGAAATACAATTGCCCGAAGGCACACTTTTGATCCATTGTTCTGGAGCTACTTCGATGAAAGAAATTGCAAGAACCGATACGGCTTATGGTGTTTTTTATCCGATTCAAACGTTTAGCACCAAACACAAAGTCAGTTTTCAAGATATCTCCCTTTGTCTAGAAGCAAGCTCAAATAAAGCCGAAATAACGTTGGAGAAACTAGCCTTGAAAATGGGAGCCAAGCCGTGTTTTATGAATTCGAAACAACGTTTGGTTTTGCACGTATCAGCCGTTTTTGCCTGTAATTTCAGCAACCATTTTTATAGAATTTCTCACGAATTGCTAAAAGAACAAGGACTTCCTTTCCGATTATTACAAAATCTGGTACAGGAAACGGTATTAAAAGCATTCGAACTTGGACCTGAAAATGCTCAAACAGGCCCAGCTGTCAGGGAAGATTTCAAAACGATGGCATTGCACGAGAAAGTACTGAACCAGTCGCCAGCTTGGCAAGAATTGTATTCAAAAATTTCGAACGATATTATTCTGAATAAAAACTAACGCTACACATTGTGCTTCAGTTTGTTGACTAAATAAAGCACTAGTATCGCACCAATGGTGGAAACGATGGTAGAGGCTATAAATCCGTGCGAAGAGAAACCTAATATCCAAAAGATTACCCCGCCAAGAAGCGAACCTAGCACGCCAAGAATCAAATTAGTGGTAAGACCAAAACCTTTTCCTTTAGTAAGTTGACCAGCTAACCAGCCTGCAAGCATTCCTGTGAGAATAAATCCTATAAAGCCGATCATATTATATTTTTAGAATACACGTTTAAACTTACAAAAATGGTTCAACTCACCAAAGTAAGCTGAACCATTTTGAGATTTAAAGAATTTTATAAACTAGCGAACTGTAAACTTACCTTGTCCGATTTCATAACCTTCGCTATAAGTGATTACTTTATAGGCGCCTGGCGTGTAATTGAAACCTTTTGGAATCAAGAAAGTAATCGTTTCGTTGGCATTGGTAAAGTTTACGTTCTGTTTGAAAGTATACGTTTTTGCTTCACCTTCTGCACTTGTAAACTCGCCACCGCCATTTAATGGATCAGAAAACACAGTACCCGATGGAGGCACGATTGCGATAAAGAAATCTTTGTAACCTTGTTTTGCAGCTTTGTTATCAGCAATTGAAAACGCAATTTTCATTTGAGATATCTTGCTTGCTTTGTATTCTTCGTCCGTAAATTCTTTACCATTTTCTTTCAATGCTGAGATTTTGAAACTTTCAGCTTTCAAGATGGACGCATAAGCCAACTGATTTTCCAAGTCTTTTTTCACCGTAGCAACACCCGATAGAGAATCGCCAAGTTTTGCTTTTTCAGTACTCAGGTTGGAAACTTGACCTGTTAGGTTTTCGTTTGCTGCTTTCAATTCTGCAATTTGCTGATCTTTCAACGTCAGATCTTGTTTCAATTTAGAAATCATTTCTTCTAGCAATCTCTTGTCCTTGGCGTTGATGCTTCCTGCGGCCAATGCTTTAGCTTTAAATTGTTTCAATTCAGCAATTTGCATGTTCAAAGTATCGTTGTTCAATCCAAGTGCTTGGCGTTCTTTGATCACTCTATCAAACTCTACATTCAAACTGTCTAATGAATTGATTTTTGCTACTATTTCTTCACTCTTAGTATCAACAGTTGTGGTCAAATCTTGAATTTCTGTCGATTTGCTATTATTTGAGTAAATCAAATAAGCAATAACGGCAAATTGAGCTACAACTAAACCTATAAGTAAATAATTGGTCGTGGATGATTTTTTATTGGTTTCCATGTGCGATTTGATTTGTTTTGGGTTTTAAAAACAATAACCAACGCTAATAAACGAATATTTTTTTGCACTCGAAACCTTACATCTTCTTTTTTTGCATTTGTGCATCAATAATCGGTTTTTCGCAGCTTCCTCAAAAGCCCGAAACCGATCCTGAGTCGCTCATTTTCAGCCTTTATCGTCAAAATCAAGGCTCTGATATTTCGTACCAAGATTTTTACGAGTCGTTGTATCAATTTTACCAAAATCCGATTGATTTAAATACGGCCTCTACCGATGAGTTGCGCGGCTTATTTTTATTGAATGACAAACAGATAGCCGAATTAAAGTCACATATTCATACTTTTGGACCACTCCTTTCTTTTTATGAATTGCAAAGCATTGAGAGTTTCGATCTCATTACGATTCAATCGTTACTCCCATTTGCCACCATCACCACCGAAGACCGCACTTGGCGAGGACTGAAAAAAGAACTGCAAAATGCGCATCAACATTACTTCCTTTTTAGACAATCGACAGACTTAGAAAAATCGAAAGGATATTCGAATGCTTACAATGGCGATCCAAATCAATTGTACATGCGGTATCGAATGCAAAAATACAGATGTTATTCATTTGGATTAACGGCTGAAAAGGATGCAGGTGAAAAATTAGAAATAAATCCAAAGTTGAAAACTTACGGAACCGATTATCTTTCCTTTCATGCTTTTGTGTACGACCGTGGACGCATCAAAAAGTGGGCTTTGGGCGATTATCAAATGCAATTTGGACAAGGTCTAATTTTATCAGGAGGTTTTTTTATTGGCAAAGGTTCTGAATCTATTCTAACGATCAGGCGAAATTCGTCAGGTATTAGTCCATATACCTCTTCTTTGGAAACCAATTATTTCAGAGGAACGGCTATCACGTTGGATTTCAAACCGTTTGAAATTACACCTTTCGTGTCTCGCAAATGGGTGGACGGAGCCGTACAAGCAGATTCGAGTTATGAAGATGATTTGGCTACCCTGCGCAACACAGGTTTGCATCGAACAGCAACCGAACGTGAGGTTCGAAAAACAGTGTTGGAAACCGATTATGGCATCAATATCAATTACAAATCGGAATCAAAGCATCTGCAAATCGGGACGACAGTGATGCAAACGCAATACGACAAAATCATTTCTAGCGCAGACAAACTGTACAATAAGTTTGCTTTTCGCGGTAAACAAACTACTAACGCAAGCGCATATTATTCGTATTTCTGGCGCAATATTAGTCTGTTTGGCGAAGTTGGTACTAGCAATGGAATAGGGAAAGGGATCGTTCAAGGAGTGCTGATTGCGATGGGATCGAAATTGGATTTGTCGCTTTTGTACCGAAATTTTAGTACCGATTTATAC
>JAYVIX010000199.1:0-5674 GCA_043769845.1 Cytophagales bacterium
GCTCATTCGCCCTGTAGCCGAATATGATCAGGGCCAAGTAGATTTGTTTTCAGATGAAATATTATTCATTAATTCAGAAAAGAATTATGTTGAATTTGAGCGTGATGTATTGGCCGAATTGGCCGTAAAAACCATGCTTTTAAATACCCATCCCGATTTTCCAGGCCAAGAACATCGTGGTTTTTTGTATGTCCATTACGACAAACTGATGGAACACGATTGGTATTATCGCTTTTTCGAAATATTGAAAAATGCCGAAATTCCAGTCTTTGGCATGGATAAAATTCAGAAAGCCAAATATTCGCCTTACAAAGCGAGCGTCAAAACGCGCATCAGTTCCGGGATCAATTGGTTCGATTTGGGCGTGGAAATGAGTTTTGGTTCGCAAATCGTTTCGCTGAAAGACGTTCAAAAAGCAATCGTTAAAAAGGAAAACTACATTAGATTGGACGATGGCACTCTTGGTTTATTGCCTGAAGAATGGGTGAATAAATTCGCACACGTATTGCGCAGTGCCGATGTGGACAAAAAAGGAAATCTGAAACTTTCAAAGTTCCATTTCACGCTTTTGGAAGGTTTGGAAGAAGAGAGCGAAAGCAAAATTCAACTGGAAATTGCCGAGAAAAAAAGGCGATTGATGAGTTTCGAAAACATTCAAACACATCCTTTGCCATCGGATATTACGGCTACTTTGCGGCCTTATCAGCACGCTGGCTACGATTGGCTCATGTTTTTGGACGAATTTGGCTGGGGCGGTTGCTTGGCTGACGACATGGGTTTGGGTAAAACCTTGCAGATGATCACTTTCCTGAAACGCCAAACAGAACTGCATCCTGGTATTCCCAATTTGGTGGTTTTGCCCACTTCGCTTTTGTTTAACTGGCAGCGTGAATTGGATAAATTTGCACCCACGCTTACATATTTGAATTATTCGGGCACGCAACGCAGCAAAGACCACGAGCAATTCAGCAATTACCAAATCATATTCACCACTTATGGTTTGGTAGCAAACGACATCGAATTGTTTCAAAACGTGATGTTCAACTATGTGGTTTTGGACGAATCGCAAGCGATTAAAAACCCTGATTCTCAGCGATATAAAGCCGTTACGATGCTGAAATCGCGCAACAAAGCAGCCATGACGGGTACGCCAGTTGAAAACAACATGTTCGATTTGTATGCTCAAATGACGTTTGTGAATCCTGGATTGCTGGGAAATATTGCGCATTATCAGAATCATTTCTCGAACCCGATCGACAAAAATGGCGATGTGGATGCGGCCAATACGCTCCGAAAACTGATCGCTCCATTTATGCTTCGCAGAACCAAAGAACAGGTTGCCAAAGACTTACCGATGAAAACGGAAGACGTGTTGTTCTGCGAAATGGGACCAGCACAACGCAAAGTGTACAATGCGTTCCGTGATAATTTCCGTGAAATGGTGGGCAAAAGTATCGACAAAGACGGTTTGGGCAATTCGAGCATGATGGTGCTTGATGCTTTGCTGAAACTGCGTCAAATATGCAATTCGCCCGCTTTGCTGAATACTGAGCAAGATTATGGAAGCGATTCGGTAAAAACGGATGAACTAATCAATCACCTTACCGAGAAAACAGGAAATCATAAAGTACTTGTCTTTTCGCAGTTTACGAGCATGTTGGCTTTGGTAGAAAAGGAATTGAAAAACAACAAAATTGTTTACGAATATTTGGATGGACAAACACCATCAAAGAAACGCGAAGAGAAGGTGAAGCGCTTTCAGTCAGACGATTCGGTACGTGTGTTCTTGATCAGCTTGAAGGCTGGAGGAGTTGGGTTGAATTTGACAGAAGCAGATTATGTGTACCTAATCGACCCTTGGTGGAACCCTGCAGTGGAAGCTCAAGCAATAGACCGAACCCACCGAATTGGCCAGACCAAAAAAGTGTTTGCCTACCGAATGATTTGTAAAGACACGATCGAGGAAAAAGTACTACAACTGCAAGAACGAAAACGTAAAGTTGCTCAAGACATCATTTCAACCGAGGCCGCATTCTATAAGCAACTAGATAAGTCGGATATTTTGGATTTGTTTTCGTAGAAGCGGTATACCCGTTCAGGCGTCACACAAAAATCCATTGGAATATCGTGTTCGTTTAGCTCAGGAATTTGGTCAATTGGTTCGAAAAAACTGAGTCCAATCTTGGTTGCATTGGTACATTTTGGCAAATACCGATCATAAAAACCGCCACCATAACCTAATCGATGGCCTTTGGTATCGAATATAATTAGAGGAATTAAGATAATATCAATCGTTTCGGGTTGAATAATTGCGCCAGTTTCGGGTTCATCTATTCCCCATTTGTTTTTGGTGTAGGAAGTGTGTCTTTCAATAGCAACGCTTTCCAAGATGCTGTTTTTAACGTCTGAGATTCTTGGCGCACACACGTTTACTTGCTCGAATTTTTCGAATATATACTGAATGGTAGACCAAGTACGCACTTCTCCTTTTTCCAACACCGGCAGAAAAACATGTACTTGTTCGGCTTTCTGAATTGGAATTTCAGCAAAAAGGAAGTCTTGAATTTGATGACTGTAATTGTTTTTCTGAGGCTCGGAAAGTTTGGATCTTTTCTCAAGCCAATGGTTTCTCAATTCTTGTTTGGTATTCATAAGGCTAATTAGGCAAAAAAAGAGAGCCATAACAAAAATTACGGCTCTCTTTTGAAGAAGTTTTGAAACACTTTTGATTCAACAATTAACTGTCGACTATTAACTAGGAACTAATTTCTTAGTGGCTCAATTTAAATTCAACTCTACGGTTTTTGGCTTTGCCAGCTGCTGTTTTGTTGTCAGCTACGGGTTTAGTATCGCCAAATCCTGTTGCTGAAAGTGATTCGGCAGCAATACCTTTTGAAACTAAATAAGCTTTGCAAGCATCCGCTCTTTTTTGCGAAAGAGCTAGGTTTTTATCGGCTTTACCAGCATTATCAGTATGGCCTTCGATGGTACAAATCAATGCTGGATCTTCTTTCATGATAGAAGCTAGCACATCCATGTCATCAATAGATTCTTTTTTGATGACATCTTTGGCTGTTTCGAAATACACGCCTTTGGCCGATTTGGCCGCTTTGATCATGATCGCTTCGGCTACTTTAGGACAACCCTTTTCTTCTGGAACACCCGCAACTGTTGGGCATTTGTCTTTATTGTCTTGAACACCATCACCATCCGTATCAGGACAACCACCAAAAGCGGCAAGTCCAGCCACCGATGGACAAGCGTCTTTGCTATCTTGCACACCATCGCCATCTGTATCTGGGCAACCAGCAAATGCAGTTAATCCTTTCACTGTAGGACAGGTATCTTCAGGATCAGCAATTCCATCGCCATCCGAATCGGCACAACCAGCAAATGCAGCAGTTCCAGCTATAGCAGGGCATTTATCTTCAGCATCCGTAATTCCATCGCCATCAGCATCTGGGCAACCAGCCAATGTAGCTAAACCAGCTACAGTAGGACATTTATCGTTGATGTCAGCAATTTTGTCGCCATCCGAATCTGGGCAACCTCCCATTGCGACTGGGCCAGCCACTGTAGGGCATTTGTCTTCCGAATCCATCACACCGTCACCGTCCGAATCTTGGCAATCAGTCGCTAATTTATCTATAGTTGAAACACACACTGCATTTGACGTTTCTACCACTACACCATTGCTAGTGACCACGTTGCAACATTGTGCATTTGCTTGTGTAGCGTAAAAAATAAGACCCGATTGAATAAGTAGTCCAAGGGTAAGTTTTAATTTTTTCATGATTTGTTATTAAGGTTTTAGGATTGAACTCACAAGATTAGGAATTGTTTGGACTTACGGAAATTTTTTATGTTAAAAATTTCCGAATACAACATTACTCTGTAAGTGACTGATTTTGTACCTAGTAAATAACTCTTAGCTATCGACTATACACTATTTGCTAATTAGCCCATTACTAATTCTATATTTTCTCTCAGAAATCACTTTTAACACCTTTACTTCGGCTTCTGAAAGCGATTTGCCTCTGCGTTCCATCACACGTTTGGCCGTTTCTAGGGCTTTGTCGAAATCGTAGACTTCGTTTTTGCCCCAAGCAAAACTAGGAATATGCTTGGCTGGGAAATCTCCGTCAAACACGTTGGCACTCACGCCTACTACTGTGCCCGTGTTGAACATAGTATTGATGCCAGCCTTGGAATGGTCGCCCATCGTGAGGCCACAAAATTGGGAACCAGTATCTATATTTTCGTTTTCGGAATAACTATAAATACTGACGTTCGAATAGTTGTTTTTGAGGTTGGATGTGTTGGTGTCGGCACCCAAGTTGCACCATTCGCCCAAGACCGAGTTGCCCAAAAAACCGTCATGGCCTTTGTTGCTGTAACCAAAAAAAATCGAATTACTGATCTCGCCTCCCACTTTGCAATATGGGCCAATGGTATTGTCGCCACGCATTTTGGCACCCATATTTACCGTGCTGCCTTCGCACAGTGCAAATGGCCCACGAATCAGACTTCCTTCTTGAATCTCGCAATTGTCGCCAATGTAGATAGGGCCTGTTTCGGCATTTAGCACAGCCGCTTTTATTTTCACATTCCTCCCGATAAAGATATTCTCCTTGGCGTAAACCGTGGTATAGGGGTCTGCAATTGGCTGGTTTTCTTGGGTAGAAAGAATGTATTGAAAGTCTTTTCTGATCTCGTTTCCGTTTTGCTGAAAGATATGCCAAGGACGTTCGATCATTTGAGCATCGCCAACTTCGGTTTTTTTGCTAAAAATTAGATGTTCGATTTCGCTGCTTTTGACTTCTGCAGCAACAAAAGCCAGCAGCTTATTACCGATGAATAATGCGTCACCTTTTTTTAAATCTGATATTTGACTGACCAATTCTGCCGAAGGTAAAAGACTGGCATTGATGTACACGTTTTCCGCTTCATATTGACACGCAAACACTTCGGCAAGGTAATCCATCGTTAGCCATGAGGCTTTGCCAAAATAGCGTTCCCATTTTTCGCGTATCGTAAAAATACCACAACGAATCTCGGCTATTGGGCGTGTGAACGTGAGAGGAAGAATTTGCTTATGGGCAAGTGGCGTATCAAAAAGGATGAGTGACATGGTATTCGGGAATTTGAAAACAAATGCTAATTTCTTGAACATGGAACATACTTCCTAATGATTAGATTTAAACCAGTAATCATTTTTCCAGTTCTTGATTGTAAAAACAGCAATAAAATAAAGCTATCTCAAAATTTTCTCCATCTTTCTGCCTTTTGCCAATTCGTCCACTAGCTTGTCCGAATACCTTACTTTTTGTGTCTAAGTATTTTCGATTTCTTCTATTCTGTAGCCACAAATTAAGCCAGTGATCAGAGAAGCGTTTGAGTGCAGATTTGCTTGTTCGAAAAATGATTCAAAGGTTACATTTTCGGCAATCAGTTCCTGTATTTTTAAGTTGTCAAAACCAGTCAGCCACTCTATTACTTGATGTAATTCTTGTATTGATCGGCCTTTGCGCTCGATTTTTGCCACATAGTGAGGATAAACCAAAGCAAACCTCATGCTGGCTATTCTTTCATTATGTTCGGGCGTTACTTTCATGATGGTTTTCTGTTTTCATTTTGTACAGCAATACATGCTCATATGCTTAAGCGTTTGGTT
>JAYVIX010000200.1:0-49842 GCA_043769845.1 Cytophagales bacterium
TCATTAAACTGAAAAAAATAAACTTCTTTAACCCCTATTTCGTTGGCTAAAAAATTTCTAATCACACTAAAACGATAACCTTTAAATTCAATTTCGTCACCAAATTTATACGTTTTCTTAGGGAATAAAAAATCATCATTCGCTTTGAGAGTAATCGAAAACTCATTAGAACTAATGATTTTTAATCTAAAAGCAACATTATAGGGTCTGTTATAATCACTCGAATCAAACACTACTTTAATAGGCGAATTCGGATATAATTCAGAATTTTTAATATTCCCTTCTAAAAAGTAAGAAACATCTAAATTCATTTGATCTACCACTTTTTTTATAGTAGACACCGATTTTATTATATTAATTTCATTATTAAGATTCTTTTGAGCCAATTTGCTCGAAAAATAAGCCCCTTGAGCCATTGGCGCCATCGCATTCATCTTCACTAAAATGGAAGATTTTACATTATAAATATTGAGCGCATATCTCTTATAGATAAGTGATGCAGAAAATGTAATTCCCAGAATGATCACATACCAATACCAGTTCTGCGCAATTAGAAACAACCACTTCTTATAGTCTATCGACTCTTCGCTATTAGATTCCATTTATAAACTTATTCTATTTCTAATTGTTAAAAACAAAAATAGTGCTGAAACTGTACCTGTTACAATTCCAAGGATTTGCCTGTATTTTAAAGCATTCTTCGCATTACTAGGCTCTAAAACTAATATGTCTTTCGGCATCAAAAAATATTCAGGGCGATTTATAATCCCAATATCCGAAATATCAACGTAAAAAACATGAATTTTACGCCCACCATCAACCTGTCTAATAATTTTTATTTTGGTGTAATTAGTAAACTCACCTAAATTACCAACTAGAGCCATCGCTTGAATAATAGACAATTTTCCATCTGGGGAACTGATATGAGCTGTCTTTTCGCCAAATATATCCACTGTAAAATTCAATAAACGCACACTTACCGTTACATTGTTTAAATAATCAGATGCGATAGTTTTAATTCTATTTCTAGCTTGTTCGACAGTTTGACCTGACACTTTCACCATGCCTATAATTGGAACGTCTACATAACCTGAGTCATTCACCAAATATCCGTTGGGAACATCGCCACCTGCTTTTGCGGCACTCGACATATTATACTCGCCAGGAGTAATACTTACTATTTCGACCGAAAGAATATCGCCATTCCGCACTTTATATTCATAAGGTGTGACACTTACAATAGTATCCAGCTTTTGCTTCTCTTTTAAAGAATATTTTGCTTTGTCTGTAAGAACTAACTGCTTACGAATAGGCACACAACTGGAAAAAAAGAGGATAAAAGCACTAACAAATAAAAATGAAGTACTTAATTTTAATGAAGAATTATTCATTTATTTTTTTCTTACTAATTTTATGAAATCACTTTCCACATTCCAATCACGTGCCAATTTTATCATGGCCAAGGCTTCCATTTCTGTAATGTGCCCTTTGAAATTGGTGGCCAGCCAAACATCGTACAGATAGGATACTTTTCTATCAGAGGCCTCGTTTTGTAAGGCTTTTTTTAGATAATCTCTTGTGCGATCGTAGGCGGTATAAACATCTTCGTTCACAAAATCCATTGCCCACTTGAGCTCTTCTTGCGCGTCAAAATCATCGGCTGTTACTTGCAAAAGCCTTATTTCCTCCTCCGTAAAATCATGGTAGAGGAAAATGATTGCTTTTAAAAGTAATAATGCTTTTTTGTGGGAAGAGTCCATCGTTTTTCTAGCCGCGCAAATATAGTAGAGATTGAAGGAAATTAACTAATCAACTAATTCCACTTCGTCAACTATATAATGACTATCTCCTCGCCAAGGTAGTTTCACAAACATTTCTTTATAGTGCAATTTGACTCTTTTATTGGTCAAAATAGCTTGATCTAACTTTTCAATTAGTGCCTTATCGCCCTTAACTGAAAAATCCCAAATAGGAGATAATGGTTTATTAACTCCATTATCCAAGAATGTTCCTACATTCAACTGTCCTTCTATCGTCTTGAAAATGATGCCTTTATTGGATATTTTGATCAGAGAACCACCTCGATATCCATCACTATAATGACCAAAAAAAATATAACTGAAGACGGCAATTACAATGACTACGATGACCAAAAGCACAATCCTCAGCTTTTTCCAAATACTTATCAAACCTTCTTTCATTTGCTTCTAAAATTTTTGACTAATTTTCTTCGTCCTCATATGCTTTTATAATTTTAGCGACCAATGGATGACGACAAACATCTGTCCCTTTCATTTCAATTACAGCAATCCCAGAAACTTTTCCAAGACGATGTACCGCATCTGCAAGACCGGACAATTGCTTCCGAGGCAAATCTATCTGACTCATATCGCCCGTCACGATTGCTCTTGAACCTTGCCCTAAACGCGTCAAAAACATTTTCAGCTGTACATTTGTCGCATTTTGGGCTTCGTCTAAAATAATAAAAGCCTGACTTAATGTACGACCTCGCATGTAGGCAAGCGGAGCTATTTCGATGATATTATTTTCCTGATAAAATTTCAATTTTTCAGGAGTCACCATTTCTTCGAACGCATCAAAAACAGGACGAAGGTAAGGAGCTATTTTTTCGTTCAAATCGCCAGGAAGAAACCCAAGATTTTCGCCTGCTTCAACTGCTGGACGAGTAATAATTATTTTCCTTATTTCCTTGTTTTTAAGAGCTTGCAGAGCCAAGGCTACAGCCATATAGGTTTTACCAGTTCCTGCAGGTCCAACAGCAAAAACGATGTCGTTCTTCAAAACCAAATCGGCAAATTTCTGCTGATTTTTAGTTTTGGGCTTTATAGCCGAACCTTTGGCCGAATGAATAATGGCATCTTTCGCAGGTTTTTCTTCTATAGATACTCGATCGATTAGATAGCTTTGCACTTGTTCGGGTTTTAAATATCCAAATCTATTAAAATGGTTGATGAGAGAAGAAATTATTTCGTTGATCCTATTTACGTCCTTCTGTTTTCCTTGAATTCGTATCTCATTGCCTCTAGAGATTATTTTCGAAGTAGGAAACGCCAACGCAATTTCGTCAAAATTGGCATTATTAGTGCCTAAGAAATCGACTAATGAAATGTTTTCGAGATAAATAACAGACTCGTGCAAAAGCTTAGTTGGTGTTTAGGTCCGAATATATTTTCTTTGTTAATTAAAAAGTTAAAGGTATATTTTTTTCCTCACATGGCAATCATCACTTTCTTGTCCGACTTTGGCTGGCGCGACCATTATGTGGCTGCTGTCAAGGCGAAGATATTAAGTGTGATTCCTAATATTAATATATTAGATATTTCTCACGAAATAGAACCTTTCAACATTGCCCATGCGGCATTTGTGTTAGGGGCTGTTTTTCGTGATTTTCCGCAAGGAACGGTACATCTAGTTGCTGTTAGTTCTCAAAGCAAATCGGAAGAAAAATACATCGCAATGAAACTGGAGGAGCATTATTTTGTAGGACCAGACAATGGCATTTTTTCGTTGCTTTCTGAAAAAAATCCTTCAGTGATTGTAGAGTTGCAAAACGATCCATTGATTGCAGCCAATTTTCCCGAAAAAAACGTACTCGCAAATGCCGCTGTAGCGCTGGCAAGTGGTAGGGCTTTATATGACATTGGCAAACAATTGATGTCACTTCATCGCTTGATAAGCCGCCAGATAAAAACAACCAAAAACGAAATTGAAGGAAGAATTTCGCATATTGATACGTACGGAAACTTGATTTCAAATATCAAACTAATGGATTATACATTGGTCGCAAAATCGCGCCAGGCACGTATTCAAGTTGGAAGTACTATGATAGATGGGCTTAGTGATTCTTACTTTAAGAAGGACGGAGGAGATTGTATTTGCCTTTTTAACAGTTTAGGTCTTCTTGAGATTTCGATCATCCATGGTAATGCTTCAAAATTATTAAATATGCGACACGACAGCCTTATTAAAGTAGTCTTCTCTTCTACGTTGGATTAGTTATTTAGTCTAAAAATGGAGTATACTTTTTGACAAGGCGAAATAATTTCTTTTTTGATCAACCTACGTTCTACCAAATCAATGTGTTTGACTCAGATAAAACACCAACGAATTCTCTACAGTGTTCCTTCATGCGAATTAAGAGTCGAATCAAAGTAATACAAGTTCGAAAAAGTGAGTAAAATACAGGTTAATATACTGGAAATCAGTATATTTATATTGTTACGAAGCAGTGTAAACGCCCATGATTAATCAGGATACTTCTGAGTTTACCAATCAGAAAATCATGACTATCTACTTGTTTTCCATCCATCTAGAAAAGCAATTCAGAATAAAACAGATGTATAATTTCATCAAAAACTACTTTTTCATCTGGTTTCCAAAATTACCTTGCTATGTAGCCTTCAATACCGTATAAACAACCTTTGTGATGCGTTCAGGATTCTTTCGGACTCTTTGTTGAAAGAATTCGTACCTATCAATATTGGCAAACAAAACAGCCTTTTGAACTCCATGCCAATGATTACTTGCTCGGCCAAAAAAAACGCAAAAGTAGCGAGCGAAATAACGGACAAGGGCTATTGTTCTACAAAAGTATGTTCTACTATGGCTTGAAATTACGCACTTGGATTTGATGTAACCAGTCAAATACCTCATCTTGAAAGTATTGTAATCAGCAAGCCCACTGCAAACGACCTAGCTGTATTTAAGGAAAACTGGGGAGCAATAAAAAACAGGACGTTTTTTGATGATAAAATCTATGTCGACAAACCCTTTTTTTGAAGATTTATCAAAGACAAATAATTCGCACAATCTCACGCCCATCAAAGCTATAAAAGAAAAAAACAGCGTGCTAGTACATATGAAAAAAGCCTATAATGATTTACTTTCGAAAGCAGTATCAACTGTCCGACAACCAATAGAATCACTCTTTAACCCAACTTGCAGTCCTCCCGTAAGTACCTAATTTTCGCGTATTTTAGCATTTCGAGGATCTATTCTCAGGACTACTGAACAAGTATTTGGGCAATCTTTATTCTACATTATTACTTATCTGGAACAACTAATAGTACCTTGCAAAACAAATCAAACCATGGTACCACGTTCCTCCGAAAAACCCACTTCTCGCTCGTCCAAAGCCATCAGCGTGGGCGATGCGATCAAGGAACTTTTGAAATTTTACCAACTCGAAGGCAAATACAACGAAACCTATGTAGTGGCCAATTGGGAGCGGATTATGGGCAAAACCATTGCGAGCCGCACCGAAAAAGTCTATTTTAAGAACAAACTCATGTTTGTAAAAATAGCGTCTTCTACTTTGAAAAAAGATTTGATGCTTTCAAAACAAAACATCATTAATTTAGTAAATAAGGAAATTGGAGAAAACGTGGTCGAAGATGTTGTCTTCTTATAAAGCTTAAATCTTTTCAGCATACAATTTAAAATACTATGATTCAAGAAATTAATTCTTATCTGGGCAATCTTTATTGGTGGGAAATTGCATTGTTCTTTTTTGCGTTTCTACTGATGGTGGCATTTCATGATATTTTTATTAACAAAAAACACACCATTAAACACAATTTTCCAGTAGTAGGTCATTTGCGCTATTTGCTCGAAAAAATTGGACCCGAATTACGCCAATACATCGTGGCAAACAATCGTGAAGAATTGCCTTTCAACCGAAGCCAACGTTCGTGGGTGTATGCTTCATCAAAGCGAGAGAACAATCTTTCGGGTTTTGGAACCGATCAAGATATATACCGTGCGGGACATGTTTTTATCAATCCAGCTTTGTTTCCATATGTGCCAGCCAAAGATCATGTAACCAAAAATGACCCCTATTTTGTGCCCTGTGCCAAAGTAATTGGTCTTTATAACAAGCGCAGAAAACCATTTCGTCCCTATTCTATTGCCAACATTTCGGGTATGAGTTATGGCTCACTTTCGGCCAAGGCGGTGGAATCGCTCAATAAAGGAGCGTTGAAAGTGGGTTGTTATCAGAATACAGGAGAAGGCGGTTTGTCGCCTTACCACAGTTATGGTGCCGATATTGTGTTTCACTTCGGAACGGGATATTTTGGTGTAAGAGATGAAAATGGCAATTTCTCCATGTCGAAATTGGTCGATTTGGTCAATGCCAACCCATTTATCAGAGCGATTGACGTGAAACTTTCGCAAGGTGCAAAACCAGGAAAAGGCGGAATGTTGCCAGGCAAAAAAATCACACAAGAAATTGCCGACATTCGTAATGTGCCAATGGGCAAAGACGTGTTTTCGCCCCCAAGCCACTCGGCTTTTTCAAACGTTCCCGAAATGCTTGATTTTTTCGAAGACATTGCAAAAAAAACGGGATTACCTGTGGGTTTCAAAGCAGCAGTTGGAAAACTAGACGATTGGTATTTATTGGCTGACGAAATGGTAAAACGCGGTACTGGGCCCGATTTTATCACCATTGATGGTGGCGAAGGCGGAACAGGAGCAGCTCCTCCAGCATTTGCAGACAGTGTTTCGTTGCCCTTTATTTTTGCGTTCTCGTCTGTCTACAAAATATTTGCCGATCGTGGCTTGACAGATCGCATTGTATTTATGGCTTCTGGAAAACTGGGGTTCCCTGCTAGTGCACTCATGGCCATGTCGATGGGCGCAGACGTGATCAACGTGGCGCGCGAAGCGATGATGTCGATTGGCTGTATTCAGGCGCAAGTTTGCCACAAAAACACCTGCCCATCGGGAGTAGCAACTTCAAACAAATGGTTGCAAAACGGAATTGATCCGACCTTGAAATCGGAACGTTTGTACAACTACATCAAAACCTTGCGCAAAGAAATGCTCGAAATTACACACGCATGTGGCTACGAACATCCAAGTCAAATGAAAATGATAGACGTGGAAGTGAGTATGGGCGACAATAATTTGACCAAAAAACTAAACGATATCTATGGCTACGACAAAGTACCAGTGCCGTTCAATGGAATGCAAAGTTTACTTGACTGTCAATATCTTGGCGGATTAGGAAAGAAAGCATAATCTGGTTTTAATTTTTCAAACGTATATTCCAAGAGTCAATAGTCCACATTTACACTATTTTACGAAACCCGAACACCCATCGACTAGTACATTGTCGATAGGTGTTCGGGTTTTATACTAATCAACAAAATCCCAAACTAATCACCCCTGCCAGCATGAGCCATTTGCAAAAAGCACTCAAATTCGAAAAGTCTTTTTGTTTATCCGCTTTCACAATCTGAACGCCCAAATACAAAAGCAGAAATACAATACCCCAGTATATGACAGCTTCTTGAGGTTGTTGAATAGCTTGATAAATGACAAGAGCGATAAAAACAACTAGAATCACAATCAGCAAAATCTTGGTTTTTCGCATTCCCCACACGATCGGAAAAGTCTTGCAGCCATATGCAGCATCGCCTTTGGTATCTTCCAAGTCTTTTATAATCTCGCGCAACAAACTGATACAGAACGCAAAAATGGAATACGAGTACACTAGCCGATTGTATTGACCAAGATAAACACCCACCGCCCACACCACCGCAGCTGATAGTGCCGAGATCAGAATATTGCCCAAAAGTGGCGTGCGTTTTAGAATATTAGAATAAAACCAAAGTAAAAAAGCGCAAACACCAAAGAGCAATGCCACACGCCAACTGAGCGTAAAACCAATCGCGATGGCCAAAAAATTAAGTGCAGAATGAAAAATAATGGCTTGCCTGCGCGAAACTACTCGACCGATCACGATACGTTCGGGCTTGTTGACTAGGTCGATTTTGATGTCGTAATAATCATTGATCACATAACCAGCAGCTGCAATCAGGATCGTACCTAGCGACAATACCAAAAGGCCAAAAGGAGGAATGAGGAGCGAATAATCAGACCATTTATTTTTCGCCAGAAAAAAATAGACCGCATATTGGGTAAAAAATACAATGACAAGATTTGGCCATCGCACCAATTTAATCATCGATCGCATCCATTCTTGCTTATTTTTATTCATGTAAATAATCAAATATTGCAATCAAATATACAAAAAGACACTAGGCGTTTCGGCTTTAAGACACATTTCCTACCTTCACCACAAAGTAGTGGATTTGGCTAGAGTTTGGAAAATTGCAGGAATTTGTGTGCTGATTTATAGCAGTATTCTAATCGCTTTGGGCGCAATTTGGTATCAAGGGATTTTTAAAGGACATTTTACTTTTTTTGACGATTCGCTCGAATGGCTCCAAATGGACAAGGTGGGGCATTTTTTTGCGGCTTTTCAGATCAGTCGTTGGTTTATTCAAATCCTACGCTGGCAAAAAGTAAGCGCAGCTGAAGCACAAAAAGTAGGCATCTGGGGAGGAATAATTTACCTGTGCCCGGTCGAAATCTTAGATGGTTTTTCGGAGGCTTATGGTTTTTCGTGGACGGACATTTTGGCCAATTGTCTCGGAACGGGTTTTCTATGGCTTCAATTACAGGCTTTCAAAAAAATGAATTTTTTGCCAAAATTTTCCTTTCAACTAAGTCCGTTTGCTGTCATGCGCAAGGAAATGCTCGGGAGTCATCTTTTTTCCCAATTAATCAAAGATTACAATGGACAAACGTATTGGCTCAGTTTCAGTCCAAATGTATTTTTTAAGAAAAAATATTTCCCTGAATGGCTCCAGATTTCCATCGGTTACGGAGCCGATAATTTACTTGGCGGTCACGACAATGTATGGAAAATTGATGGACAAAATAATGTATTAGCTGATTATTCGCATCTCGCTCGAACACGTCAATTCTTTATTTCCTTTGACATTAGCCTTCAGTACAAAGAATATTCCAACCCTTTTATGAAGTTTGTACGCCTCGCACTTTCTTGTCTGAAATTTCCATTCCCTGCAATCGGATTCAGTGCCAACAAAGGGTTCGAATTCAAATGGTTGGGAATTTAGATAGTTGTTAGTAGCTAGTTAACTAACTACTAACAACTAATCTTGTTTTTGCTCAGGAGTTTCTTCGGAAAGAGTCGGTTTTTGTTCTGTTTTTTTGCCTGTGGTATCTTTTGATTTTGAACCTTCGCCATTTGCAGAACCAAAGACTAATGGCGGACCTTCGTATTTGGCTCTACGTTTTCGGATTGGGTGAAAAGTGTATTGCAACTTCAGATTGACATTGATATATCTGTCGTTCCCTTTGGTTTTCAATTTATTAACTCCATCAAGGTGGTCGGTGAACGTAAATCGGGCAGCCAATTCACCTAAAACGGAAAAATATTTATTGAGATAAAGTTCTATACCCAATGCAGCTGGTATTACTGGCGTGACTTGTGCAGAAGTCTTTTTTTCGTAATTATATTTGAAATAGGTGTAAGTATAATCAAGCGTTGGCACCACATAGGCCATTCCTAGGCCAAGTACCAAATAAGGGCGAATACGTTGTGGCTTTTGTTTCAGGTCATGTTTATAAAAAATCTTACGATCAACCAAGTTGAAACGCCCAAATGCCATCACTTCATAGGCTTTGGATGTGAATGAAATAGATCCTGTTTTTCCAAATCCAGCCGTTTGTTTAAATGCCAAATAGCTCACTTCGCCACCAAAATAAATCCTAGTCCACACTTTATAACTCACCGTGAGGCTTAGTCCAGGACTCAGTTTAGGACCAGGCAAACGATCCAAATCGCCCGAATAGCCACAGTTTATCCCGCCCACTGCCACACTCACTGGCCCACGGTAATAATACGAACCAAAAAGAGTAGAATATTCGATTTGCTTTTTCTTCTGAGCCAAGGCGAAAGTTCCTAACAAAAGCCCAATCGAAAGAATGATTATTTTTCTAAACACCTCTAAAAGATTTAAAAATGAACACTTTATTTCTCTTACGCACAAAAAAAAGAGTTGGATTAAGCCACTGCCAAACTCAGCACAGTAATTTGTTCCACACCAGCATTTAGCAAACATTGACAACAAGCCTCTAGTGTTGCACCTGTCGTGACTACATCGTCTACAATGGCTACATGCTTGCCACGCAAATCCGTGCCAGATGCTAAAGTGAAACAATCTTGCATGTTTTCCAAACGAGCAAAACGTCCTTTTTTAGTTTGCGAAATTGCTTCTTTTGATTTGACGAGCAAAGTAGCATCCAGTTTGATTTCTAATTGTTTGGCCAAACCAATAGCAATGGCTTCTGCCTGATTATAACCTCTTGATTTCAAACGTTTTGAATGCAATGGAACGGGCAAAATGAGATCAATTTTATTTATTAATAATTTTTCATTTACAAAAATGCCAAATATTTCGCCCATATAAACTCCCAATTCCTGATTGTCTTTATATTTCAGTTCGTGCAGGATTTTTTGCGCTTTTCCTAATTTATTGAATTTCAAATACCCATAAGCCTTTTCAATTTTCACCCTGCCTACAAGTTTTCGAAGTGCCGATTCGTCATTCGTTTCCAATACAGGTAGTTCCAAACAACAAGAGCCACAAATATGTGGCTCTTGTTCATTCAATGCTTTTTCGCAACAAACGCATGTTTTCGGAAAAAGTAAATCAATTAAATAGTTGAGCATCAGCATTTTGTTCCCTAAAACCTAATACCCCAAACCTCGTTACCAACCGCTAGGAACTTCTTCTTCCTTTTTCTTTTTGGCTGGTTGTGTTTCCTTTTTCTTTGGTTTAGAGCTTTCTTCCCATTCTTTTTGCTCTTTTTCTTCTTGAAGTTTTTTCTTCTCTTCGTCAGTCAACTCTTTTGGTTTATTGTCGACAGGAGGCGCAGTTATTTGTCCAGAACCATCACCCGCTGGAGCTGCAGAAGAATCAGATGGCGCTGCTGGAGGGGCAATTTCGCCTGGAGGAAGTATTGGAGCGTTCAATGTGCTGTCTTTAGGAGCAGAGCTACCACCGTCACCATTGGTCGGAGCGCCATATCCGGCTGGTGGTGCCACATATTTCGCTCTTCTCTTTCTTAATGGATGAAAGGTGTATTGCAATTTGAACGTGCCAGTGAAATAAGAATCTTTGCCAGAAGTATTCAATTTGTTGATTCCATCAAATGCATCGGTCAAGGCAAAACGATAGCCAAATTCGGTAATCAATGAAAAACGTTTATTGAGGTAAAAAGCCAAGCCTAATGAAGCAGGAAGTACAATGGCGATATTGGTCGTTTTGGCTACTTCGTATTTTTTGAAAAAATTAGAATCGCTCACTGCCACTTTGGGGTCAAAATAAGCAGCCCCAATTCCAAGTGTCAAGAATGGACGAATACGATGTGGGCGTTTGTTGATATCGTTTTTGAAATGGATTCTTCTATCTAAGAAGTCGAAACGACCATAGCCGATCAATTCATAAATATTGGTAGAGAAGGAAATTTTACCGCTCGTATCTCTCACTTCGCTACCGATGGTGTAGCTATTCAGTTCGGCACCAAAATAGGTTTTAGGCCAAACTTTGTAGTTGACTCCAAGATTGAATCCAGGAGCTAGTTTTGGATTAGGCATAAAACCCAGATCACCCATATAACCGGCAGCATTCACCCCCAATGTCAGGTTGATTGGCCCGCGGTAATAGTACGAATCAAAAAAGCCTGAATATTCTACTTTCTTTTGTTTTTGAGCCAAACCTAGCACATTCAATAAAAGCAAAAATGCAATCGAAACGAAAATTGATTTTTTCAACACCTTAAATTGTATTTATAAAAAACAAAATTAGCTTTTTTCCTGATTTAGTTCTTCTAGAATGTGATTTTTAGTGAGACGATTAACATTAATAATCTTAAAAAGAGCATTCTGAACTATTTTTATTTACTGAATATGAGAAATAAGTTGAATAAGCTCATTTTCTGAAATTGTTTCTTCTTCTGATTTGTCAAAAATAGAAAGCAAGTAGACCGTCTCTTGAACTACTTTTACACATGTTATAATTCTTCCACCACCTCGTTTGCCTTTTCCTTTCGAGGTAATTGAAAGTCTTATTTTGAAACAATTATTTCCTAAAAGCGTGCCTGACAATGGGTTATTGCTTAAATCAGTAGCAAGTTGTGCGATTTCTGATTTTTAAAGAGGGATATTTTTTACTAATCTTTTGAATTTCGAATCAAAAGGGGGCAATCGTGAGAACACTATAATTCATCCAATAACTCTTGAATAGGCCTTGCTTTACTTTTGCCCGAAAGCACCAAATTCATTTCTTTTACCGAATTGGCTATTTCGTTGGTTAATTCTGAGTTTGTATTTTGAAGCGGAGTGGCTTTTACAAACGTGAAATTCTTCAACAATTCCAAAACGAAATCTACTTTATGGTCTTTTATGTCAAGAAGTATTTTCATGTTTTCTTAGTTTTAAAAAGTTCAACGTTCAAAGAAATCCCTTTGAACGTTGAACTTGAGACTTTAAACCAATTTAGCCAAAGCAGCTTTGATATTTGTCATCGCTTTAACTAGGCTTTCGTCCGAAGCTGCAAAGGATATACGGATATAACCCGGAACTCCAAACGCATCGCCAGGAACTGTAGAAACGTGTGCTTCGCTCAAGATATACAGACACAAATCCATCGCTTCCTTGATTTTAGCGCCTTCGGCTGTTGTTTTACCAAGGTAAGCCGAAATGTCTGGGAAGAAATAAAATGCACCCATTGGAAGATTTGTCTTGATACCTGGGATGTCTTTCAACAAACCAAAAACCAAATCTCTTCTGCGAAGGAATGCTTTGTTCATTTCGTTGGTTGTATCCATTGTGCCGCTAATTGCAGCCACTGCCGCCCATTGTGCGATCGAGCAAGTAGCCGAAGTTACTTGGCCTTGCAATTTGTCGCAAGCATCGGCTAGCCATTTCGGAGCGGCCATATAGCCAATTCTCCAACCTGTCATGGCATATCCTTTTGAAACACCATTTACAAGCACTGTACGCTCTTGCATTCCTGCAAACGAAGCGATACTCACATGTTTTTCGCCAAAGTTGATAAATTCGTAGATTTCATCTGCCAAAGCGTAGATGTTGTCATGTTTCACCAATTCGTCTGCGATTTCTTTCAATTCTTTCTCGCTGAAAACTGAACCAGTTGGGTTGCAAGGCGAAGAGAACATCACCACTTTAGTACGTGGCGTGATTGCTGCACGCAATTGCTCAATAGTAGCTTTGAAATTATTTTCAATGCTTCCTTCGATCAAAACAGCTTTTCCTTCAGCCAATTTTACCAATTCAGAATAACTCACCCAATATGGCGAGTAGATAATTACTTCATCACCAGGGTTAAGCAAACAAAGCAAAGCATTTGCAATTGATTGTTTGGCACCAGTTGAAACTACAATATTTTCAGGCTTGTATTCCAGGCCGTTGTCGCGTTTTAATTTGGCTACTACCGCATTTTTCAATTCAGGAATACCTGCTACTGGTGTGTAGAACGTTTTTCCGTCATCAATTGCTCTCTTGGCAGCGTCTTTGATGTGTTGTGGAGTTTGGAAATCGGGCTCGCCAAAACTTAGGTTAACTACCGATACACCTTGTGCGCTTAGTTCGCGCGCCTTCTTAGCCATTCCGATAGTGGCCGATTCTTCTAAGGCATTGATACGGTCGGAGAGTACTTTCAACGATTCTGCTACTGCGCTCATCTGGGGTTATTTTTAGAAACTTGCAAAACTACTAATTAACTGAGAAGTGTACGCTTGAATTTCCTCATTTTTCTGCGAAATATAAATCATTCAGCCCAAAGAGGTTTAAATGTTACCTTTGTATTGGGTTATTTCAAATCTATTTTTCGATGCATTTTTTGAAAGTCATTTTCAGCAACAAAGCCTTGTCGCTTGCCTTGTTGCTCGGTAGCGTGCAAGTAGTGTGCGATTTGGCAGGAAGCGTCACTTTTTTTCCAATCGTACATTATGGGATGTATTCGCAAATCGAACCAAGACAGAAAAGCTATGTAACGTACGAATTGGAGATAAATGGCCAAAAACTGGATGCGCTTGATTATAGAATACACCTTTGGGAGGCTCTTTTTAATCCGCTCAGAATTCGTGAAAAAAACAGGCATTGCAATGATTTCGAAGAAGATAAAAATCTGATGAAAAAGGGATTTAATAGCCTGAATTTTAACCACCTATATCCGTTTTTAGAACCTGCGATTACAAATAAAATAGAAAAAAACAGTACTTTTTCTCATCGTTACAAAATCTATTTGGCGCATATTTTGAAGGAGCCAATTTTCAGCATGAAAGTGTACGAAAGCGAATATGGCTACGACTATGCCCGCTATTTTTTGATCCGTAAAACCTTGCTAGTTCATGAATAGACTGCGAAATATGAGTTTGAAGCATGTTTATATGCTCAATTTTTTGGTGTTCTATTATGTGGTGTTTGCATTTGGGTACGCCAATCATTTTTTCTTGACACAGTTCCAGCCCGTTTCGATTAGTCACAATCGCGACCTTGTAGAACTGGCTCTAATCGCAACACATTTGCCTCATTTTCTGATTTCACATCCAAGTTCGTTTTTGATATTGGATAGTTTGGTTTTGATATTCCCGATTGGAATTACGATTATTTACATGAAACATAATTCATTTAATAAAGCGTTAGGAATATCGTTCATGCTCCTTCTAAGTCTTTATTTTTTACTTCAGAGCATTCTGAAACAAGTGAGTTTGCAGCCGTATGTGCCGTATGTGATTTTGTCAGCGATGTTTTTTGCGAATAAGAAGGTGCATTTTCAATGGGTGATAAAAATGGCTCGTTGGTCGTTCGTTTATGCACTTGGCACCGCTGGCGTATGGAAAGTAGCGCGAGGTGCGGTTTTTGTGCCCGATGAATTCAGTAATATTCTGATCGCACAGCATTCCAATTATCTGACCAATAATTGCAACGCATTTTTGTGTCAAGTTCATTTTTACTTGATCGAACATACGGCTTTTTCGCAGACTTTATATGTATTGGCTACTTTGTTGGAATTGGCTTTTTTAGTGAGCTTTTTTACTAAAAAATACGACAAATGGCTAGTCGTTTTGGTAATCACATTTGTTTTCTTCGACCAATTGGTCATGCGGATTCCTTATTGGACAATTTTGGTTTCGGCTATTCCACTTTGGTTCTCGGCCGAAATGGAACGTTCGCATTCCGACAGATAGCCAATAGTCGTTTTCTAACAAAGAGAATAATTCAAGTGGAAATTTGTATTTTAAAATACGAAGGCCTATTATTGTCCTACAATTGCGGATGATTTTTAAGGAATCACGTTCCCGCACTCCTTTTCAGTAAAATTCTTGTTTGCCAATCTTTTTTATATTTTAGGCTGAACCTGAACACATAATCGTTTTCTACTGCTCTCATTCATCATACAATCCCGTACCATAACACATGTACAACATTACCGATTTGGATCTTCTACTCACCTCTGAGTTGAGAGAAATTGCTGAAAAACTTGTTATCAAAAATGCAAAAAGACTTTCAAAAGAAGAGTTGATTTACAAGATCTTAGACAAACAAGCCGTCACCCCAGACAGCGAATTACCAGCACTACCCATTCCAACTCAAGCTAAAACCGAAGTTCCTGTTCAAGAAATCACAGAAGAGGAAGAGCCCAAAGAGGTTGTAAAACGCGAGCCAATCCGAGTGCGCAAAAGAGAAAACGTGCGTGCAGCCGAACCAGATGTATTGGTGGATACGGCTATAGAAGATTCAAAACCAGAACCTCAAGTCATTCAGCAAGCTATTCAAGAGCAAGAGGAAGTAGAATTCAAGCCGAAACCTGAAATCAGAATGCGTACGCGCACTGAGCAGCCTGTAGCGGCCGAAATATCTCAGAATCAAGAATATACTCAAGAAGCACCTGTTGTAGTGGCCGAAACGGCAGCTCCAAAACCAGAAAAAGAAATCATTCAACTTCCTCGCAGAGCCGTACCGATTGTTCAGCAACGCGAGTTTGAAGGCGTCATTGTAAGCCAAGGTGTGTTGGAAATGATGCAAGATGGATACGGATTCTTGCGTTCGTCTGACTATAACTATTTGGCCAGTCCAGATGATATTTATGTTTCGCCTTCGCAAATAAAATTGTTTGGTCTGAAAACGGGCGATACCGTAAAAGGAAGCGTTCGTCCGCCCAAAGACGGAGAGAAATATTTTGCTCTTTTGAAAGTAGAAACCATCAATGGCAAAACGACCGAGGAAATCAGAGATCGTATTCCGTTTGAATTTTTGACCCCGATTCACCCAAATGAACGATTAAAACTGACCACTAAAGCCGATAATTATTCTTCAAGAATTTTGGACCTTTTCGCCCCTATCGGAAAAGGACAAAGAGGAATGATTGTGGCACAACCCAAAACTGGTAAAACGGTATTACTCAAAAATATCGCCAATGCCATTGCCGAGAATCATCCAGAAGTATATCTGATCGTATTGCTAATAGACGAAAGACCAGAAGAAGTAACCGACATGGCACGTAGTGTACGTGGCGAAGTGATTTCTTCGACTTTTGATGAGCAAGCCGATCGCCATGTAAAAGTGGCAAGTATTGTGCTCGAAAAAGCAAAAAGAATGGTAGAATGTGGTCACGATGTAGTGATTCTTCTCGATTCGATCACTCGTCTGGCTAGAGCCTATAATACGGTATCGCCACCGTCTGGCAAAATTCTTTCTGGAGGTGTGGATGCCAATGCACTTCACAAACCAAAGCGTTTCTTTGGTGCGGCTCGTAATGTCGAAAATGGCGGTTCATTGACCATTTTGGCCACTGCATTGATCGAAACCGGCTCAAAAATGGATGAAGTAATCTTTGAAGAATTCAAAGGAACAGGAAACATGGAACTCCAGTTGGATCGTAAGCTTTCGAACAAACGCGTTTATCCAGCGATAGATGTACCTGCTTCTGGTACTCGTATGGAAGAGCTTTTGATGACTAAAGAAGAACTCCAAAGAATCTGGATCTTGCGCAAATACATGAACGACATGAATTCGGCAGAAGCAATGGAATTCTTGCTCAACAGCATGAAAGGCACCAGAAACAACGAAGAATTCTTGGTTTCGATGAACAACTAATTTAGTCTTTAGTTGTCAGTCGCTAGTCGTCAGTTTTTGTGGCATTAAAGCGTCTTGTCAAAATACTAAATACTTGATACTTACTACCTAATACTTGATACTAAAAATGGAAGAGCCACAAGATAATAACGCAATAAATATTGAGCTTTCGGAAGAGATGGCAGAAGGTATTTATTCTAACCTTGCCATGATTGCACATAGTCATAGCGAGTTTGTGATTGATTTTATCCGATTGATGCCTGGCGTGCCAAAGGCAAAAGTGAAAGCGCGAATCGTGCTTACGCCCGAACATGCCAAAAGACTATTATTCGCGTTAGGCGACAATATCAAAAAATTCGAAGAAAGCTTTGGTCACATCAAACAGATAGAAGAAGCGCCAAGATTCCCGATGCACTTTGGTGGAAAAATGGGTGAGGCTTAGTAATTGCACCAATTCTTGCCCATTCTAAAAAGGCTTACAAAATCATTTTTGTAAGCCTTTTTAGTTTTAAACCAATTGATTTTGTGATAGATGCAGGACTGTTAATTGTCGACTATCAACTACTTACAAAGCCATACTGCTGGATCTTACCAAAAATCAGATGGACTTCTGAGTTCTGCGGCTGGTTTTAGGCGAAGACCTAACATTACTTCGTGCGAACCATTGCTGAGTTTTGAAAGTGCCGAAAAGCCATAATCGTACGAATAACCAACATCAATTAGGTGATTAATCGTTACGCCAGCAAGAATCACCACCGCATCTTCTCTGCGGAATGATAAACCTCCCCAAACCATGTTTTTATAGCGCACTTTCAGGTTCACATCGAACGTGACGGGTGCTGGGCTTACAAATTTCACGAGAATCGAAGGAATAAAATGTAAATCGGTATTGTGGCCAAAATTGTAACCAGCTGTTACAAAATAGTGGTTATTCAGTTTGTTGGTACCATTTTCGGAGATTCCTGTAAACTTGAGTTTGTTCTGGAAAATCTGATTGATTGATGCTCCGAAATAATATTTTTCGTGGTATAACCAATAGCCCAAGTTCATGTCCGGAGCCCAATCTACCGAAGTGCCTAGTGCACCAGTGCTTTGGTCGCTTAGTATGAGTTTGCTTCCGTCCAGTTTGTATTGCTGAAAACCAATCGCAGCACCTACCGAAATGGTGAGTTTTTTGGAAATTTTAGTATTGTAAGAGTATGAGCCATAAGCCGATGTGCGACTGGTAGGCCCAGTAACATCATGAATAACTAGCCCGCCAAAACCATGATGCCAATCAGATTCATTTTTGTGCCTGCGTGCATTCGGGCCAATATGCCTACCCAGATGCGCATGACCCGAGAGATATGAAGTTTGTGGTGCGATGTTGTCGCCAGTAGTTGGATTTTTGATCCCATACCATTGCGAACGATGCCCCAAACGAAAGTCATAATGATCAGAAGTACCGCCCACCGCAGGGTTTAGCAAATACTGGTTCATCATATATTGACTATAATGTGGTCTTTGCTGCGCCTGAGAAACAAAAGCTGTCATTGAAAGACCTGCAATCAAATATTTATAAGCGAAATTCAATTCTTTACTTCGTTTAATTTATTACAAAAATAATACAATCAGTTTGTTTTCTGACATACTAGCTCTTAATAATATAGAAGCGCAGAAGGTAAGCGAAAACCTTGCAATGGAATTCAGATTTAGAAAATCCATCTACAACTGTTTACTTTGCAAATTCATTCTGCAAAAATTGCAATACGAAATAGGTTCTACTCAATACTAAAAAATGGCACTTCCTAAACGTTCCGAAGATTATTCGGCTTGGTACAATGAATTAGTAAAAAATGCAGACTTGGCCGAAAACTCGGCAGTACGTGGTTGCATGGTGATCAAACCTTATGGTTATTCGATCTGGGAAAAAATGCAGGCCGATTTGGACAGACGTTTTAAAGAAACTGGCCATTCAAATGCCTATTTTCCTCTTTTTATCCCCAAATCGTTTCTTAGCAAAGAAGCTCAACATGTCGAGGGTTTTGCGAAAGAATGTGCCGTTGTAACGCATTATCGTCTAAAAAATGCGGAAGATGGAAGTGGAGTAGTAGTAGACCCTGCTGCGAAATTGGAAGAAGAATTAATCGTGCGTCCGACTTCTGAAACCGTTATTTGGAGTACTTACAAAAACTGGATCCAGTCGTACCGTGACCTTCCATTATTGGTCAACCAATGGGCCAACGTGGTGCGTTGGGAAATGCGTACACGTTTGTTTTTGCGCACTACTGAGTTTCTTTGGCAAGAAGGCCATACTGCCCACGCTACCAAAATGGAAGCGATCGAAGAAACCGAGCAAATGCTAAATGTCTATGCTGATTTTGCTGAAAATATATTGGCACTTCCAGTTGTAAAAGGGATAAAAACAGCCAATGAACGTTTTGCAGGTGCTGAAGAAACGTATTGCATCGAAGCCATGATGCAAGACGGAAAAGCCTTACAAGCAGGGACCTCCCACTTTTTGGGACAAAATTTTGCGAAAGCTTTCGAAGTAAAATACGCCAAAAAAGAAGGCGGATTGGAATATGTGTGGGGAACTTCATGGGGTGTAAGTACGCGTTTGATGGGCGCACTCATTATGGCACACTCTGACGATCAAGGACTTGTGTTGCCTCCAAGATTGGCTCCAATTCAAGTTGTGATTGTTCCAATTTTTAAAAAGGACGAAGAACTCGCAGCAATTAGCGAATTAGCTAAAAAATTAGTACAAGAACTTAGGGCAAAAGGCATCTCAGTGAAATTTGACGATACTGATAAGTATACGCCTGGCTACAAGTTTGCTGAATATGAGTTGAAAGGTGTTCCTGTACGTATTGCTATTGGTCCGCGTGATATGCAAAACGGAACGGCAGAAATTGCACGAAGAGACACAAGAGAGAAGTTCACAGTTGACAGTTCACAGTTGATAGTTAGAATTCCAGAGTTGCTTGAGGAAATTCAGCAGAATATTTATAACAAAGCCCTGAAATTCAGAGAAGAAAGTACACACAAGGTCGATACCCTGGAAGAATTCAAAGCGGTGATGAACAAAGGCGGTTTTGCACTGGCGCATTGGGACGGAACTTCTGAAACAGAAGAAAAAATCAAACAAGAAACTAAAGCCACTATTCGTTGTATTCCTTTGGATGCGGTTGAAGAAATTGGAAAATGTATTTTTACTGGCAAAGATTCGAACAAGCGCGTATTGTTTGCAGTGGCCTATTAATTTGAATTTACCTAGTTTTTGAAAATTCATTTAAATAGCAAATCGACCGATTTCTCCACAAAGAAATCGGTCGATTTTGTAATAGGCTTTTCTGATAATGTGTAGCTCATTTGGCTATTTTTCGACTGCTTCCTGCGGGGGTTCAGATTCAATTCAGTAAGAAGATCTGACTGACATTTGATCGAACTCAGATTGACGTTCTTACCTAAATAGTAAAATTATATTTCACTTATAAAACAGGACATAAAAAAGTGGCTGTCCTAAAAGAACAGCCACTTTTTTTAGTGCAATAAATCAGCTTATTTTAAAGCTATTTGCTTGAAATATTACAACGAAAATTTCAAGCATTCACCATTTAGTACAGCCTCTTTTTTTCGGTGGAAGATAAACTCCACCAATTCGTGGTTTTTATCTAACCAAATCCAGCGAGGTAGTTTAAGCCTATTTATTTTGAAACTCCTTAGGTACAATATTGTATTCAGGCAGGTTCTTGAAATAATCATAAGTAATTTTCAACCCTTCCGCACGGTCGATCTTAGGCTCCCAACCTAGTAATTCTTTTGCACGCGTAATATCTGGCTTGCGTTGTTTCGGGTCGTCAGTAGGAAGTGGCTTGTAGATCACTTTTGTGCCAGAACCTGTCAACTTGATAATTTCCTCCGCAAACTCCTTCATCGTGATTTCCACTGGGTTGCCACAGTTTACAGGCAAATGATAATCGCTGAAAAGCAAACGGTAAATTCCGTCCACCAAATCAGAAACATAACAGAACGCACGAGTTTGTGTTCCATCACCAAAAGCGGTAAGGTCTTCACCTCTAATTGCTTGTCCAATAAAAGTAGGCAATACACGACCATCGTTCAGTCGCATTCTTGGGCCATAGGTGTTGAAAATACGAACAATTCTAGTTTCCAAACCATGCACATTGTTGTATGCCATTGTGATCGCTTCTTGGAAACGCTTAGCCTCGTCATAGCAACCTCTTGGTCCAACTGGGTTTACATTTCCCCAATAATCTTCTGTTTGTGGGTGAACTAATGGATCGCCATATACTTCAGAAGTAGAAGCCACCAATACTCTCGCACCTTTTGCGCGAGCCAAACCAAGCACGTTGTGTGTTCCTAATGAACTCACTTTCAATGTTTGGATCGGGATTTTTAAATAATCAATCGGACTAGCTGGCGATGCAAAATGCAGGATGTAATCCAACTCGCCAGGTACGTGGATGTATTTACTCACGTCTTGGTGGTAAAACTCGAAGTCAGGCAGTTTAAACAAATGTTCAATATTTCTTAACTCGCCCGTAATTAGGTTATCCATTCCGATCACATAGTAACCTTCTTTGATAAACCTGTCGCAAAGATGCGAGCCCAAAAAGCCTGCCGCACCCGTTATCAATACTCTTTTCTTAGCCATTTCTTTTTGAGGTTTTAAGTTAGGTTTTAGGTTTTAAGGTAAAAGCAAAAGCCTAATACCCAAACCTAATGCCTTAAATTATACTGTTTTAATACCAATGCAATGATAGTCGAAGCCTAATTCTTTCACTTCGGCAAGGTCGAATACGTTTCTTCCATCAAAAATCACTTTGCTTTTCATCAATTTGCTCATCACAGTGAAGTTTGGCGAACGGAATTCAGGCCATTCTGTCACTACCAAAAGCGCATCAATATCAATTAAAGTCTCGTTTTCGTCTTTGCAATAGGTAATCGTGTCACCGAGTGTTTTCTCCGCTTCGTGCATCGCTACTGGATCGTAAGCTTTCACTTGTCCACCTGCTTTTAATATGCTTTCGATAATCACCAATGAAGGTGCCTCGCGCATGTCGTCCGTTTTTGGTTTAAAAGACAATCCCCACATTCCGAAGGTTTTACCTTTTAAATCGGTACCGAATTTCGTTGTGATTTTGTTGAAAAGTACTTCTTTCTGTGAATCGTTTACGTCTTCTACTGCGTTTAAAACACGCATGTCGTAGCCGTATTGTTTGGCAGTTTTGATCAATGCTTTTACGTCTTTCGGGAAGCAAGATCCTCCGTAACCAACGCCTGGGTAGATAAAACGGGTTCCTATACGAGCATCAGAACCGATTCCTTTACGTACCATGTTCACGTCTGCACCAACCAATTCACAAAGATTGGCTACATCGTTCATGAAACTGATTTTAGTTGCCAGCATAGAATTGGCCGCATATTTGGTCATTTCCGAAGAACGAATATCCATGAACAAAAGTGGGTGACCATTCATCAAAAATGGTTTGTACAATTTTTTCATTACATCTTCCGCCCTCTTGCTTTCGATACCTACCACGATACGGTCTGGTTTTCCAAAGTCGTCAATAGCCGCACCTTCTTTCAAGAATTCAGGATTCGAAGCCACATCATATTCTTGTGTGCTTCCTCGAGCATCCAATGCTTTTTTTACTTCTGCTTTTACTTTTTCAGAAGTTCCTACTGGCACCGTACTTTTGGTAACTACTACTGTATAATTCTGCAAGTTTTCACCAATTGCTTTTGCAACTGCCAGTACATATTTCAGATCTGCACTTCCATCTTCGCCAGGAGGGGTTCCTACCGCGATGAAAATTGTTTCTGCATCTTTGATTCCTTCTGCGATAGAAGTAGAAAAATGCAAACGACCTTTTTCCATGTTCTTGAGAACTAATTCTTCAAGACCTGGCTCATAAATAGGCATAATGCCTTTATGAAGGTTGTCGATTTTCTTTTGGTCGATGTCAATACATGTAACATCAATTCCCGTTTCTGCAAAACATGTACCCGACACTAGGCCTACATAACCAGTACCAACAACAGCTATCTTCATTTCTAGTTTTTAATTATTTATGGATTTCAAATATAAGACCTAAATACCTTTGTGATGGTTGTCTGCTATTACAGGCAATGTCAATGCAACATTAGTCGCTGTTTGTGCAAAAAGAAGCCAACACAATCCTTATTCTCATTTATTACAAGTTTACAGAGTTCAAATATAAAACTAATACAACACGAAAACATAAAACTATTAAATGTCGTAAAAACATTTGCCTAAGATTTTTTTTGCAAATTGCAAATTCTGAATATATTGAAATTATTGATATTAAATCATATTGATTATGCGTTTTTGTTTTCCCATTCTTTTATGTTCATTTTTTGCAACAGTTGCCTTTGGACAAAAAGCAGAGCTTGATTCCTTGGTGGATAAAAAATTGTACCTGAAAAATATCAAAATCTATAGAACGATTTTGAAAGATGGGCCAAACAAAGATGTAAGTCTAAAACTAGCTGAAGCTTTGCGAGCGGTGGAAAATAATCAAGAAGCGGTAATGGAATATGCCAGCGTGATTGATCGGCCAGATATCAACCCCATTTACTACAAACATTATAGTGATGTACTATGTAAAACTGGCGATTTAGAAGAATGCAAAAGATGGGAATTGCGCTACAAAGAATCAGCTAAAAGAGCCGATAAGACTTCTGATGCCGTAATTGATATTGATACTTCGAAACATTTTTTAAGTCGCGTACCTTTCAATTCGCCTGAAACTGATTTTGGTCCAGCATTTTATAAAGGAGGGATTTTATATGTATCTGCCTATTCTTTAAACAGCAAAAACACGGTCCATCAAGGTACTGGCGAGTCGTTCTATCATTTTTATTATGCTGAAAAGAAAAAAGAAGACGGTTTTCAGCCCCCTATGGAAGTATTTAAATCAATCAATTCGGCAACCTACGAAGGCCCTATGAGTCTCAGTGCAGACAATTCTACCATTTTCTTTAATAAAAATAATTTTAGTGATCTAAAGGCGAAATCAAAAGATAAAAAACTCATACTTCAAATAGTACAAGGCGTGATTGAAAACGATGAGATTACAAATATATCAGATTTTCCATATAATAATGAGTATCATACCTGCACCCATCCGACTATTTCGGCAGATGGCAAAGAATTGTATTTTGCCTCTACCATGGATTCTACCCAAGGCGGCTCTGATATTTTTGTTTCGAAACTTATAAACGGCAAATGGGCGGCTCCCGAAAACCTTGGAGTCAATGTGAATAGTGCGGAAGATGAAGTGTATCCATTTATTTCATCAGATGGAAAATTATATTTTTCCTCCGCTGGCAATGGCAGCATGGGAGGTTACGATGTGTTTGTGACTGAAAAAAAGAATGGTGTTTGGCAAAAGGCATTAAACCTAGGACTTCCATTTAATACCATTTTTGATGATTTTTCATTAATCAAAAACGAAAGTCAAGGCGTTGGGTATCTATCATCAAACCGAGCAAGCAGTATAGGTAGTGATGACATTTTTACGTTTTCCAATGCTTATACTACTTCTGATGATGAAAAGAAGTATCACCCTCTTTTGATAAGCCTTATCAATAAAGACAATTTTTCTAAACAAAAAGGAAATAAAATCAGAGGAGTTTTGAAACCCAATAATTCTAGTGTTTCATTCGAAAGAATTATAATTAATTTATTAGACAAGAACAAAACAGTTGTAAAACGCAGTTTCGTAACGAAAGACGGACATTTTTCATTTTCAAACGTCAATCCTGATAATTATTTGGTCAATTATCAATCGGTTAAATTAAATGCAGCGGCTGAGTTGAGCATGATTAATAAGGTTGAAGGCTTTGTAGATGCCGAAGAATTGGTGGATTTCAGAATTGGTGAAATAAAGAAAGATTCTTTGCTGATCGTTAAAAATAATTTTGTGGTAGGCAAGCTCAATATTTTAAATAAATCTCAAGAGACTGGAGAGCAAGTGAGCCTTATTTTGGCGGATTCTGTCGGAAAAATCATCAAACGGGTAGAAGTTGGCCGCAATGGCTACTTTGTATTTCGAAACTTGCCAATTGGAAATTACTTTATCCTGACCGAAGATTTTGATCCAAACTACATTTGTGAAATGTATTATCATAACCCTGAAAAAACCAAATCTATCAATCGGGCAGACATGCTGACGTTCCATTATCGTCATCTGCATCCTGATTCGTTACGCGACAAGAATATAATTTTGCATGGTCGAGTAAAACAGGCTGAGCCAGAAGGGGAAATTGTTTTACTATTGGACGGTAGCGACAATGTGATAGATAGAACCATCACAAACAAAGATGGATATTTTGTGTTCCGCGAATTGGATGGTGAAAACATGCATGTATTGGTCATGAACGATCACCCTCTTTTAGATTTTATCCACAATACGATTTATCAACTTGAAGATTCGGTGTACCATGTTACCGAAAAAATGATTTATAAACGATTACCCTACGACACGTCCGTTATCGCCCAAAAAGTGGTTATAAACGGACGTTTGACTAGCGGAAACAAACCATTGGAAAACAAGCTGGTCTTGCTTGTTGATAAATACGAAATGGTGGTAAGTGGTGTAATAACGAATGCTGATGGATTTTTTGCCTTTCATCATCTAAATCCTGACGATTATTACATAGTGGTCGATTCCAAAGAACCCGATTATTTACTTGAAAGAAACATTAACCGAGAAGACAGTGAAATGATGGTTTCAGAAGGCGATTTTAGCAAGTTTAACTACAAAAAATTGACTAATGATCAGGTTGTTTCGCTTCAAGGAGAGGCGTTCAGCAAATCTACCCAAAAACCAATTGCAGATCAGTTATTGTTATTGCTCGATGAAAATGGAAAAATAATAAGACATACGGTTCTAGGTAAAAACGGAAAGTTCACGTTCGTAAATTTAAAGCCAGATAATTATTTGATGCTTTTTCAAAACTATGACCACGATCAGAAAATCAAATTTAGACTTGTAAAAGACGAAAAAATGAAAGATATGGAGGTAGATGAAAAGAAAGAACGCGTTTCTGTGCCAATCGTTCAAACAGAAAGTAAACTAATTGTTTTCTTTGATTATAACAGCGATAAACTGAAAGCAAAAGATGCCCAAAAAGTACTGAATTTTTACAAATCAGTGCATGGAAAAGAGATCGAATTGCATGGTTTTACAGACATGTCAGGTTCAGATAGTTTCAATTTGGCTTTGGCTAAAAAACGAATTTTGGCCTGCGAGCAAATATTAAAAACGGCAAACCTCGATTTGAAAACAAATGAAGTGCCAGAAGGAAGAACAAATAAATTTGGCGAGCGAGCCCCTGCATTAAACAGGCGTGTGGAATTGAAGCTAAAAGAAAACTAAGACTATTTTTCTTTTAGTAATTGATTTCTAAAGACCACTCCATTACTTTTCTTGAAACAACACTGGCATAATCTCTTATTTCGATTGTCGTTGTAGGTGCATAAAATAAAGACCTAAAGGTAAATGATCACCTTTTATTATTTGAATATTTTATCCTGTAACTAAAAAGTTAGAAACTCCATTTGCCACTACATTGCCAAGTGCATTTCGCAATATCCAAGTGATATTTTCGGGTTTGACGAGTATGGAAGAAAGTTGAATTTGGTTTGTCGCAGGATTTGGGAAAACCGAAAAGCTGGCAGAAATATCGTTTTCAGTTATTCCCAAAGCGGCATTTAGTGGATCAATTTCTCTGGTTATAAACTGAGCACTCGGAATAGTCGAATGGGTGGTTTTGAGGGTTTTTACTGCTCCTTGGTACCAATATTTCAAATTTTGACGAACTCCAATGCTAGTTTTTCCAGAAGTTTGGGGCGCAAAAGTGACAGCTCCTGACAGTTCCTGGATTCCATTGACGTAATCGGTCATGAGGCCATTTTTTTAGACCAAAGCCACATGACACCATTCACCAACTGGATGCAAAATACCAGTCGAGAGCAATGTTTTTTTCGGAAGTTCCAGATTTGATGTACGTATCCAAATACCAAAATGCACCCACGAGTCGAAGCTCGACTGTGATTCGGTTGTTATTGTCTTGTTCGATGTGTACAAAACGTGGTTCTACCGAACTTGCTGGATTCGGGTTTAAAAATCACCTCAATGGTAAATTCCGTTGCATTTGCAACAGGATTGGCATCGACCACGATTCCGTCAGTTGTACCATTGAAAAATACCGCATTGCCCGAAACAGTTTCAATTAGTTTAAGAGTACCTAAAAGAGTGGTTTTCTTGCCTGACAAAGTATCCATTCTATTCAATTCCCAACGACTGGTTTGCGCAATCAAACCGCTGGAAATGAAGAGAAAGTATATTGAGCCTCAATAGGAGCTTTTTCATTTGCAAAACTGAACCATTTTTAAATCATTTTTGGTCATTCTGAATGTTTTTCCGCAGAAAAAGCGAGAGACCACTCTTTTCAGAACGGCCTCTCGCTTTTCAAACAAATATTAAACCCTATTTTTTGATATGTCCCAAATCTACTCTTTCCAAAAAGTTGTTATAGGCGATTTTGTATTCGTCTACACTTGGTTCTAGCAAAATCGCTTGCTCATAGTAGCTGATTGCTTCCAAGTACAATTTGTTTTGTTCGCAAAACGAGGCCAAAATAATCTTGCTCATAGCCGATTCTTCGCCAGCTTCTTCTTTGATCAATTTTAACTCTTTATGCAAATCGTCTGCCTTTTTGCCATCCAACACTTTTACCAATTTTCCTTCGCCAACAGCTGTTTTTCCTTCTACCAATTTTGGCTCTACCGTTACGATAAACGATTTGTGTTGTTTCAGATCCAAGTCAGCCACGCTCACCGTTACGAAGGTATCCAAGGTTTCGTAGTTTTTTAAAGGCTCATCAAACATGTCCTTTACTTTTACTACATAGCCATTGGTCGCTTCTTTTTCTTTCAACCATTGTATTTTGACAAAATGCGAAAGCAATTCACTGTTTTTGGGCAAGAATAGCGTTAATCCATCTTCAATTCCTCTTTCTACCGATCCTGTCACGCCCATTTTCTTTTTCCTGTTTTCTGTCAAATCTTCTGAATTCTTCGTCATTTCATTCATGACTAAGTCTGCATATTTTTTAGAAAAGGAAGCGGAAGTAGCTAAAACGTTCTTTTCCAAATCGTTGACTGCATATACTCCAGGCTTTTTCAATTCTACCGACTTGCCCGTTTTGTAAATCATTCCTAAATAACCACCATCTACCATGCGGATTGATTGGCCTTTCAAGATTTTTGTACCTGTCAGAATAGCTTTGCCATTTTCGAGTGTATTCGCTCCTTTGCTGAATAATACTTTGAATGCAATATCGTCCTGCGCCATCGCGATGGTCGAAACGAAAAGAAATGTGATGTAAAAGATCTTTTTCATTGAGTTTTTGATTGCTCTGTTTTACGAATATATACTTTTTTGAAAAGAAAAGTAAAGCCTTTTTTTACTAATTGCAAATATATCTCTAGCAAGTCGGGAGCTAATGCAATGGCTACCAGAGCAATACCGAAATCTATCTTGTAGTTTTTGACCAAAAACAAATAGGCAACTATAAAATTGAGCACCACGATAATGACCAATTGAAATGCTTTGGTGACAGGGTCGAAAAGCTGCGGAATGAATTCTAGTGTAAGATGAAACAAGGCGATAGTGAAAAAACAGATCAGAAAACCAATTCCAAATTCGAACAGATTGTTCGATTCATTGATATAATCCTGATGAAGGATCATGGAAATAATATTGGCATGTACCACCACTCCAAACATGTCTTGAAAGGCTTTTCCTACATATTTGTTATTCAGTGGCGTAAAAAATTTATCATTATCCCAAGTGTTTTTTGTGTCGGGCACTCGCTCGCCCATGTAGCCCATTAGAACAATTTTGTTTTTGACAAGGTTGGGTTCAAAGTTTTCAGAAAACAAGTCGTCAATATCTATGACATAAAACTTTCTGCGTCCTCCAAAAATATTGCCTCGGTATCGTATTAATTCTATCTCGTTTTTTCGTTCTGCCAATGTTTTATACGCATTTGGATCGAATATTTCTACGATTTTGCTGGCAAAAGCGGGTACTGCTACTTGTTTTTTCTCTTTTTGAAGAGTATCAAATGGTACGAAAGTACGTGCAGTTCGGAACATTTCGTCTCCTTCAGTTATAAAGTTGGCATGGCCTGTGGTGGCAAATTGGGTGAATTTTGTATTAGAAGTTTCGAGAGAATCAAAGTTCTCTATTGCTTCGTTGTAGTGGAGTTTGCTCACCAGTACCAGATTTTTGACTCGACTCATCGCCTTCATCAATGTGTCGTCCATGTCTTTTGGCTTGCGAAAAAAAACGTCCATCCCGATTATTTTAGGATCGTATTTGTTGATAATGTCTATTTCGGCCGCAATTTCTTCTCTTGAAAGATTTCCAATATTGATCATCACAATATTAGTATCCTCGGGCGTGTCTTCTTCGATTTTGGAAGAAACTAAATCTGTAATCTCAAAATCGCCAAACATGTCCGATACGGGATTGAATATTTCGGATTGAATTGTGATGTTGGAGAGTAAATAAAGAAAGAAAAACAGGAAACCCGTGGCCAAAAAATTATCCCACGAAAAGATCTTTTTCAAGATGGATTTCATACTAAAAGTAGTTAAAAGTGAATATTCCTATATTTAACACAAAGTCAAAATCATCCTCTTTGAAATAATGTATAAAAGGATGAAAAAATAAAACGCTTACAAAAATAATTTGAAAGCGTTTCAAAAATAAGCAAGAATTAGAGTATAGACTAGGCCTAAAGCAGATAAAAATCAGCTTTAGGTATTTTATTGCTCGCTAAATGCCATTCTCTACATTTTTCTACCGCAGCTAATTATAAGTGAAAAATAATTCATAAATTATTCTTGCTTCTAGTATTCTTGAACATGTGCATTGGTTTGTTGGTGCCAAATGACGTGGCCTATCTGAAAACCTCTTCAGGATATTCTACTTTGGCCAAATACAAGCCATAAGGAGCCACCGCATGACCTGCTTTTTTGCGGTTGCGATCGAGGATGATTTGTTCAAACTGTACCAAACTCGTTTTGCCCGAACCCACATCTATGAGCGTGCCAACTATTGTGCGCACCATTCCGCGTAGGAATCGATTGGCCGAAATAGTAAAAATCAACAAATCATCTTCTTGTTGCCAATGCGCCTCGGTAATGGTGCAGTTGAAATGGTTGACATCGGTATGTACTTTGCTGAACGATTCAAAATCTGCGTGTTTGAAAAGAATCTGCGCAGCTTGGTTCATCTTTTCAAGATCTAAAGGTTTGAAAACCAACAGTACCCGTTCTACTAAAAACGGATTTCTGACCGCAGAAACCTTGTAATGGTAGGTGCGCGAAAAGGCATCGAAACGAGCATTAGCTTCTTGCTTTACAGGGCGCACCCAATTTGCCACCACATCGTTAGGCAAAAGTGAATTCAGTCGAATAATCCAACGCGACAAATCCTGTTCTTTTTCAATATCGAAATGCACTACTTGATGCGTAGCATGTACCCCCGTGTCGGTTCGGCCACTCGCAAGGCATTCGATTGGTACACGAAGCATGGTACTAAGTGCTTGGTTAACCATTTGTTGCACCGTTGTCACGTCCTGATTATTGTTCTGAACTTGCCAACCAGCAAAACGAGTGCCCACGTACGATATGTCAAGAAAGTATCTCAATGCTTAAATATTTCTATAATTCTACTCATTTGGATTGAAATGCCTGCTTGTTTTTAGAAAATTTACATCCTCACAAGGTGGATTTAAAACAAAATCTCAAAATCCTCCCATTTTCTTTCGCAAATTGCACCTCTTTTCATAACCAATAGAAAGTAGAGTGGTTTTATTACTTAAAACGTCTGCTTTCTTTCGTAAAATAGCACTTTAAAATGGTTCATTTAGCAATCGGTAATTGTGGACATCTTAGTATAATTGTCTCATTTGTGGCCTCATTAGTAGCGTCTTATGCATTTTTAAAAGCTAGTAACGAAGATGCTTTCTCAAATTCTTGGCAGAAATTTGCCCAATCTTTTTTTTACCTACATGCCATTGCGGTGCTTGGAGTGATTGTTTCGCTTTTTGGCATTATTTACAACCATTATTACGAATACCATTATGCTTGGGAGCATTCGTCCAACCATTTGCCAGCTCATTACATGATTTCGTGTTTTTGGGAAGGACAAGAAGGAAGTTTCTTACTTTGGATTTTCTGGCACGCTGTTTTGGGATTTTTTGTACTTAGAAGTCCTAAAAATTGGTCGATGCCAGCCATGGCCATTTTCATGTTGGTACAAGCCTTTCTTTGCTCTATGATTTTGGGTGTAGTCATTGGCGATTTAAAATTGGGCAGTTCTCCTTTCATTCTTCTGAAAGACTATATGCAAGATGCGCCTGTCTTCAAGATGAAACCCGATTATGTGCCTGAGGATGGCACAGGACTCAATCCTCTTTTACAAAATTATTGGATGGTCATTCATCCCCCGACCTTGTTTTTGGGTTTTGCACTTTGTCTCGTTCCGTTTAGTTATTGTATGGCAGGTCTTTGGAAAAAAGAATACCGCGAATGGATCGAATATGCATTGCCTTGGTCGCATGTGGCGGCACTTGTTCTGGGTTTAGGCGTGATGATGGGAGCGTATTGGGCTTACGAAACGCTCAATTTTGGCGGCTATTGGAATTGGGATCCTGTCGAAAATGCGGTCTATGTTCCTTGGTTGATTTTAGTAGCAGCCATTCACGCCATGATTATTTACAAACAAAAAGGCGCATCCTTGCACACCGCCATGCTTTTAGTCATTGGCACTTTCTTGCTCATTCTATATTCAACCTTCCTGACACGAAGCGGAATTTTGGGAAATGCATCTGTTCACTCTTTTACCGACCTTGGTCTTTCTGGTCAATTGCTGCTTTATTTGCTTGTGTTTGTGATACTTTCTGTGTTTTTGTTGATGTGGCGTTGGAAAGAAGTACCCGCTTCACCTCAAGATATTTCTACTTATTCCAAAGAGTTTTGGTTATTTTTGGGAATCGTGACTTTGTGTCTTACGGGTTTTCAAGTCTTGGCCATGACTTCTATTCCGGTGTACAACGCCATTTTTAAAGCCTTTGGAGTGGCATCTAAAATGGCTCCTCCTGCTGATCAGATTCAATATTATGGCAACTGGCAGCTTTGGTTTGGCTTGGGCATTTGTCTGCTGTCTGGCGTGGCGCAACATTTTTTCTGGAACAAAATGGATAAGACCAAATTGAGCCAAGAACTGTATATCCCAGTGGTATTCACCTCTATTTTATCGGCCATCATTATTACAGTGACCGATGTGGTCGATTGGAAATACATTTTATTATTGGTGGGTGGCTGTTTTACGATCGTTTCAAACATCAAAATTCTTCTAAAACTCTGGAACCCAAATTTGAAATTAGCTGGTGGTGCAGTGGCGCATATTGGAGTTGGCCTGATGTTGATCGGAATTCTATATTCGGCTGGTTATTCAAAAGTGGTTTCGCTAAATACTTCAGGGTTAGTCTATTCCAAAGATTTCTCGACTGACATGAACAAAGAAAACGTTCTTCTTTTCTACAAACAACCTGTAAAAATGGGCGGTTACGAACTTTTGTACAAAGGGGCTTGTGTAGAAGCCGAGGGATTTCCTGGATATATCGCCAAATCGAAACTAAGCCCAACGCACGATCAATACAAACAATTGGCTGCCGATTCTATCAGTTACGAAAGCAAATTGTATTTCAAAAAAGGCGATACCGTGGCTGTTTCGCCTGAAAATACGTTTTACGAAATCGAATTCAAAGACACCACTTCGGGCAAAAGTTTCATGTTGTATCCTCGCGCTCAGGTAAATCCGCAAATGGGATTGATCGCTTCGCCAGATATATTAAAGAAATGGAATGCCGATTTGTACACCCACGTATCATCCGTTCCCGACCCCAAAGAAGGCAAAGAATGGAGCGAGCCTCAAGAACAAAAGCTATCAATAGGTGATACATTTTTCCTGAATGATTATATAGCCGTTTTTGATGGAATTGAAAAATTGGACGAATTAGAAGGCACAAAATTCACAGAAAACGAAGTAGCGATTCAAACCAACGTTCGCATTATTACCAAAGAAAGTAATTTGGCTGTAAAACCTATCTTGCTGATAAAGAACAACATGCTAGGTCGTATTGCAGACGAACAACAAGAATTGGGTATCCGACTGACCTTGAACAATGTATTTCCACAGGAAAATAAGTTTATATTCTCAGTTCAAACTTCCCAAAAAGAATGGGTGATACTAAAAGCCCTACGCAAACCACACATTAATTTGCTTTGGCTAGGCACATTATTGGTGCTAGTTGGTTTTGGGTTGGCTATTTGGAGGCGGACAGGAAGTACTACTTAATTAGTTAATAGTTATTTATCACTAGATCAGTCACTTAAAAATTATTCTAGCGATAAATAGTTAAGCCAATGATTCCTGTTTAGTTTCCTAGTGAAGGATAGTTTTTTAGAATAATTAAAAAGTCATCCATTGTTTTGTATTCTTTGGCATACAACAAATCGAGTCGTTTGGTGGTGGCTTCGTCAAGCAAATGCAAATCAAGGCCGCTTGTAGGGTTTAATACGCTTGAGCCTATTTTGGCAATTTGTATCGAAGATGCAACGCTAAATCCTACCCACGTTTTGTAGCCAAATAGTACCGAAAAGGCATTTTTTAGTGCGCCCAATTTGTTTTTGACAAAAACGAGCTGAATCGGAAACGTCAGCAGAAAATAAGTCGAAAACGTAATGTCTAACAAACGTTTGCTACGAACACTTTCTGGCTTGGCAATGTCTAATTCCACGTCAAAAGTATACAGTTCGCCTACCGATTCTTTCGAATTGCTACCAATGATATAGTTCGATTCGTCAGGAACGATTTTGAAATCGACACCAGTTGTGCGCACTTTCGTCATCCATTCGATAATATCAGTCGATGCCATGTTTTTAGAACAAAAAATGACTTCATCCGCATCGTAAATCATGATTGCCTCGTTCAACTGACGGATGTGGCCAAGGCACCACAAATCTTTACAAACAGTTTCGATCGTTTGCAAATACCCAATTACATTCACTTTGGCTTTTACTTGGTCGAGCATCACACGCACTCTTTCGCATTCTTCTTTATCGCCCACCAGTAGCGTTCGTTTGGTTTTGGCCTCGCCTATTCGGATGTCGCGGTGTGTAATAAAATGCCCAATTAGCCGAATGAGAAATATCGAAAATGTGGAAACTAAAAATCCAATCAGCATCAAAGCCCTTGAAAACCGATAATCTTCCAGAAAATTGCTCGCACCCGAAATGAGTAAGGTTCCCCAAGCAGCACCTCGAATGATTTTGTAAAACCGAAAATCTTTGTCGTATCCTCCGCTGAAATAAATAAGGGATTGCCAACAAATGATGTAAATCGGAATAATGACCGAAAGATAAATTTCGGGATAAAATCCAGCGTAAAATTTCACATTGATTTCCCAAAAACGAGTTATCAGCCTCATTATAAGGTAAATAACAGAAAAATCGAGCGCAGGCAACCACATTTTTTGAACAAAACGGGTCACCACGGCAATGCTCGCTCTCAGATAAATAGCCAGATTGATGAAAAAACTAAATAGGCCAGCACTTTTGTGCGAAAAATGTTTTTCGGCAAAAATGATCATTGCACGATAAAACACAAATACATAATTGACGCTCGTGCGCTTTGTGCTTTCGCCTTTGTAGTGGATAATGCGCGTTTCGGGGAAATAATAATTTTTGTAACCTCCTTTTATGATTCGGTACGAAAGATCAATATCTTCTCCGTACATGAAATAATCCTCGTCTAATAGTCCTATTTTATCTAAAACCGAACTGCGCATGAACATATAGGCTCCAGCCAAAACTTCTACCTCATTGGTATCATCTTCGCCAAGGAAACCCATGTGATAACGGCCAAACTTTTTAGTTTTGGGAAAAATCGCAGCCAGACCAAATACTTTATAAAAAGCGACTTCGGGCGTAGGAAGTCCTCGTTTCGATTCGGGAAGAAAATTTCCCTTTCCGTCCAGCATTTTCACACCTAGTCCGCCAGCTTCGGGATGTGCGTCCATGAAATCACAGCATTTTCGCAGACAGTCTTCTTCCAAAACAGTGTCTGGGTTTAGAAGCAAAATATATTCAGCATTCGAAAGTCTGATTGCCTGATTGTTGGCTTTCGAGAAACCAACATTGTCTTTATTGGCGATCAGTTTTACGTCTGGAAAGCGGCTTTGAACCATTTGCACGGATCCGTCCACCGAATCGTTGTCGACCACAAATACTTCCACATTCAAACCTTCGGACGCCTTTTGCACCGAAAGCAATGCTTGTTCTAAAAAGTAACTAACATTGTAGTTAACAATAATGATGGAGAGTTTCTTCACAAAGAAAAATGGATTTCAGCGGAAAAGTAGGCGATAGGCTGTTTCTTTGGTTTTTGCAAATGTAACCATTTCAGCTCCTTTTTCAAGTCAAAATCAGTGTGTGGCGCAAAGTCGGGTCTTCCATTTTAATTTTAATAGTTAAGTTTGGGGAAAATAACAGCATCATGGGGCTCATTCTTGATTTGGCGACTCGGTTTAAGCCATTTTTTTCTCTTTACAATTTATTTCAATACTCGAAACTGAAGCATAATATTCCGCTTTTTAAAAAATGGAAGATTCGCAAAAGCTATTTCAGTAGTATTTCTAGCAAAGATTTTAGTCACATTACAAATCCTGAAATTCCTTGGCTCGACTCTCAGGATTCGTCCATTGTATTGCCTACGAATTCGCTATTCAATTCATTATCAGAAAGTTTTCAAAAATCCTTAACCAACTGGTCCAAAGATGGATATGCGATTTTGCCTGAATTTTTCAGCCAAGACGAGGTCGAATTTATCAACGTTGAAGTGGATAGATTATTGAAAGAGAAAAAAATCGAATGGAAGTATCGTAATAAATTGATGTTTGCCATAAACAAATCGGACAAACTGAGAGCAATTGTCAACAAACCTGAAATAAAGGATATTTTATCAATGCTTTTGGGGCGCGAAACAAAGCTTTTTCAGAGTATCAATTTTTACAACGGAAGTCAACAGGCGGCACATTCGGATATTGTGCACATGACCACTTTCCCTCAAGGATATTTGATTGCGATTTGGATTGCTTTGGAAGATGTCGAAGAGGAACAAGGGCCGCTTTTCTATTATCCAGGGAGTCACCGATTGCCTTATTTTTTGAATGACGACTATGCACACGGGGGCAATGCATTTTTTATTGGCGAGAATGCGTACCGAAATTATGAGGCCGCTCTTCAAAAAGAAATTGTTGCTAGACAATTAGAAAAAAGGATTTTTAAAGCGAAGAAAGGAGATCTTCTAATTTGGCATGCGAATCTGCTACACGGAGGCAGTCCCATTACAAATCCAAAACTGACTCGAAAAAGCATGGTTTTACATTATTTTGCCGAAGGAGTGATTTGTTATCATGAAATTAGCCAAAGACCAGCTCTGATAAATAGTTTGTAGTCGGCAGCTAAGGGCGTTATTTTATTTGTTTGATGAGGAAATTGAATACGAATAGATTCATTAAATCATCAAAACGTTCGTAGGCCAAATATGTTTGCCGATATTTGCGCCATGATGGAAGATGAGGAACTGAATCTGGAAGGTTCAGAAGAAAAAGAAGACGAACTGTACGAACATTACCGCTTTGTGGCCGATAAAGGACAAACTCCAATTCGGCTTGATAAGTTTTTGATGGATCGGATTCAAAATTCGACTCGATCGCGCATTCAAGCGGCTATCGAGGCAGGCTCGGTACAGCTGAACGATGTAGAGACTAAAAATAGCTATAAAATAAAACCAGGTGATGTTGTGCGGGTGTTACTCAGTCAACCGCCAAGGATTGGGGTGGTTTTGCCCGAAAATATTCCGCTAGATATTGTGTACGAGGATGATGATTTGCTTGTCGTCAACAAAGCAGCAGGCATGGTGGTGCATCCTGCATTTGCCAACTATTCGGGCACGTTGGTCAATGCGCTTACCTACCATTTTCAGAATTTGCCAACTGGTCGCAACGGAACTGGTCGCCCAGGTTTAGTCCATCGGATCGACAAAGACACCTCTGGCTTACTCGTTATAGCCAAAACCGAATATGCGATGGCGCATTTGGCCAAGCAATTTTTCGACCATTCGATCGAGCGTACATACATTGCCATCGTTTGGGGCGAACCCGACAAAATGGAGGGAACGGTAAACGTGCATCTTGGACGAAGCATGCGCGATCGTAGAATAGTAGATCCGTATCCCGATAAAAGCCAAGGGAAACATGCGATTACGCATTACAAGGTGCTGAAGCCGATGTATTATATTTCACAAATTCAATGTAATTTGGAAACAGGGCGTACGCATCAGATTCGCGCACACATGAAATACATTGGACACCCGTTATTCAATGACGAAACCTATGGAGGGGCCAAAATTGTAAAAGGCACCACATTTGCCAAGTATGCACAGTTTGTTGAGAATTGTTTCAAAGTATTGCCTCGCCAAGCACTGCACGCCAAATCGTTAGGATTTATTCATCCTACAACGAAAGAAAAGATGCAGTTCGAAACGCCACTTCCAGATGAGTTTACCCAATTGCTCGACAAATGGGAACGCTATATCGAAGCAAACGGATAAAACGAATTGAGTTCTTAATTTGATATGAATCAAGAACTTACCTCTTTTGAGTGACCGAAATCTTTTTAAACCAATGCCTACCGACCAAATCCAACACATCGTTTCGAAAGACAATCTTTCAGCATCCGAGCCGAACAAGACTCGAGTTGAAGATTTACGTACCGAGGAAATGATTCTGAGCATTGGGCCTCAGCATCCTTCTACGCATGGTGTGCTTCGCTTGGAAGTCATTACAGATGGCGAGATTGTGAAAGATGTTATACCACACATGGGATATCTGCACCGCTGTTTTGAGAAACATGCGGAGGCTTTGCCTTACAACCAAATCATCCCTTATGTGGATCGGATGGATTATGTGGCGGCCATGAATTCAGAACATGCCTATGTGATGGGCGTGGAAAAAATGCTGGGCATAGAAGGAACGCTTCCAAAACGTATCGAATACATTCGTGTGCTTGTTGCCGAGTTGAATCGTTTGGCTTCGCACTTTGTTGCTATTGGTACCTATGCAATGGATATTGGGGCATTCACACCTTTTCTTTGGCTGATGCGTGACAGAGAGCATATTTTACGAATGCTCGAATGGACGTGTGGAGCACGCATGTTGTACAATTATATGTGGATTGGTGGTTTGTTTTATGACCTCCCTCTTGGCTTTGAAGAACGTTGTGTTGAATTTGTACGCTATCTGAAACCAAAATTGGTCGAATTAGAACAAGTTGTAATTGATAATAAAATTTTCATGCAACGCACGGCAGGTGTAGGCCAGTTGCCTTTGGCGTTGGCAATTAATCATGGATGTACTGGGCCTGTGCTGCGTGGTTCTGGTTTACGATACGATTTGCGAAAAGTAGATGCGTATTCTGTTTATTCTGAAATAGAATTTGAGGTGCCAATTGGCGAAGGCAAAATGGGCAAAATAGGCGATTGCTGGGATAGAAACTATGTGCGTGTGCGTGAATGTTGGGAATCGTTGCATATTATCGAACAATGTGTAACGCAGCTCACAGGCAACCATAAACGTACTCGTGAGTTTAACCCACAAGAATTTGTGCCAAAGAAAATCCGTCCCAAAGCAATGGATTTTTACGTGCGTGCCGAAAACCCCAAAGGCGAATTAGGTTTCTTTTTCAGAACCGATCCTGAGGGAAAAACCGACATTCCATTTCGATTGAAAGCGAGAGCTTGTTCGTTTGTTAATCTATCTGTCTTGCCTGAAATTGCGAGAGGTGGTATGATTGCAGATTTAATTGCCATTATTGGTTCAATTGATGTGGTGATGGGCGAGGTGGATAGGTAGAAACATTTTAATAGATCAGTACTTTAATGGTTAAGGCAAATTGCATCACGAAGACAAAATTGCAATAAGCCGTTTAAGACTACTTTACGCATAATTATTTTATACTACAAATTACACGCCAACTGTTTTCGTGGGATCGCTGCTTGGTAGCCAATTTGTATCGTACCTTACGGTTTCTTCTTAGAAAATAAACATTTCAAGATTCGGCTCATCTGCTACTTATCTTGAGTATTCGGTTAAAATTAAAGAATTCGTTTCTTTGCACCATGGAACAAAACTTCTCGCGCACCAACAAAAAACAAGGCTCAAAAACCTCTTCAGTTGCCGACATGGCTTTGTCGTTTGGCAAATTGCCCCCTCAAAACCTCGAGGCCGAAGAAGCTGTGCTTGGTGCGCTGATGATAGAAAAAGGCTCAATGCCAATTGTGCAAGAAATCTTGCGTCCGGTGAGTTTCTACAAAGAAGCGCATAGAATAATATATGAAATAATTATCACTTTGGATAGCCGTGGCGATCCGGTCGATTTGCTAACGGTAACGAATGAATTGCGTAAAAACTCTCAGCTCGATTTTGTGGGGGGGCCTTATTATTTGGTTGAACTGACGCAACGTGTGAGTTCGGCTGCCAACTTAGAATTTCACTCAAGGATCGTTTCTGAAAATTTCATCAAGAGAGAGTTGATAAAAATTTCATCAGAAATAACCAAAAATTCTTTTGATTACACTACAGATGTTTTTGAACTTTTGGATCATGCACAACAGCAAATCTTCGAAATTGTAGAATCGAACCTGAAAAAGAAATATGCAAGTATTCGTGACATTTTGCATCAAGCGATTCAGGAATTAGAAATAAAGAAAAACAATGATGGCGGGCTGACTGGTGTACCAAGTGGCTTTACCGATTTGGACAGAATTACTTCGGGTTGGCAAAAGTCTGATTTAGTGATTATTGCAGCAAGACCCGGAATGGGAAAAACGGCCTTTGTTGTATCGGCCATGCGAAATGCTGCAGTGCAATTTGGCAAAGGTGTGGCTTTGTTTTCGCTTGAAATGTCATCGGTACAGTTGATTAATCGTCTTATTTCGGCCGAAGCAGAACTTGCAAGTGAAAAAATCACGAAAGGAAAATTGGAACCATACGAATGGGAGCGTTTGCACGAACGAATCAGCAAACTGAGCGATGCTCCTATTTATGTAGACGATACGCCTGCACTGAGTATCATGGAGTTGCGTGCCAAATGCCGTCAATTGAAAACGCAGTATGACATCCAAATGATTATTGTCGACTATTTGCAGTTGATGCGAGGAAACGATACAGGTAAGGGAGGAATGACCAATCGTGAACAAGAAATTGGTCAGATTTCACGTGGATTAAAAGGATTGGCAAAGGAATTAAGCGTGCCTGTGATTGCACTTTCGCAGCTAAGTCGTGCGACCGAAACACGTGGTGGCGACAAACGACCAATGCTCTCCGATTTGCGTGAATCTGGATCTATCGAGCAAGATGCCGACATGGTAATATTCCTTTATCGTCCTGAATACTATGGCATTGAGGTGGACGAAGACAATAATCCGACTAAAGGCACAGGCGAAGTAATCATTGCCAAACACAGAAATGGCTCACTCGATACAGTCAAACTTCGTTTCATTGGGCAGTTTACCAAGTTTGCCGATTTGGACAGTGGCTATGGCGAACCGATGGGCGAATCGACCAATTCGTGGAGCAGCTTCCCCGCCTCGGCTGGTGGACAAGAATTTATCACCCTTCCCAGCAAAGGAAATATTGATACTAGCAAAGACGATGGCTTCGGGATCGAAGACCGATTTAAAGGAAGCGGGGAAGATGAAGTACCTTTTTAAACATTGATTTTCAATCAGTTAATCTACATTATTTTTACACCATGGATTCTTCTTTGATTTCCACCGTACTTTTGCCACTTGCTCTGGCTATTATCATGTTGGGGCTCGGACTTGCGCTCACACTCAATGATTTCAAACGAATTATCATTTCACCTAAAGCCGTTTTTGTAGGTTCGATCACACAATTGGTCGTATTGCCTGCGCTTGGGATGTTGATAAAATCGAAATTTGAAAGTTTTGCCAACAAAGCACAATCGCCTGTAAAAATCCTGTCGGCTGTATTTTTGGTCTTAATTATAGTAACCGCTATTCTGAAAGAGAAATCAAACATTGCTGAATTCTTTGCAGTAGCAGGCCCAGCGGTACTATTGCTCAATTTGTCGGGAATGACCATCGGCTATTTTCTGCCTTTGATTTTCAAACTAAATTCAAGCCAACAACTCACAATCAGTATCGAAACGAGCATCCAAAACGGCACACTGGCCATCGGGATTGCAAGCAGCCCGATGATGCTAAACAATTCGACCATGGCCATTCCGGCAGCCGTTTATAGTATTATCATGTTTGTCACGGCAGGCATATTTATTTCAATCCTGAATAAAAGACGAAAAAACAATGCATCGGTTTAATGATTCAATTAGCAATAAATTGATTTCTCGAAGTCACCAAAAATCCTAATCAATGGCGCAACTGGTTCAATTGGTACTGCATGTGTGCAGTTGGCACACTTTTATGGCGCAGAAATTACGGCCATATGCGATACTCAAGTTGTGCAATTGGTAAAATTGTTGGGTGCTGACGTTGTGATTGATTATACCAAAGAAGATTTCACCAAGATTGCAAAAGAGTATGATTTTGTGCTGGATACGGTCGGGAAAAGTTCGTTCTTCAAATGCAAACACCTGCTGAAACGGAAAGGAGTTTATATTTCGACTGAACTTGGCTACTTGTCGCAAAACATATTTCTGGCATTGTTCACTCCCCTATTTTGTGGCAAAAAAGTAAAGTTTCCTATTCCTCCAGACAGTAAAGAAGACATTATTCGATTCAAAGAATTGATTGAATCAGGAAACTACAAAGCCGTGATAGACAAAACATATCCTCTGGAGTAAATTGTGGAAGCAACAAAGTATGTAATTAAGTAACTGCGAACCAACCCGTTCTATCGACATGGAAATGATTCTTTTATTCAATTCTGTTTTATGTTGAAGGTAAAAATTCGTTTCTTCAACATTAAAATGCCCACATAATAAACCAATTGTGAAGGAACGAAAACTGATTTCTTTTTGAAAGGTTGCATGAATCACTTCTCTCCTTTTGTTTGATTCCAATTTCTCCCAATGTATTTTTTTATCAATAAGTTGAATTTGAAAAAAACTGATTAACAACTCATTTTGCATTTTCAGAATAGGTCGCAGCGTTAGGTTTTGAAACTTCTCCATATCGGTATCAGCTTCTTTTTCAAAAGCGATAATTGGTCTTGTGGTATCTTTCATCTCTTCACAACCGAGCAAGTGGTATATTTGTTGCAGACAAACAAGGTTTATCCTACCATCATGGAACTCATCACCTTTAGAACCTTCAACAATCCGATTGAGGCACATCTGCTCAGAACCAAACTGGAAAGTGAAGGCATTCCATCTTTCTTGTTTGACGAGAATATGATGGCATTTAATCCCTTCTATAATTCGGCCTTGGGTGGCGTAAAACTAAAAATCAACAAGTTGGATTTGGAGAAAGTGGAGGAGATATTGAGGGATACGGAAAGCGAATAGTTTTTTGGATAAACATTACCATCTACCTTTAAAATTTTGGTAACTATTCCACTAAAATTTCAACTGTAATAACAAATAGATTTTGTCACAGGGAGTCTATTATTTCTTTTAGCTTGTTAATATAGTTATCGTATTCTGTCTTAATTGATTCTTTTGTTAGTGTTTCTGCAAGATGATTTTTAAATGACTGTTTCTTTTCTTTGTCTTTATTAACTGCTAACTCGATATTGCTTATTGCACTTTTGGTTATATCATATTTATAATTTTGATTACCTGTTTTTTTTATTTGAGTTTCAATATGTTCTGGATTGACAAAATCTTCCATAGTTAGCATTCCGTCACATACATCGGCATAAGAGACCCAGATATCTTTGTATTCAGGATAGTTTTTGCAAAAATCAGCTTTCTTATTTTTGGACGTTTCATCAGAATCTGCCACTATTACAAATTTCTTATTAGCTAATAAGAGTATTTGAACCAGAGTTTCTGCCCCTGAAATGCCTCCTAAATAAACCATACCATATTCTTTGAATAATTTATCCTTGTTTTGAAAAGTACAGTATTTGTTAAAAAGTAACTTATCAAGATACCCTTCAAAAATAATATTTTTAGGTTGCAAACATTCAAATATACTTGAACCAACAGCTCTTCTCAATAATTCATCTGTACTAAAAGGTGCATTTTTATTTTCTTTTCTTATTGTGGTTATATCATCTACTTTCTCTACTATGTAATGCCTTTCTAAATTGGAAGTGTCAATCATATATTGACAGTGGGTAGAGTAGATTATTTTTGATTTCTTACTCATTTCCAATAACTCGTCACGTAAATACTGTGCACTTGTAGGATATAAGCTTTGGTCAGGTTCGTCTATCAGAATAATATCCTTTTCATGAATCCTATTGGCTCTTGACTGAGTTGAAAGCATCAATAAAATACTAATAAACTTTTTGAATCCTTCACTTCGGTCTTCAAATGAATACTTAGCCTTATTTGCTACTTTTATCAATATTTCATCTCCGTTTGGTTGTAATTGAATAGATGTATTTTTAAAATCCTTCCAAATTTTATGAAAAGTTGATGTTAAAGTTTTTGATACTTGTTCAAGCAAATTTGCATAATCACCATCTTGAGAAAGTGCATCTGCAAATTCTTTTTTAATGTTGTCCCTTTTGCAAAGGAAAAAGATATTTTCTAACCCTTTTATACTTTCTGGCTCAGAAATAAAACTTGCAATGTTTACACTACTTGGCAACAAGTAATTGTCACTGTATTCCCAGTAGTGGCAATTGTACTTGTTTTCGCTGAAAAGTTCTTTTACAATTTCAAATATTGATAAGCTTAAATTAAATTCAGTTGCATTCGCTAAAGGTTCTAATGATAAAACATTACCATTTAAATAAAGAGGAATAACTATTTTAAAATCATCTTTATTATATCTCCAATAAGAAAAATGGGCGTTTTTTTCATCAGCAATATCAATTTGAATTATAAGATTATAAAAAACAGCTTTGATATACGATCCAATATTTTGGCTATTCTTAAATTTAATTAGATTGGTGTTGCTATATTTTTTTTGAAATCTTTGGAGAATTTGCTTAAAATCATCTTCACTTAGCTTGTAAATTGCCCTTACGAAATATTCATCGATTTTTTCATTGTCAATTCGTTTTCTTTTGTCTTTGTTACTAACAGTATACTTTCCGAACACAGCAGCTATTGCCTTTAGTACGTTGCTTTTTCCTGCCTCATTTTTCCCTAACAGGACAATACAATTATGTTCAAAATGTATATTTTCATCTTTTATTGATCTAAAGTTTTTAATAGCTACTCTTATTAATTCCATTTCGATTTTATTTGTAATGTCCTATTTCAAACCTACAAATAAATTCTTTAAAACTAATTAATACATTCACGTGTACTTTAATAAATAACCCAGTTAGCCGCAAGGCATCCGTGAATAGGCAATGATTGGTCAGTCAAACTTTAAATGAAGGTCGTGAAATACCGCTGACAGGACTCAAAACCCTGTCAGCGGTAAGCTTTAAAACTGCACCCTATACCCCAAGTAAGGATACAAGCCCATTTGGTAATAGGTTCTTATTTCTTGCTTGTCGTTGTCCCAACTTCTGTCCATGATGTTTTGGGTGTTCAGCAAGTTGTCGGCTGCGATGAAGATGTTGTGCGTGCTTTTGGCTTTGTTGATATTGTACGACACCTTCAAGTCGGTACGGAAGTAGCTGGGTAACTGCTTCTCGTAGGCACGGGCAAAATCGTACACCGCCTTGTCTTGTTTGATAGATTCTTTGGTATCAATCTCGATGTACCTGCGTCCACCTGAATGCGTCAACTTCATGTCTACCGAAATCACTCTTCGGTTCTTGTCGTCCAAGTGGAACTCTTTGCCAGCCAATACATTGAATACGTGCCCAATATTGAAAGCAGTGTTGCGTTCCTTGCCGTCAGGTGTTTTGTAGCGCGAATTGAGTAGCGAGAGGTTGGCAAGGAAATAGAAGTTGTGGGCAAAGCTTTTTTCCAAGCTCAATTCTACCCCATAGTTCTGTCCCGTCCCCGTGTTTTTCAAGCTATCCGCCACATAGAAACCAAAGTCGCCCCCAGTATTCAATGGCGAATACACAGTAGCAAAGTCACGCCTCGACTGGCTCAACGGAACATTGTATAAGTGTTGGTAATAGGCTTCCGCTTTCAGTCTCACGTTTTGCGAAAGGCTGCGATGGTAGCCCGCTACCACATGCAAGGCACGAGTCAAATCCACGTTCTTGTTCGACTGTTTGTATCGCGCGGTGGTGCTGTCGTAAAATTGGTAGTCGTAAATAAAGAGCGACTGCGTTTGGCTATGCAAGCCGGAAGCCAAAGTAAACCGTTGACGTTCGCCCAATTCATAGGCCATCGAGATACGTGGTTCTAGGGCTTGGGTATTGTTCAGGAGAAAGCGTTGGTAGTACAAACCAGCATTGGCAATGATGCGGTCGCTGATGCGGTATTGCCAGTGGGTAAACGTTTGTAGCAATCCTGCATTGGCCTTGTTGTTCAGTCCTTCCACACGAGCGCTATCGTATTCATCGTAATAATTCTCAAATATTTTATAGTAGATGTTGCGATAGGTTCCGCCCACTTTCACCATATGACGCGAGTTGAAACGGTGCGTAAGCGTATAGTTACCAATGTGTTGCCCTTCGGTATTGGTGTGGTCGTAATCTTCGATTTTAGAATCGTCTTTGTAAATGGTGGCACTTTTTATACCCACTCTGTTGGCCGAAGTAGAAAGCACCAGTTTGCCAGTAGTGTTCTTCGAAAATTGGTAGGTATGCGAAGCTCCTGTGGCAAACATTTCAGATTTGAAGTCATCGTCCTCGTAAGCAATGTTTCGTTTATTGTTCTCGTTTGGATATTTCTCGTGGATAAAAATCTTGCTCGTTCCGCCTATTCCCCAAAGGGTAAATGTTCCAGCTTTGTCGGTAGGAAGATTGATCTTGAAAGTGGCATCGTGAAAAGAAGGAATGCCCGACACGCCAAAGTTCACGCCCAATTTATTCATCACCTCAAATGAGAGGAAACGATAGCTCACCAAATACGAGCTTCCTTTTTTCTTCGAAATAGGACCTTCTGTTCCAAATTCGATGCCGTTTAGTCCTGCTTGGAAAATATTTTCACGTTTTTGGTTGTTTCCGTTGCGCAATTTCACATCAAACACGGCAGCCGTTTTGTTTCCATACTCGGCAGGAAATGCGCCTGTGATGAAGTCGGAATTAGCTAAAAGGTTGTTGTTCAAAATACTGAAAACACCGCCTGTAGCACCCGTAGATGTGAAATGGTTGGGATTGGGAATATCTACTCCTTCCAATCGCCAGAGCACACCAGTAGGCGAATTGCCTCGCACGATGATGTCGTTGCGCGAATCGCCCGCACTGGCCACACCCGCATAGTTGGCCGCCATGCGACTAGGGTCTTGCCTCGAACCCGCAAAACGGTTGATGTCTTCCGTCCGCAAGTTAGTGACACTGGACTGGATGAGATTGTTGTTCGCCTGAGAAGAGTTTTTCTTCGCCACCACCACTACTTCATCGCTCGTGATTATTTCTTCTTCCATGCTGATGTTGAGAATGGTTTCTTTTCCCGAATTGACCGTCACATTGGGAATCAGAATTTCCTTGTAGCCCATGAACGAAATCTTGATAGTATGTCGACCTACAGGAACTTTTCGCAGGGTGTAATTGCCGTTGGTATCGGCCATGGTGGCGATAACAGGATCCACATCTACCACCTGTACCACAGCACCGGGCATGGAAGTTTGTACCACTTTGTCCAACACCGTACCACGCACGGTTTGGGTCAGCGGCTCAGAATTGTGTTGCGCTTTTGCGCTGAAAAAAAGGCATGGCAATGCCAGGAGAAGGAAAATGTGCTTCTTCATGAGTTATGAATTATGAGTTATGAATTATGAATATTTTTGTTCTGTGTGCCACAGAACATGGTAAGGAAATATTGAATTGAGAATAAGAGTTATGAGAGTTTAAAGAATTGAAGCGTAGCAAATCGCCCCATTCATCATTCATAACTCATCATTCATCATTAAAACCGAATCCCCGCATTAAACCCAATCCAACCTTTCACATTGGTGGGGAAATTTTCTTCTTCCCGATGAATGACGGGCGTTTCGTCAAACAAGACATTGGGCATCAGTTGCGAACCGTACTCGCCACGGGCTTTGTCGTAATGTTGCGACACCATCACGTTGAAAGTAGGGCCGGCAAAGGCATAGAGTTTGCCGCTGAGTTTGGTGGCAAACATCACTTTGAACTGGCTCAGTAGGTTGAGCTTGGTATAATCCTTCGTTCCTTCTTGAATATGCATAGCAATCAGATCGAAATTGACGGACGATCTCGGTGAAACATCCAACACTGAACCAAAGCCACCGCCATAACCAAAACGCATGTCCGTGCTTTTGCTGGAAGGTTGAACACCAATAGCCGCAATCGTATGGAACTTCTGACTTCCGAACCGAAAAGCCACATTGCCATACAAAGCTTCCGAACCGTATACTTCGAGTTTGTTATAGCCGTTTTTCACAATGTTGATCAAACCCAACGTAACACCCGTTACGGTATCGGCAATATTGATAAGGCCAATTTGCGAACCACGCACCCTTTTTGCTTTGTTTAGAATACCCGCCATTTGCACTCCGTTGTGTTCTTCTTTGGTGAAATTCACGATACCAGCTATTTCAGTTCCACGAGAAGGACCGTTGTTCACATTGGCGATGCCAGCTGCTTGGAAACCCGCCCCACTGCCATTGTTCACGTTGGCAATACCGGCCAACTGCGCACCCAAGAAGCTGCCGTTGTTGGTGTTGACGATACCAGCCGCCTGAATTCCTATCGCATTGTCGCCATTTATGTTGCTAATGCCTGCAAACTGTGCGCCATTTGCCATGCCACCTGTCACGTTGGTGATGCCCGCAAACTGGGCACCGTTCACATCCGTTCCCACAATGTTGGCAATGCCTGCAAACTGCGCACCTTTCACATAGGCTTTCTCCGTATTCACCAACCCTGCAAACTCTGCTCCGTCTAGCGCATAGGCATAGCCTGTCAATATATTGATGGACACATTATTAACCACTCTATTAGCCTTCGAGCCATTCGTGCCAATCGGGTGAACAAAAGTCAACTGGGCAGGAGCTTTGATAAGAGCCGTGTCTTTATTGTCCCTGAAGAGAGGGATGGATTTCACTTTCAAAGAATCAGCTATGGCTTTTACTTTCGTTTTCAGTTTGTGCATGGCCGAGCCGAATTTCTCCTTCAATTCTTCCATTCCACCCACGTCACCAATTTTACCCAAACTGTCCATCTTCGCCATGTAGCGTTTCAGTAAGCGGTTCTTTTGTTTGGTGAAGTTTTCTTCGTTTCGGATAGAAGTGTCTTGCAGTTCCTCCAACTGTTCCAGATTAAACGTGTTGGCATCTACAACTGGCACGCTTTGTACTTCCGTCAGCGTGAAAGCGGGCATCAGACTTTGCAGGTCAACCGAAGCCACCAAGGTATTTTCCTCGGCCTTCGCTGGAATCTGTTGCGACTGTTTCCTCGCTTGCTTCTGCTTCTTGGGTTTGGTGGCGTCTTTGCGAAGCACAATTTTTTCGTCTGCCATCACATACGAGATGTCGGTGTTCTCAAAAACAGTCTCCAGCACCACACGCAAGGGTTGGTTTTTCAAGTTCACGCTCACACGGTTTTGAAGCGGCACCATGTTGTTGGCATAGTAAAACTTGACTCCGTATTTGCTTTCCAAACCCAGCAACACGTCTTTTATTTTAGCGTCACGGTAGTTGACCGAGACGGTTTTGTCCAACACTTTGTCTTGCGCAATGGCGTTCAAACCAAGACATAGGAATAGCGATACAAGGATTTTGAGATGCCTCATTTTGGTTAAATTAATAATTTTGAATTAATAATTAATAGGTCAGTTGCAGCCTAGGCCGAGTAGTGTATACTCGTTGGCTTGCTTTTGATAAGTTGAGTTGACAGAGATGGAAACGATTTGCAGCACACCTTCGATAGTTGGGTTTTCAAACACACCGGTAAACCGACAGTTGAGTATGGCCTCGTTCTCTACTTTCACTTGGATTCCGAAGTAACGTTCCACATCGGCCAACACGTCTTTGAGAGAGGTATTGTCGAAAGCGAGTCGTTTCGTTTTCCAAGCAGACGCATTTTGGGTCACTTCCTTCTTCACTTCCAACGGACGACTAGGTGTAAAAACGGCTTCGTCTCCAGCAGTCAGAACACAGGTGTTTTTCGAGTCGCTTTTGTCGGTAAACTGTACTTTGCCTGTCGCTACTTCTACAAACTCGCGTTCGTCACCACCTTTAGAATGCACCAAGAACGAAGTTCCCAGCACCTGCACTCTGGTATTCTGCCCAAGCACCACAAAAGGCTTCGCTTCGTTACGCTTTATGTCGAAAAAAGCTTCCCCGTTTAATTTCACTTCACGCACATCTCCTTCAAACCCTTCGACATACGAAAGCTGCGTGTTCGGATTCAACCAAACTTGGCTGCTATCGGGCAACACAAATCGTGTGCGTTCGTTGAGAGCC
>JAYVIX010000201.1:0-41562 GCA_043769845.1 Cytophagales bacterium
TTACTTCTGTTTTTGCTGACGATTTTGATAGAGGAGTAAATTCAAGGTCTTTCGTTTTTTTGCACGAAGAAAAGAGGAATACACTTACGATGCTCGATAGTATAAATGTTGTTTTTAGCATAATTTTTATTTTTAAATGAATTGTTAAATTTTAATGAATGAATTGTAATTATTAAGTTTTAATACCATGTTCTATCTTTCAAAAAACACTTCTTGTTTCGCTATTTGACAGAAAGCTCTGCCCATTTCTATCAACATTTGTACTAAAGAGAACCAAAAGAAAGAAGTGTGTTATTCTTTTATGAATTGGATATTTATAATTAATTAATGGAATATTATTTCATACTATCAGAAACAAACTCTTTATTGTTTTGATTATTGTCTGCCCGAATAAAAGGCAAACGAATGATTATAGTCTTTAGAATTCATCCTCAAACGTATAATAATCGAGGACTATAAAAAGTTACAGGCCACTATACTGATTTATCCAAAGAGGAGTAAATATTCTATTGGATATTTACCTCTTAGAGCAAGTTCAATTGGTTATGAGAAGCGCAGAAACCCCTATTCGGAAAGGCATAGCCTTCTTCTTTGCAGATTTTTCGTTCTTAAGGAATGCGCCATCTTGCAGACATCAATTGGCATGCAGTCTACCACGAAATAGTTCTCAAATTCAATAAATTTCAAGACCATTTTCATCCTTATTTTGCGCTTTCTTCGATTGCAAACACTGCGTTCGATTTTTGTGTCAACATCAATTGCTTCTATTTTCCTAAACAATTGGCGCTAAGAATCTATTGGTTTGAATTCCGCCAAAACTGCTAGACTAATCAGCTCTATATCAGACAGTTTATGCCTTACTGGTTTGAAATATAAGTTGTCGTCCCCTGCTATCTTTAGCAATTCTTTGAGAATTAAATCGTAACTTGTTTTAGGGTGCTAAAAATTGTATTTGACTGTTAATCAATACAATATGCCATTTTTTAGTGGATTGAGCAACCCTTTTTTATATGCACCACGGGTATGTAAAAAGTGTAAGTATTGAACTTAATAGTATAATAGTTTACGATTGGTAATTGTCTACTTTTGTTTCTTGAAAGTCGATATAGAACTTTTGTCATTTCTTAATCTATTACATTTCTTTAATTCATTTATGAAATCAAATTTTATCAGAATCATGTTTGGGATATTGCTGGTTGGCAATAGTGTAGTTGCACAAGAAAAATTCGGGAAAGCCTTAAATATTGGTGTTGGAAGCACTTTTTATGGATATGTTGGGCGAACTTCTCCAGTAGTGATGTTGAATTATGAATTTGAAGTGGCGAAGAATTTTACTTTAGCACCCAGTATTGGTTTTTTTACCTATACGAATCATTATTATTGGGGTGGCTCAGGGCATAACAAGCACTATTATTATTACCCATATCGTAAATACAGTTATCGACAAACAGTTGTGCCAATTGGACTGAAAGCTTCTTATTATTTTGATGAAATATTGAAGGCAAATAAAGATTGGGATTTTTATGCCGCTCTTACTATAGGATATGCCATCCGTTCGAACAGATGGGAGAATGACTATGACGGAGATTTAGGTTATGCCAGAAGCAGTAGTTTGTATGCCGATTTGCATATTGGAGCTGAGTATCATTTAAACAAAACTCTTGGCCTTTTTGCCGATTTGTCTACAGGAATGATCCTAATAGGATTGGCTGTTCATCATTGATATTGAGGTTCACCTTCTTTCGCTTGCATCTTGCGAGTGTCCGCCCTCTGGTCGCTACAAAATCAATTTCCAAAAGAATAGCTTTGGAAAGAAAGACCTAGGAGGTTTTTAAATACCTCTTAGGTCTTACTTTTTCACATAAACCCTATTCTTTTACAATCTTATGTGCCTTCTCTTGGTGCATAAGAATATACACACCGTTTGGCAATTCGCCTATCCAAATGGTAGGGTTTTTATAGGTTTCTAGCATTACCTTCCCTTTTGTGTCAAGTAGTGTTACCTTTTCGCCTTCTTTCCACGAGGGGATATTGATACTGCCTGTTGTCGGATTTGGATGAATAGAATGAATTTCTGTCTCTATTGCTTCTGATGTTGCTTCTTCTTCTCTTAAGTTGGTATTTGATTCAGAATACAACACAGATTTAGGGACTACTTGTTTCGCCATCATAGCGCTAGACCATTCAAGTAGGCACTTGGCAGCTCCGCTATTTTCAAAATATTTAACTTCTATGTTGTACGAAGTGCCGGCAGTCAATTTGATGTTTCCAGAAGAGGATGTTGCCTTATAGCTAAGTTGGCTTATGACAACAGAATCATTGATGCTGAGCATAAAGCCATCATCTGATGTGGAAGTGAAAGTATAAATATCTGATTTTAAGGCTTTTATTTTGCCAGACCATTTTACAGAGAAATTATCGACACCTATTTCAGTGGATGGCGATACCAAGAGCCAATTGAAATTTATCGAGGTGTCAACCCTTGTAAGAACCGCATTGTTTAACCAATTGTTATTGTTATAATACCTAGCGGAGAGTCCATCTCCCTGTATTTTTTGGTAATTTATACTTACGGAGCTAGAAGTAGTAGTAACTCCGTTGCCATCTGTCGCTTTGGCAGTAAATGTATAATTTTTAATTAGAGGGTTGGGTAGTATAAACGAATAAGGAGAGGAGTTGTCGGAACCTAATAGTGTTGCGCCATCGTAAAAAGATACATTTTTGATAGTTCCGTCAGGATCAGAAGCGTTGGCAGTGATTTTAAAATCAGAAGAGTCCACAATTATCACATCCGTGAGGGGTGAAGTAATAGTGACCAATGGTGCTTTGTTGATCCTCTCATAAGCCCCGACATCAACGCCCATACCACTATTTCTTGTGTTTCCAAGAATATCTTTCGTTGGAGCATCTACTGTGGTACCCGCATCGATTGCCGGAGAATTTTCTCTTAGGGTGAAATTATTGGCCGAGTTTTTGAAAAACAAGAGCGAGGCATTGTTTCTGTAGATATTATTCGTTTCAATAAGTTTGACAGAAGTATTCAACTTTCTGACATATTCAGGATTTGCACCACTTTTTATAATGATGTTGTTATACATTCTATTCTCTCTCTTTATTCTATCCATATAAATCCGAAGCCCATTGTCTTTAGGATTGATGATCGTGTTATTCATTATCAGAACACCATTTCCTAGAATCGAATCATGAGTGGACTGCTCGTCTGCAAAAATTCCACTTCCAGAAGTTGAATCGGTTTGTACTGAGTTGATGATGACATTATTGTAGATGGAATTATCTCCAATTCCGGTACATACGATACCATTACCTGGACAAAAATTAATGATGTTATTATAACAAAGGCCACCAGTTCCACTTCCTAATTGTAAACCACTGTTCTGAAATGGCTGAAATGGAATAGTTGCAATTCCTGCTGAATCTATTCTATTATCGTGTACTTGGGCATTGACTAATGCCGAACCTACCTGTATTCCTTCTGCCCCAGTTCGTTTAGTAATGTTCTTGTATACGTCTAAATTGACAATACTGTGTGGATATAAAGTAGTTGAACAATTTGCCGGTTTTACATCCCGTGTTGTAAAAAGAATTTCCGATATATAAACCTTCTCCTTGATAGGTGTCATGGGCGTAATTATCATGTATTTTGACGTTGTACATGGTGAAGTTTTTTCTCCATGTATGTGGCTTATCGCACGTTGGATCTGTTTTAGCCATCATGGCAGCAAAATAAACCTTGTTAATTTCGCAATGATCCACTTCAAAGTTGGTGCAAAGTTCAGAGAGAACAATTCCGTTTCTACCTCCTTGCACATAGATACCATAGTTTAAATTGGTTGTACCTGAGCCAGTTAGTCTAAAATGTTTGCTATATTGAATATTAAACGTATTTATGATGGCATTGAAATCTGCCACAACTTTTACCTGACCGCCACAGTTTTTAATAATTACTGGATTTGCCTCTGAGCCTACCACGCTGTCAATTCTTAACCTACCATATGTGCCCGCTTTTATACAGATTACATCACCAGGTTTCACTTTTGGCTTCCCTTTATTGCCGCTTCCACTAAATTGAACATATTCTCCAGGACTAATTGTGTAAGTACAATTACATGTCTGGGCTACGCTAGGCAAAGACATAAGTAGTAGTGCAACGAAATGAAATAGAAAAATGAAATGATAACATTTTTTAGATTTGATCATGGTTTTTTGATTTTAACAAATGATTAATAGTAGTTCGTTTGCATAATTCAGAATGACTACTTGATTGTAGTTTTATGCAATAAGGGTGTCTTGTATGTGGGTTGATTACATCTTTCAGGTCAACCTCAGGATTTTAGTGTTACAAAAAAGCGAATAAATATTACATGTCTTTTGTTTTTCAAATATAGCACTTTTTATATTGAAATAGGTTATTTTTATTTTATTTTAAAAATATTATCCATTAAATTCTTTAAATTATCCTATTTTTACAAATTGGCTATATAATATATTTTGAATATTTTATATGTATTAAACGCTGAAAATCAATATTATTATATTATTTTTAGGTCAAAAATCTACAAAACAGGTCAATGTCAATTCAAAAAGGTGTTGGATTGTTCCGATCCTTACATCTTTAAATTGTCAGCTTCAAAAGAATTGTTTTGTCTTATATATATTACTTTGCTAAGATGGATTTTAAAAGACTCGCTAGTGACAATTACTTGCAAAGGCGGCACCCTTCAAAGAGTAAAACAATTTGATTTATTGAATTTATAAAACTTATGTATTAAATACTCGTTAAGATGATAGTAATACTATTATCATTATAACTACATGTTTTTATGAAACGATTGAAATTTGTTTTTGTGCTATTAAATGTTGCGATTTGTGCATCTGCTTTGGCACAAAATGATCCAAATACTTTTTTTCAGGAAGGGAAAAATTATTTTGCAAAAGGTGAGCACAATTTGGCTCTTGATGCTTTTAACCAGGCTATTTTAATGAATAGAAACTTTTCAAGAGCTTACACTGAAAGAGCGAAAGTAAAAATAGCACTTCATAGGTTTGATGAAGCATATTTGGATCATAACAAAGCGCTTGAAATTAATTCTGAGTTTGCCACTTATGAAGACTATGCTCAATTGACTACTATGAAAGAGGACATAAAAGGTTTTGTTTTCTTTTACAATGATTGTATTAGTTCAGCTGCCTTTAAGAAAGATACTTTATTTATCGACAGTAAAGTGTGTTTGGACGACAAATACATGGACTCTTCTCATTATCAGGGCCATGCTTTTGTTAAATATATTTCTGGTGATGTCATTGGTGCTGAGGCGGATGCGTTGGACTTGTTACAAAATGATAAATCGAATATTTATGCCAACTATCTTTTAGGGGTTATAGCTGAAAAAAATAGCAAGTTTAATGAAGCCATCTCTTACTTTACAAAGGCTATCAGCTTAGATAGTACCTTTTATTTGAATTACTACAGAAGGGCAGTTGTGTTCAAGAAAATGCAAAATTTTGAATCTGCCATCAAAGATTTATATAAAGCAGAAAAACTACACAAGACAAACGAATTGGTATACTATAATAGGGCAGTGATCTATCTTTCACAAGAGAATTGGTCAAAATCACTGCGCGATTTGAATAAGGCTTTGAAGTTGAATGCTAGTTTCGCAGAAGCGTATTTTAATAGAGGTTATGTTAAGAGGCAGCTAAAAGATTTTGTGGGTGCCATTGAGGATTTTAATATGTATCTTAGATTAAAGCCTAAAGATATCAATGTGTATATTAATAGAGGAAATTTGTATATGCTTACAAGTGAGTATTTGATGGCGCAGGAAGACTATAATCATGCGATTCAACTTGATCAGCATCTAAGTGTTGCTTATTTAAATAGGGGCAATAGTCATATTATTTTAGGGAATAATGCTCAAGGTTGTCAAGATTTTAACAAAGCGATTGAACTTGGAAGCAAGTATGCAAATCAGAAAAAAAGGCTTTATTGTGATTAATGTTTGCTGATTTTTAATTTGCTCCATTTCATTCAGCGATTGTTTCCTCGGTGCTTTGTTTCATGAAGGAGCTTATTAATTCGGCTCATAAATTAGAACCAACTGTAAAAATAAGTTCTCCATTTTGTATGCGTTTCATACAAATACTCAGAAGATTTTGTCTTTTTGATCATAAATGTATCTACGTATGCATTTTGGTGATTCTTATTAAGGAAAAAGCCTATTTTGAGACGTATCCGCCTCCGTTATTGTAAACACCAACGGACTTTCTTGAGAGCAAGGGCTAAAAAAAGCTTTGGGAAACCTCCATGGTCCAGCTGTTTCCAAAACGATAAAAACACACTATTCCACCACCAATTTCTTGTACAGAGGAGTAAATAAATTTGCAAAAGAAGTAATGCGAACAATGTACATTCCCGAAGCCAAATAGATAGATAGCATCATCGTTCCCAACCTACATGCAGGTCTTTACACAAATGTTAAAGTGGAAGATGATAAGTCGTGTTCAAGTACGAGTACCCAAAGTGTCTCCTTGTCTGATAATAGTGCAGGAACTATAAAATCTACTACATCAGCTTCGGTGTGCGATTCGGGAAAAGTAGTTTTGAAAGCTGTGGCAACTGGCAGTGGAACAATCAATTGGCGAGCAACGCCTACAGGTGCGAGCATCGGAACTGGTGCTACTTTTACTACTCCACTTATTAAAAAAACGACTACTTATTATGTAAACATTACCGATGGCACATGTTCTTCTTCTCCCATAGCAGTACCAGCCACTGTCAATAAAACTCCTTCAATAAGTCTGACATCAAATGCAATTTGTGGCGAAGGCCTAGTGCCTCTAACTGCCACAGCAGATATGGGCAAAATAACTTGGTATGCCGATAGCTTGACCACCGACACCTTGAGCACAAAATTTAATTTCAGCCCTAATGTGAAATTGACTACTAAATACTTTGTCCAAGCCGATAATGCAGGCTGCAAAAGTGTAGGTCGTAAATCTGTCATCGCTACTATCAAACCTATTCCAACAGTCACCAATCCGATAGCCGCAAGCAGATGTGGAAATGGTTCGGTTACGATCAGTGCCAAAGCCAGTGCGGGAACTATCAGATGGTATAATGTGGCTACAGGAGGAAGCAATTTAGCAAGTACAAGTACCGATAGCTACACTACCCCATCAAATAATACTACCACAAAAACCTATTATGCCGAAGCTTTTCTGGGCAATTGTGCATCTGCTTCGCGTACAGCGGTGGTAGCAACCATCCATCCAATTCCGATTTTCAAGACCACATTCACCAATCCTTCCAAATGTGCGGTGGCCGATGGAACTATTACACTTATTGGCTTAGTGCCGCAAACAAATTATGAGGTCGCTTTTCAGCCGAATACCTTCACCACACTTACTTCTAATTCAGCAGGAAACATTATACAAAAAGATTTATTGGCTGGCTCTTACACCATTCAACTAAAAACAGATAAGAGTTGTACCGCAACTGATACTACTTTAGCCCTGATAGACCCAAATGCACCAACAATAAATGCTGGCGAAGACAAACAAGTGTGTGCGGGCGACAATGTAACTTTGACTGCCTCCAATCCAAACGGAGCTACAATTACTTGGAACAATGCCGTCACGAATGGGCTTCTTTTTGCCGCCACTACTACAGCCAAATATGTAGTCACTGCCAATTTGGGCGGCTGTATCGCATCAGATGAAGTAGTGGTGAAGGTAAAAAGGATCAGACGATCACATTTGATTCTTTGCCAAACCAAGACCTAACAACTGCCACTTTCTATTTGGTGGCGGCAAGTACTTCTTTTTTGCCTGTTTCATTTGCCAGTAACGACACAACTATTGTGTCTATCACAGGAACTAAAGCTAAAATTAAGAGCACAGGAAACGTGACTATCGCAGCTTTTCAAATTGGCGATAAATGTTTTACGCCAGCCAATGCCGTAAACCGTACATTCAAAGTAACGGGACAGACTACGCAAGTAATTACATTTGACCCGATTGATCCAGTTTCATTTGGAGAAGCTGCTACTTTGCCAGAAATGACCAGCCAAGGGCTAAAAATCAGATACACACTAAGCGACACTTCAATGGCAGTGATTGTCGATGGAAACAAATTGTTCGCGCTCAAAAGTGGTTCAGTTATTGTCACAGCCGATCAAGATGGTATTGCGGACTCTATTGCACCCGCTAGGCAAATGTGGCAAACTGTTAAGCTGTATGTTCCAACTTTTGTGATTATAGGAAAAACGCTGACGGAGGAATTCAGCCAAGAGAAATACAGGATATCGCCCAAACTAAATGGTTTGAACTACGAATGGTCGTATTCTATCAATGACACAACCAGCTTTTTCACCACAGGTCGAAATAACAATTCGGCCGATGTTTTATTTTCAGACAAATCACCCAATGATACCTTGCGTTGCAAAGTGTACCAAGTATACAATACCAACAAGAGTGCACCTATTTTGGTAAAAATGCCCATCACAATCAGTCATCCCAATGAAAATCAATTGATTAAGATTAATTGCGACAGCGTCAACAAAAAACAAAATACGTGCACTGGCAATTTTATTGATGGTTTCATCTTTGGCGAAATCAACCACTCAAACACGGGCTGTAGCGCGCCAGGTTATATGGATTATTCCAAATCGCCTTATTCCAGCAAATTGTTTTTGGGCGAAAACTACAATGCGGATATCGCCATTGGTTCTTATACTGGCAACAAGAACAACAATTATGTAGGCATTTGGATTGATTACAACAACAATGGCTCATTCAACGACCCTTCCGAATTTCTTCTTTCAGCCCACAATGCCAACAGCAGCTTCCAACTCAACAACATCCTCATCAGTGCCAATAGCGTCTACTTGGGTGAACATCAAATGCGAGTCCGAACGCGAAATTCGGGGCTTTTTGCCTTCAACGAAAGCTGTATCGACTACAACGAAACAGGCGAAACCGAAGACTACAAAGTGACACTCGTGGCCAACGATAGGCTAGAAGCTCCAGTTTTGCTCACACCCAATGACGATGGCAAAAACGACTTCTTTGTGCTGAAAGGAATCGACAGCAAGCAAAATAGTAAGCTCACCATTTTGGATCGTTCAGGAAATGTGCTTTATGTCGAAGAAAACTATACCAACACTTGGGGCGGCAAAGACAATAATGGCAAAATCCTGCCTCGCGATACTTATTATTATGTGTTTGTAAATGGCGATAATACTGTGAGAGGTTTCTTTGAGGTTAGGTACTAATCTAGTTAATAGCGTTCCTTGGGCGTAGCCCATGGAACTAACAAAAGGACTTTTAAAAAAATGTAATAAACCAATTTTAAGAATTATAATGAATAAATACACATTTATATTTGTTTTGTTATCCACACAATTGGTGGCGCAGCAATTGCCGTAACTGTCCAATTTTATGTAAAACCAAATAATTCTCAATCCTGCCGCCACTGGCATGAACGAATCTGAACTAAACGCCAGCATTCTTTCTCGCTTGCAATGGTCGGGCATCAAAGGTGCGCCTACATCCAATATGTTTTGGGTCGACTATCGTTTTGCGGGTAACAAATCGGCTGTGGGAATGAATGTGAATTTGACTTCGTATGGCGAAACCAAAATTACAGATGTGTTGGCCAATTATTCGTACACGATTCGCGTTTCCGATCGTTTCAAATTGGCAATGGGTTTGCGAGCAGGTGTTAGTATGATGAAAATCAACCCTTTACCTGCCGACAAAATTTGGGACGAAAACGATCGTTTCAAGCAAAGTTCGTTTGTCAACCAAAATATGTTCTTAACTGGTTGTGGATTTCGACTGACTGACAAGCGTTTTTATGTAGGTCTCTCTGCGCCCGACCTTATTACCTACGACAAGTACAATGTATATGGAAACGATGGAAAATCATTTTTTGCCAAGAAACGCAATTATTCGGTTGTGTCAGGTTATAAAATCCAATTGACAGATGCCTATGCTTTGAGCCCCAATCTGATGGTGCTTTATTATCCACAAAGTAAAGTGCGAACCGACTTGAATGCCAATTTCGAAATCCGAGATTATTTTTGGGCAGGAGCCACCTATTCCACTTCCTATTTTCATAGTTTTATAGTAGGAGCTCACGTAAGTTCTACGCTACGAGCATCTTACGCATTTCAATTTGGACTTGGCCGCGACATCCCTTCCAAATTTTTCACACACGAGATTGGAGTGATTTTGAATTTAGATGCGCGCAAAAAGTAATCTGATGACAAAATTTATCGTCCCATTTTTTATTTTTTGCTTCTGTACCTTGCTTGGCTTTGGCCAAAATAAAGAACAAATAGCAATAGAGCGAAAGCTAGATTTGGCCATTTCCTTCTATCAAAATGGTTCGTACGATTTAGTATTTTCTGAGCTAAATCAACTTGAAAATAAATTAAATAATAATTCATTAGTACTGCCCTCGCTCGTTTTTCAGTCTAAATTGTTGAAAGTCCAAACTTACTATGCTGTTTTAGAATTCGAAAAGGCAAATGCTTCATTAAATGTTTTGCTGAGTGAGATTGAGTAAACTTCTGCCGGTTTGGAAAAAGACAAATTATACCTGCTTTTAGCTGGTTTTTACAATGAAATTGGATCTTATTTACTGGCTTTCAATGCCTTAGAAAAATGCGTTTCGCTTGCCAATTCCGAATACATGATTTCCTATGAATTGCAAAATTTAGAAACGTTTCTTGGACAAAAGAAGCTGCGAAACGCCAAAGAATCCATTCTGAAAATGCAGAAAAAAATGGTGCAACTCGACTCGTCCAATCGGGAGGTAATCGCCCAAAAAGCAATGTTGCAAGTACTGAAAGCCAAGTATTTGCTGATCAATGGCAGTTTCGAAGAAGCAAAAGAGCATTTCAATATCCAGAAAAAGGAATTAGAAAAACAACAAAATGCTTCCAGTCTACTTTTGGAATTAGAAGCCGAAATGTACCTCCAACGGCAGCAATATGAGTTGGCTCTTTCAACATACAAAAAAGCCTATTCTACATTGTTGTGTTTTGATTATCAAGTACATAAAATATACTTGCTAAGCAAATCACTGCGTTGTGTGTGCTCAATGATGACGTTATTTCGTACAACCAATACAAGCGAAGGCTTCAAATGTATGCAGACAAAAACATTCACAGGCTCAACTATTTTCATTTGGCTTTGAGTTATTCAGAAGCTTATTCTGATTTTGTACTTGGCGATTATGCTCACTCCATTCAAACAATCGAAAAACAAGCAAAAAATGCCTTTCAATGCCTGAAAATCATGTTTTCAGAATGCAATTGCTTGAGCTAGAAAAAGAAATTTACGAGGAAAATGTACAACCAAAACCTTTGGAAACGGTGCTTGATTCTATCGCATTGTTAGCAAAAATACATTCAGAAAACAATTCACCTCTTTATTTTGAAGCAAGACTCAACAAGCTGAATTTCAATCTGAAAGCAGGCAAAAATTTCCCCGAAATCGAAAAAGAACTTTTGGGAAGTTCCAAAAATCTCGCCTCAACAATTGATAGTGTAAGCCTACTTTCGTTGAACTACAAAAGCGCATTGAGCCAATTGTATTACCAAACCGACCGTTTTGCTTTGGCTTCAAAAGCAAACAATATTATGAATAAATATTCACATAAATTAGTTGGTTCAAAATCTTGGGAATACGCACTTTTGTTGGGAAAAAGCATTGAATATAATCTTTGGGCGAGCAATTATTCAGAAGCACTGCAAAAACAAACCGAATTTTTGGCATTAGAAGCAGATCTGAAAAAACAGAAAAACAGTGAACAATTCTTGTGGTTTCAGTTTCAGGCTGGCAAAATAGCCAAGTCTCTGGGCAATGTGGAGCAATGGAAAAAGTACGGTTTGAAGGCAAATACTTTATTGGCATTACAAAGCAAAAACCGACTTTTGAAATATTCGAAAATAGGCGAACAAGCGGCTTCTATCTATTTGGAAACTTCCAATTTGGTAAAAGCCGAAAAAATTCTGAACCATACACTCGCAAGAAAACAAACTCATTTTGGAAAATCAGATCCATTTTTAATCAAGAACTTGTAGAGCTTTCTATTCTGAAAGGAAATTATGCACAAGTAGATGTTTTGCTGAAAGAGTACTCGAACTTAGCAGCAGTTATTTTTGGGAAAACGTCCATTCCTTTTGCCCAAAGTTTGTTTGAAGCTGGCAAGTATTTCAGTGCCATTGGCGACTATAAACGGGCGAAAGAAAGTTTTGAAGCTTGTCTTCAGATTCAACAAAACAAATTGGGCGAGACAAACTTGGCCGAATCGAACACGTATCTCGAATTGGCGCAAGTAAATGCCCGACTATTTCCCGAAAAGGCGAAAGAAAACGAAGCACTTTATCAAAAAGCTGGAAACATTATCGATCGAGCAATTGGGCAACAAAATGCGCTTTTTGCAGATTATCAACAGCAGGCAGCCGATTTTTATATTTCTACCCAAAAATATGACCAAGCCTCGGCTTTGCTTTCAAAAGCAAACAGTTTTTGGGAAAGTGCTTTAGGAACGAGAAACATACACAGTGCCGATATTGCGATGATGTTTGGACGAATTGCTTATTCCAAATCCACTTACTCAGAGGCGGAAGTTCAGTATTCAAAAGCCAAATCGCTCTACGAATCTATTTATTTACAGCAAACTACATCCTTCCACTTCCTCGGCCACAGCCAAACTGGCGAAAGTACACTATATGCTGAACGACAAGGAGAAATGTATTTCGATGATGAACCTGTGTATGCCCAATTATTTGAGCTATGTACACGACTATTTTCCATCGCTCAGTTTCAAGGAAAAAACAAAGTTCTGGCTGGGCATGAAGGACGAGTTTGAGTTTTATAACTTTTTGGTTTTGAGTAGATTGTCTGGTTCGCAGAAAAAACTCAGTGCCGAAGTGTACAACAACATTATTTCTACCAAAGCTCTTTTGCTTTCGTCTGACATCAAGCTACGCAAGCAAATAGCCACTTCGGGCGATACCGTTTTAATCGGTTTGTTTGAAGAATGGCTCAGTCAAAAAGAACAAATCACGGCCATGCTTTCGCTGAGCAAAGAGCAACAATTGGAACAAGGATTGGACCAGCGACAAACAGAATTGCGACTCGAACAATTGGAAAAAGAAATGGGCATTCGTTCGAATCTATTTCTATCGGAAAGTAAAAAAACACCGCCTAAATGGCGTAATGTGCGAGATCAATTGAACGACAAAGAATATGCGATCGAGCTAGTTCGTTACCGCTATTTCAATAAAACATTCACTGATTCGGTGATTTATGCTGCCCTGATTGTAGGAAAAGAAAGCAAAAATGGACCTGAAGTAGTGCTGTTTCCAGAGGGTAGTAAAATGGAAAAAGGCTACTATAAATATTACCGCAATTCGGTGATAAAAAAGGTAGAGGACTAACTTTCGTACAAAAATTTTTGGCTCCCACTTCAATCAAAAATTCCGAACAAAGCCTTGGTTTATTTGTTATCTGATGGTGTTTTTAATCAGATTAACTTAAAAATGTTGCGTGATAGTTTGAGGAAATATGTGATCGACAACACCCAGTGATGTCGTTCCGCAACCCGAAAGCACTACATATTGCCACACATGGTTTCTTCAAAGAAACAGTAAAAAGTAATCTGGACGACTTCAATTCAAATCCGTTTAATTGATTTTAAAGGTAATAAAATGATAAATATTTTGTTTCATCTTTTTATCTACTTAAATCGTATAAAATCAGCAGATTAAAATATTATAATGAATTTTCAATTTCAAAATAGTTGCGCTAAGATTTTGATCTTTGGCTTGTTGTTTGGGTTGTTTTTGGGCTGTAAAAAAAAGAAGAATGTTGAATTAGACACTTCGGCTATTGCTTGCAAAGCCGTAAAATTGTTGGGTTCGCGCTATACCAAAATATCGGACGGCACTTGTACTGGTTCTAAAAACGGAGGCAAAATTAGGGTAAGTTGCAAATACGAAGGTGCTATCGAATGTATCAAAAAGTTGCATGTGAGCAGTAAATTCTATACTTCGGCTAGCATCGAAATTCCAAATGTTAACTCGCCCACCCAGTTTGGGCTAGGCGATTCTCGTTTCATTGTCACTAACGATTCTATCATTTTCAATTTCGATTATTCCTATTCTGGCACAACCGATCCTAAATTGTTGAGTTTTATTTACCTCAACTATCACATCGAAAGCGAATCTGGAGATGTGAGCACGAAAGCGCAACTCCGGGTGAATGCCAATTGCTCTTCCATAGATTCGACTGCCTATAAAGTGGTGAAAGAGTACCGATTTACTTCCGACACATTGGCTGTCACAGTATACGATGCAGATAAAGAAGATGGCGACCAGATCTCTCTTTGGCTGAACGACATTATTCGATTAGATAATTTTGTTTTGAAAAAGATGCCTTCCATTTTCAAATACAAGTTGAAAGAAGGAAAAAACAGATTAATTATTTTTGCTATTACAGAAGGTGGCGAAGGATCCAGTACGCCTGCGATCAAAATCAATGCTTTTGGAAACATCAACATGCTTCCAAGTCTAACTTCTGGCGAAGCGATTGATATTTATTATACCCCCAAATAGAGGTTAGAAAGTCTGAATATGCCCAATCACCACACTATCTATATCAAAAACATGGTATGCCCGCGCTGCAAAACTGCTGTGGCGTCTATCATGGAAGCAAACCAGTTACAAGTGGTGGATATTCAATTAGGTGAAGTGGAAGTACTTGCAGATGAAAATATAAATCTTGAAGCACTGAATACTAATTTGAAATCGCAAGGTTTTGAAATCATTTTTGATCGTGAACATCAACTGGTAGAACATATCAAAACGCTTCTTTTAGACTATTTGGCGAAAATAGAATTTATCCACGTAAAGCTGTCGGATTATTTGGCAACTAAAATGGAGCTAAACTATCCGTACTTGAGCAAGGTGTTTTCCAAAATCGAACACGAAACAATCGAACGCTATTTTATTCTTCTGAAAGTTGAAAAAATCAAAGAATTGATAAGTTACAACCAATTGTCGATGAGCGAGATTGCTTATCAGCTAGGTTATAGTAGCCCACAAGCATTATCCGCTCAGTTCAAATCTATAGTTGGCAAAACCGTTTCCGAATATAAAGAAATGGAGCACAAAAATCGCTCTGGATTAGACAAACTCCATTAGCAAAATCTTGTACATCTTCTTCCTAATTCTGTAACAGATTGGCTTTTATGGTCAAGTATCTTTGTATCATCAAAAGCAGAAAAATGGAAACTCAATTAGCAGAAAATATACAAAGCACTTGTTGTTGTACACCCAAAGAACAAAAGGTAGAAGTGACATCTTGTTGCCATTCAGCAGAACCACAAAAAGCATCACAAGGATTTTGGCAAGACAATAAAGTGTGGACTAAGGCCGCCAAAAACACCGTCAACTGTTTAATAGGTTGTTCGATAGGTGATTTTGGAACGCTTATTGCCTTCCAATATTTCGCCCCAGAAACACCTATGATGACGGTGATGGTAATTGCGATTATAGCTGGTTTAACAACATCTGTCATTTTCGAGACTGTAATACTGCATCTGAAAGAAGGATTTTCGTGGTTTAATGCCTTGAAAACTGCTTTCTCTATGAGTTTCCTCTCGATGGTCGCAATGGAATTTTCAGAAAATGCGACTGACTTTATGCTGACTGGCGGAAACGTGCCCTTGACCGATTCGTTTTATTGGGTGGCCTTGGGAATTGCATTAGCCGCTGGATTTCTCGTTCCCTTGCCGTACAATTATTACAAGTTGAAAAAACACGGAAAGGCTTGTCATTAGTAAGCTGCTGAATTGGAACGTAAATAATAGTATATTTGATATAGAAAAACAGGGATGAAACTACCAGACATTATTCACAAAAACATTGCAAACTTCATATCAACATGTGTATTGCATGATGTGAAGCATGTGTATGCGTTTGGTTCTTCTATCACTTCTGCGTTTGATGAAGCTACAAGTGACATTGATTTGCTAGTTGAAATTGAGGAGAATGATCCTTTGCAGAAGGGTGAGAAACTACTGTCTTTGTGGGACACGTTCGAAATCCTTTTTCAACGAAAAGTAGATTTACTAACAGATTCATCCATCAAAAATCCAGTTTTAAGAAAGAACATCGACACAAACAAACTATTGATATATGACGGAAGAAGTAGAAAAGTACTTGTCTGACATCTTGATGGCTATCGAAAAGATAGAGATGTTTAGCGAGGATACTGCTAATTATTCCTTGTACATCAAAGACCTAAAAACGCAAAGTGCGATAGAGCGACAGTTGGTGATAGTGGGTGAAGCGTTAAACAAAGTTCAAAAGATAAATCCTGAAATCTCCATTCTTTCGGCTAGACAAATAATCGGATTCAGAAACAGATTGGTACACGCTTACGATAGTATTGACAATAACATTGTGTGGGCAATTATTAAGAATCATATACCAAAATTAAAAATAGAGATAACGAGCTTGAACAATATCAAATAGTCATTTCACAAAATGAAAAAGCAAATCTCCATATTAGCCATCGTTCTCTTCTACGCCTTCTCGGTGGTGGGATTGCCGATTACGCTGCATTTCTGCGGTGGAGAACCTGCACCAAAATCGTGTTCTTGTGCAAAATCAGACAAAAAATCTTCTTGCTGTTCAGACAAAAGCGTTCACGCCAAGATAAAGGCCGATCAAAAAACAGCTGATTTCAAACTTGATTTAAAGAAAAGTAGTGCTTCTTCTTTACCTCTATTTTACTATAGCTCTTATACTATCTTTACAATTTGTTCCACATTTACTAATACAGTAAATGGCGCAAACTCACCACCTCTGGTCAAACAGAAAGTGGGAATTTATTTATACCATTGCGTTTTTAGGATTTGATTTTTTGATTCCACCTTGGATATGTTCTGAGGTAATCTCTTCCGTATTCCTCTTTTAAGGAATACAATTCCAATTTCTTTTAAAACAATACTCAACCGCTAAAGTCACAAGCCTTGAGCTTTATCACTTTGGCACAAATCCAATATTCTATGAAAACTCAATTAGTTAAAAATATCGCTATCGTATTCGCAATGTTCATTTCTTCTGTTGCTTTCGCTCAACACGATCATGGTTCAAAATCGGACACTAGCAAAGCTTCGCACAAACACGAATGCAAAATGAAAAAAGGCGGTGGTGACGACAAGGCAATGACTTGTTGCGGAAAAGAAAAAATGAAGAAAGGCAAATCAATGTCTTGCCATTCGGATGCTAAATCGGATTCGACCAATCATGATCATTCAAATCACGAAGGCATGATGGACAAAAAGAAAAAATCGACATCTTGCCATTAATTTAATTCTACAGCTTGGAGATTGAAAACCTCCAAGCTTTGCTTAACTCAAACCATTTAAAATACTATCGACATGAAAAATCTTATTCTAGTTATATTCTCAATCCTCGGATTTGTAGGTGCTGCTAATGCTCAGAAAGAATCCGTAACCTTGAAATTCAAAGTCTACGGCAATTGTGAAATGTGTAAGGCAACTATCGAAAAAGCCCTAGACGTGAAAGGCGTAAAAGCAGCTAATTGGAACACGGAAACCAAGATGATTGAAGTGGTGTACATTCCTGCGAAAATCAGTGAAGAAAAAATCCACGAACTGATTGCTGCATCGGGTTACGATACCGAGAAAACCAAAGCCAATGACAAGGTCTATGGCGACCTTCATTCTTGCTGCAAATATCCACGGACTAAATAGTGGTGCGTTGCGTGTTGTGGGTGATGAGTATTCTCATCCATCGACAGCAATAACTAAAAACTGATTCAATATGAAAAAGCTATTTACACTACTGATAGTCAGTGGACTTGCATTCTATTGTCAAGCCCAAGATTCTACTACTCACAACTCGCAACCCACAACCCACAACTTAGTAAAAGGTGTTGTCCTAGAAGAAACTTCCAAAGGCCATTTCAATCCTTTGGTGGGCGCAACGGTGCATTGGATGGAATCGAACAAAGGCACATTTACGGATACAAATGGAGTTTTTATGCTTCCGAAGGAATCTGAAATGTGGTTGATTGTGAGTTATATCGGCTACAAAAGCGACACGATGCATGTACATGATGCTGTCAAAGTGCGTGTGATTTTGAAAGATGAACAAACCAAAAGTTTGCAAGAGGTGACGGTGGAAGGCCATGCCGCTACCAGTTTTCTTTCTTCGCTCGAACCACTGAACACGCGCACTATGTCGGAAAAGGAGCTGTTCAAGGCGGCTTGTTGCAATTTGTCGGAAAGCTTTGAGACGAATCCTTCGGTAGACGTGAATTTTGCAGATGCCGTTTCGGGGGCGAAACAAATCCAAATGTTGGGGCTTTCGGGCATTTACACCCAATTGACGAACGAAAACTTGCCTGGAACACGAGGTTTGGCTTCCAACTATGGCCTAGGTTATGTACCTGGACCTTGGGTAGAATCTATTCAGGTGACGAAAGGAGTGGGTTCGGCAGCCAATGGGTACGAATCGGTGGCGGGACAAATCAATGTGGAACTGAAGAAAACAGATGTCACGCTCAAGTCGGGCGAACGTTTGTTCTTCAATACCTATGCCAATGATTTCGGTCGTTACGAAGGCAATTTGAACTATGTCCAAAAGCTGGGTAGTAAATGGGGAACGGCCACGTTGCTCCATTACAATACTCAGACGATGCGAATAGACATGAACAAAGACGGTTTTCTGGACATCCCGTTGGGAAATCAGCTGAATGGAATCAACCGCTGGAAATACGAGAATGGGAAAGGATTGGTGAGCATATTTGGAGTGAAGGCTTTAAAGGACGAACGCACTGGAGGACAATGGGGCTACGACAAGAACTCAGACAAACTCACTCGCAATAGTTACGGAGTCGGATTGAATACCGAAAGATTGGAGGTATTTGGCAAGCTGGGTTATGTGTTTCCACAGAAGAAATACAAAAGTATTGGGTTCATGACTTCGGCATTGACGCACGCAAACAGCCATTATTTCGGGATTACTTCTTACAACGCTTCGCAACAAACTTTGTACGCCAATCTGATCTATCAATCTATCATCGGGACAACCAACCATAAATTCAGGACGGGGTCAAGTTATTTGGCGGACGTTTATGATGAAGATTTTATCCCAAGAGCTTACGGAAAGTTGCAAAACTATAAACGCACAGAGTTGGTACCGGGAGTTTTCTACGAACACACTTGGACGGTTTCGCCCAAGTTCACCACTGTGATCGGGCTTCGTGCCGATTATCACAACTTGTTTGGCTTCTTCCTTACGCCACGGCTTCATGGAAAATACAACCCGACAGAAAAAATGACGATTCGTTTCTCGGCAGGAAGGGGACAACGCACGGCCAACGTATTTGCCGAAAACAACAGCATTTTCGCCAGTTCGCGACAAGTGACTTTACCCACTACCACAGGAAAAGCGTATGGACTGAATCCTGAAGTGGCGTGGAACTACGGAATCAGTATCAACCAAGATTTTAAGCTAAACTACCGCGAGGGAAGTATTACGCTGGATTTCTATCGAACCGATTTCCAAAACCAAGTGATTGTGGACTTGGACAAAGATCCGCAACAGGTTTCGTTTTACAATTTGCAAGGAAGGTCGTATTCGAACAGCGCGCAAGCAGAAATAGCTTACAGTCCCATAAAAAGGTTGGACGCACGGATGGCATATCGGTTTTACGATGTGCAAATGACGTACCACGATGAACTCTTGCAACGCCCACTTATCTCGAAACATCGTGCGTTTATAAACCTTGCATATTCTACCCGAAACAATTGGAAACTTGATTTTACTGCCAATTGGAATGGTCCAAAACGTATTCCAAACACTTCGTCCAATCCTGAAAACAACCGTTTCGACAGCTATTCGCCTAGCTTCTTTATTTTCAACAGTCAGCTTTCTAAAAGCTTTGGCAAGCCCGACAAACAATGGCTAGACGTGTATATAGGCATGGAAAATATCGGAGATTTTCGCCAGCAAAATGCCATCATCGCGAGCGACACTCCATTCAGCCCCTATTTCGATTCCTCGCTCATCTGGGGGTCGATTACGGGTAGGATGATGTATGTTGGGGTGAGGTATAAGATTAAGTAATTTATTAGAATTGTTTACAATGTTTACTATCTTTAACCCGTAGCGAGGTAAACAAAATTATATGAAATTCACTTTTTTATTCGCAGTTTCTATTTTTACACTTTTTTCTTGTGCCAACAACAAGATTAAAAAAGAAGAAGTGGCACCTATTAATACAGAAACAAAGATCAGTTATCTACTTGATATAAAGCCGATTATTGACAATAATTGCACCAGCTGCCATGACGAAAATGCAACAAGTATTCCTAATTGGAAGAATTCAGCGAAACTGAAAGAATATGCACTTAAGTCGAGTGGAATAGATGGATATACCGAAATTCAAGCTCGTATAAAAGGCAAGAAGGAACGTATGCCACTTGGTTCACCTACTCCTCTATCAGATATAGATATAGCCAAAATCGATGCTTGGATTAGTCAAGGAGCTTCGATAGAATAAGTTAGGTAGTTTTCCTTGTTGTCCAACTACGAACTACAAACAAGTAACAAGCTTATATTCCTTTTTTAGCCGAGATGATTCGGTTCTTGTTGTTGAAATCTTTGAAGACAAATATTTCTTCGTAATTGCGGTGTTTCAGTACATCTATTACTTTGTTTGCGAGGCGTTCGTTTATTTCGAAATACAATTTTCCACCAGCCACCAAATAGAATTCGCAAAAATGCGCAATGGCCGAATAGTAGCGAACTGGATCTTCGTCTGGCACAAATAAGGCAAGAGAAGGTTCATGGTCTAGAACGTTTTTATTCATCAATCCTTTTTCCGAATCGGTTACATAAGGAGGGTTGCTCACCACCACATCAAACATTGGATAGCTTGGCTGGAAATTGAAAATATCGTCCTGCACAAACATTACTTGCGAGTTGTGAATCATGGCATTTTTGCGAGCCGTGTTCAGTGCCTCTTTGTCAATGTCTAACGCATACACTTCACTTGGAGGTAATTCTTTGTCTAAAGTGATTGATATACAGCCACTTCCTGTTCCGATGTCTAATATTTTTATTTCTGATTTTACTTTATGCTGGCTCACGATGAGTGAGACCAACTCCTCGGTTTCAGGTCGTGGGATAAGTACCGATGGTCCTACAAAATATTTCCGACCGTAAAAATGGGCTTCACCAATAATATATTGAATCGGTTCGAACTGTTTGAGTCGAGCGATGTGGCTTTCTAATTTTGTAAAGATCGAGTCTGAAAAACCTTCTAACGGTTCGCCTGCAATAATGTACGTTTTGTACCAGCCAAATATGTTTTCGATCAGAATAAAACTGATTGCTTTTGCTTCGTTTCGTCCATAAAGTGGCTCCAGTTCGTCTGTGATTTTGCGTAGCAAGTCTGACGATGTGGCGACTCGGTAAGTACTCATTTGTTCAGATTTAGGTGCTTGGGTTTCGATCGCCCAACTTCATTTTAAATATAACCTAAAATCGTGATTGAGTTTCTAAAATGAAGATTAATCAAAAAAAATCAGCACAAGTACGTATACTTGGGCTGATTTGAATGGTGTTTTCAGAAACGGTAGTTTAAGAATAATGCCCAATCACGCTTTCGAAATTGGCAAAAATGCTTTTGATTTCAGTTTCGTATTGGCTCGGCTCCAAATTGTTGTAGTCGAACTCCAATTCGTTTTCTTTGAAAAATTTCAAAAGTAACCCAAAAGCTAGTTCAAACGGCAAGTCTTCTACAATCAATTTGGAAGTAGCTTCTGACGTTTTCAATACGTCAGAAGCTATCAACTTGAATTCCTGCCAAGATTTCGGGTAGGCTATTTTAAGCGTTTTTAGCATCTTAAAAATACACTTCTTCGAGTTCAACTGCCAAAGGATCAGCCAATGAGCTTGGTTTAAATTTTGAAGTGATGACGGCCGATTTGTTTTCTTCTTTCGCAGGCTCTGATACTGGATTTTTTTCGGCCGCTACTTTTTGTCCTTTTTTCTTTTCAGGATCAAAAAGCATGCCTGTGCAAAGACAGTGTTTCCGATCGGTACTTGTCAGAATGTCGTAATTGACACAACTCGAGCAACCTTTCCAGAATTGGTCATCGTTGGTTAATTCGGCAAATTGTACTTTCTGATAGCCCAGCAAAGTATTGATTTTCATCACAGCTGTGCTAGTAGTAAGTCCGAAAAGTTTTGCACCAGGAAATTTGGCAAGCGAAAGTTTAAAAGCTTCTTCTTTAATAGTAGTAGCTAAACCGCCCATTCGGAACTTTGGTACTACGATCAGGCCTGAATTGGCCACAAATTTGTCGTGTCCCCAGCTTTCGATGTAGCAAAAACCTGCCAATTGACCATCTTCAGTCAAAGCGATTACCGCCTTGCCTTCGCGCATTTTTTGCTTAATGTATTCAGGATTGCGTTTTGCGATGCCTGTGCCTCTCGCTTTGGCGCTTTCCTCTATTTCTTTACATATTTCCTCTGCAAATACTAAATGCGCTTCTGATGCAGCAGAAACAACAAATTCGTTCATTTTATGGGTAGTGATTTTTTAAATTGTTGAATAATTCAGGGAAGAACAAGAATACGCTGTAGCAAAAAATGCTCTACAGCCTGATGAACCTAAAAGAAGGGCGTGCTAGCCTAGTTCTTTTAATGAGAATATTTAACAATTTAGAAGAGATGACCATTTTTATTGGATGTCATGAAAATCTTATACAAAGTTAAGTAAAAATAAGTTTCACTTGCAATTGTTATTTTTGTGCAAAATCTAGAAATTCAAACTGTAAGTTCGCCTTTTCATTTCTACCGTGTACACCATTCCTGCTATCAATCCATTAGATTATCGCTTTCATTTGCCTGAGGATTTTGTTCCAGATCGTCCTCTGCCCGAACGCGATCAGAGCAAATTGCTTTTATATAAGGATGGTTCGATCGCACAAACTGTTTTTAAAGATTTGCCCTATCATCTGCCCAAAGGGGTCATGCTGGTCTTTAATAATTCGAAAGTAATTCCAGCTCGTATGCATTTCAGGACACCAAATGGAGCATTGATCGAAGTGTTTTGTTTGCAAGCAATAGGAGAGGAGTTGGTCAATGAAGGCATTTCGAGCCAGCGTTGGAAATGTATTATAGGAAATTTAAAGCGTTGGAAATCAGACGATTTGAAGATTGAAACTTCTGATTTTATATTCTCTGCCAAGCTATTGGTACGTGGCGGTGACGATAACGAAGTACAATTTAGTTGGACTGGTACGTTTACTTTCCTTGAAATACTAGAACAATTGGGCCGTATTCCTCTTCCACCTTACATGAACCGTGATGCAGATGAATCAGATATTGATCGGTATCAAACCGTGTATGCCGCAAGCCCAGGTTCGGTAGCTGCGCCAACTGCTGGATTACATTTTACTAGTGAATTATTACTCATGTTAAATGAATGCAAAATCCTGCAAGAGCAAGTGACTTTGCATGTTGGTGCAGGCACTTTCAAGCCCATAAAAGCCGAAAGTGTGGCCGAACATCGGATGCATCAGGAGTTTTTCGAAGTAGAGAAGGCTTTGATTGAGAAGCTTTTAGTAACTGAAATGATTATTCCAGTAGGAACTACTTCGATGCGTACTTTGGAAAGTCTGTTTCATCTAGGAAATCAGTTATTGAATGGTGATGAACAAATGAGCGTTCTGCAATGGGCTGGTTTTTCGACTAAAATAGCGACCAAAGAAGAATGCTTAAATGCGCTTTTGGAATGGCTGAACAAGAACGATAAAACCAGAATAATTGCAGAAACAAGTATCATGATTGTGCCAGGTTACGAATTCAGGATGTGTAAAGGAATCATTACCAATTTTCATCAGCCTGAAAGTACACTTATATTATTGGTAGCAGCTTTGCTGGGCGAAAAATGGAGAGAAGTATACGATTATGCACTTGAAAACAAATTCAGATTTCTGAGCTATGGCGATAGCTCGCTTCTACTTTGTTCTTAGTTCGTTGTTTTTCAGTTTGTAGTAAAGGATTTTTGCATCACTTTAAACCTTCAACTTTAAACCTTCAACAACGAACCAAGAACAAAGAACTAGGAACTAGGAACAAAAACGAATTATTGTTTATCTTCGCCTCAATTTACAATTTCATTACATGGGATTCTTCGACTTTTTTACCAGTGATATTGCGATCGACTTAGGAACGGCCAATACGCTCATTATACATAAAGACAAAATTGTAGTGGACGAGCCTTCCATTATCGCATTGGATAGGCAAAGTGGCAAAGTGCTGGCAATTGGTCGCCAAGCGATGCAAATGCATGAAAAAACGCATGAAAATATTAAGACCATTCGTCCGCTGAAAGACGGTGTAATTGCCGACTTCCACGCGGCCGAGCATATGATTCGTGGCATGATCAAAATGATTGATGCTGGTCAGAAAAAATTGTTTGCTCCCTCGCACCGAATGGTAATTTGTATTCCTTCTGGTATTACTGAAGTAGAGAAACGTGCCGTACGTGACTCTGCAGAACATGCTGGTGCTAAGGAAGTTTACATGATTTATGAACCAATTGCAGCTGCACTTGGCGTAGGAATAGACATCGAACAACCGCTTGGTTCGATGGTGGTAGATATCGGTGGTGGTACTACCGAGATTGCCGTAATCGCACTTTCGGGTATCGTGTGTGACCAGTCGATTCGAGTTGCTGGGGACACCTTTAATCGTGATATTTTGGATTACATGCGCAGGCAACACAATCTTTTGGTAGGCGAACGTTCTGCTGAAAGAGTAAAAATCGAAGTAGGCTCTGCCATGACCGAGTTGGAGAATCCACCGCCTGATTTCGAAATCCGCGGTCGTGATTTAATGACAGGGATACCAAAAGTCATCAAGCTTTCATATTCTGAAATTGCCTTTGCACTTGACAAATCGGTTTCGAAAATCGAAGAAGCGGTTTTGAAAGCCTTAGAAATTTCGCCTCCAGAACTTTCGGCTGATATTTACGATCGTGGTATTTATTTGACAGGTGGTGGTGCGTTGCTTCGCGGTTTGGACAAACGTTTGGCTTTGAAAACAAAATTGCCCATCCATATTGCAGAAGATCCTTTACGTGCAGTGGTACGCGGTACAGGATTGGCGCTTAAGAACTTACATTCTTATAAGGGAGTACTGATTCCATAATGATTGGTGAATAATATTAGTAGCAAGAAATTAGGAAACTAAGTTCTTGCTACTTTTTTCTTACTACTTACTACTCAACAGAGAGTGAACAAGCTTTTTCAGTTTATACTCAACCATTCGAGAACATTTTTATTTGTTCTACTTGAAGCCATTTGCTTAATCTTATTTTTCTCCTTTAACAGTTATCAAGGAGCTAGTTTTTTCAATACTTCCAATCGTGCCGTTGGTTCGGTATACGCCACCAAAAGAGAAGCCGAAGATTACATTGACTTGAAATACCAAAACGAACGCTTGGCTGAAGAAAATGCTTTTTTGCGTTACCAGCTCAATAAAAAAGTAATTATTGACGAACATGCTGTGCTGAATAAACTGCGCCCAGAAGCCTTGGAAAACATCACTTTCGCAGCCGCCAAAGTAGTGAATAGTACCAATACTATGGTAAATAACTATATCACCATTAATAAAGGCAAAAAAGACAGTTTGGATGCTGGGATGGGCGTATTTTCGCCACTTGGTGCAGTTGGTGTAGTTAAAAAATGTTCGGATAATTATTGTTTGGTCAATTCCTTACTTCATTCTACCATTTATATTTCATCCAAGTTGAAAGGCAAAGATGCTTTAGGCTCAGTTCGTTGGCAAGGACAAGATCCAACCAAAGGTCTATTTTTATACATCCCTAGGCATATAGAAGTCAAAATGGGCGATACTGTTTTGACTTCTGGATATAACAATATGTTTCCAGAAGGGGTGCCAGTGGGCTATGTAGAAACGCTGGACATCAAACCTGACGAAACCTTTTACCGAATCAACATTCGTTTTGCAGCCGATTTTAGCAGGCTCAATTATGTATATGTGGTAAAAAGTAAGCTCAAAATAGAAATGGATACGCTTCAGAAGAATAATACGACCGAGCAAGAGGCGGTCAATGCTAAAAACAACAAAAAATAACACTCATTTTTAGAATCGGCTATAAAGTTACTCTTAATTGAGGACGAGAGAATTGTAGTTTTTCTTCCCTTCTAAAAAGCATTAAACCTTTAAATTGAAATTTTTGGCTTGCGAACCCCAGAATGGAAAGGAATAATTCTTGAAAAATCAAATAATGGGACAAAATGACGAAAAAATATGTCTTTATTTGTAAAGTAAATTTATAAATTTGCATCGGAAATAGAAAAAATATGAAGAAAGCAATTGCAGTCGGTTTTCTAGTTACGTTGTGGTACTCGTCAGTTCAAGCTCAGCAAAAGGCGCAATACTCTCAGTACATGATCAACCAGTATGTACTCAATCCTGCCTTGACAGGAGCGTCTGATTATGGTCATATTGTGGCTGGTTATCGTAACCAGTGGACCACTAGTACGGGAGCTTTTGATGGTGCCTTGCCTAAGACCTATTATATAAGCGGACATTCCTCTATTGGAAGAGGAAGTAAAAAACCCCATCCATACAGAAACAAACACATGGGTTACCATGGAGTGGGTGGTATGGTGTCCAATGACCAAACTGGGCCAACAAGCCGTTTAGGAATTTTGGGTTCATATGCCTACAACGAACGTTTGTCTGGTTCGTGGAGGATTTCATTAGGTATTTCAGCTGGTGTTCAGCAATATACACTTAACGGACCATCTCTAGAATTTGCAGATTCCGAGCCTATGAATACCCAAAGAAAGTGGGTGCCTGATGGAAACATAGGAGGCTGGGTGTACAACAAACATTTTTATGCAGGTGCAGCTGTAGCCCAGATATTCCAAAGCCGATTGGGTTTTGATATTCCTGTTGGAAATGGTAGCACAGATAAAATCAGTAAATTAGCCAATCACTATTTTTTCACTACGGGTATCAAGTTGGATGTTTCCAAGGATTGGGCGATTATTCCATCTGTGATGATGAAGTTTAATAATCCTGCTCCCGTTTCATTGGATATAAATGCGAAAGTGAGATATAAAGACATGATTTGGCTTGGAACATCGTACAGAAATAAAGATGCTTTTGCCTTTTTGTTTGGGGTAGTACTTAATTCTCAGTTTGAATTTGGATATTCTTACGACCTTACCGTTTCTCAAATCAAGAATTACACCAATGGTAGCCACGAGTTTATGTTAGGTTATCGTATCTGGCCACGTGCAAGGATTGGTAGTCCATCAGATTTTTGGTAAAAAAAGTAAAGAGTATTAGTGTAGTTTTAGTAAAGTAGTATATTTGTGTCTCTAACAATTAATTTTAAACAACAATTATGAAAAAAGGATTACTAACAGCCATGGGTTTAAGTGCTGCCCTATTTGCAAGTGCACAACAATTAATTTTTCCTGGTGATGCAGGAAAGCCAGGTGTGGCAGTAGATGATTTTTCAAATACAGATTTGAAAGATTTCGCTACTCCAGAGGGTGATTATGGTATTTATTTCTGGAAAGATACCTTAAATGATAATTTTCCTTACTTCGCTTCGGTTGCAGATGATGCTGGTACTTTTGGTCTTATTCAATCATTTACCGATGGTATTTTGAATGTATCTGGAACAAGAAGAGTAGGTGCTCTGGATTATGTTGTTTCTCAGCCAGTAGGAATTTATCAACCGCTTGGTTTTGGTTTTGGAACTATCAGAACATCTGCGACTGATTCTAGTAAACAATCAATCAATTTGTCAGCAGAAGCAGGTAAATACATGAAGGCTGCGATCAGTTTCAATTTCGATTTGGCGGCTCTTGCCACTACCACTGCGGGTTACAAAGTCAAAATCTCTTTGGAAGATGCTATGGGCAAGTTGATTGATTCTTATGGTGTGAATGGTGGTACTGAGAATCAGTACAAAGATGAGTTGTATGTGGTTATATCTAAAGCTGGTAAATTCTCTCTAGGCTCAAGTCAAACAACACTTTCTGCTAAGGCTAAAATGACTATTGAAGGTGGAACTGATGGTGTTGGTACTGTTACTTTTGACTTTAGTGGTGGTTATGGTTCTAAATATAGGGTGATTACTGCTGGACCTACAAAAACTAATTGCCCAATACCACTTCCAGCTGTTAGAGGTTTTGATTCTACAAAAGTAGCGGGTGTTCAAATTACAGTAGTTGCACAAGAGCAAGTAGCTGGAAATTGCTACCAAAATGTTAAATTGACAGATGCTAAAGTTGCAATTACAAGAGTAGCTGTTGGCGATCTTGTTTCTGGTACAGAAAACGAGCAACTTTTTGCTTCTAAAGGTTTTGTAGCTTACCCAAGCCCAATTGAAGGTGGTGATGTGAATTTCAGTACAACTGCTGAAAACGTGAAGGTATACGATGTAGTTGGAAATATGGTATTCTCTGCTACTTCTGCTTCTAAAGTGAATGTTGATTCTTTCAGCAAAGGCCTTTACATCGTGAAGTCTTCTAAAGGTTCAACTCGCTTTGTAGTGAAGTAATTTCGAATTGATTTATTAAAAAAAGGGGCTTATGCCCCTTTTTTTATGTCTTTTGTAAAAGTAGGTACTTGTTTGAATCGACATTAGTAAACTTAACTCTTAACGGATGATGACATTCCCAGAATATTGCCTCGTAAAGAAGATAGATGCGTTGAAATTTGCGAAAGAAGACAAGTCTCTGTTTGCAGAATGGATGCGTATTTTCGAGCAGTTGAATCCTGAAAGTTTCACACAGCAAAAGAAGTTTTTGATTAATCCTGTGCGGTTAAAATATCCTTTGATAAAGAAAGCGTGAAAAGGGGATTTATTTTTGGTTATTAATTCATTTTTTTGCCTGATTCTATTATTGATTTTCTACCAAACAATTAGGCTTCCCAACACCTTATATGCAAATATTCAGTTTTATGGAGTAAAGAGATTATTTTAGGTGAATAAATATGCATTACTTAACGATATGTTAACAATGCCCTCATTGTGAAGTAATCTTTGAGAACAATCTTTGTACAAAATTAAAACGGTAATAACGATGAAACACAAAAACTCACTTTCTTTATTAAGTTTTATGTTGCTCTGCTCGCTTTCGATGGCGCAGGTGAACATAACCGATAGTTATTTTGCACCAGACCAGACATATAAATGGACGAAGAATAATGTATATCTATTGGATGGTTTATGCTATGTGGATAGTAACTCGGTACTTGAAATTGAAGCCGGTACGGTTGTTAAATTTACAAGTAGGGCTGATGTGGGGAATCCTTCTGCGTTAGTGATACAGCGTGGTGCGAAAATCATTGCAAACGGTACAAAAACAGAACCCATTATATTCACTACTGAAGGTGACGATCCTGCTGATCCAACTGATGTGACTAATCCACATGCTAAGAATTCACTTTGGGGTGGTATAGTGATATTGGGAAAAGGAAAAACAGTAAAAAATGGCAACTCAGTAGTAACTGTTGAAGGAATTGCAACTACTGAACCAAGAGGTAGATACGGAATGCCTATAGGTCAAGAAGATAACAGTGACAGTTCAGGTGTACTAAGGTATGTATCTATCAGACATGGAGGTCGCCAACTTACATCTGGTAATGAGTTAAATGGATTAACTTTAGGTGCTGTAGGTAGCCGTACAAAACTTGAATATATTGAGGTGTATGCCAACTCTGACGATGGTATAGAATTTTTCGGTGGAGCTCCTAATTTGAAATACGCTGCAGTTGCATTTGCGGAAGACGATAGCTATGATTGGGACGAAGCGTATGTTGGTAAAGGACAGTTTTGGTTCTCAATTCAACGTTCGGATATTGCAGATTTGGGTTACGAACTAGATGGCACTACTCCTGACGATGGTACACCTTATTCAAACGGAACCGTTTTCAATGCTACCCACATAGGTGCAGGCAATGGTGCATCTGCTGCCAATCCTTTGGCAATTTTGCTTAGGGCTGGTACTGCAGGAACTATCGCAAACAGTATTTTTACTGACACGAGAGGCAAAGGAATCGAAATACAGGACAAAGCAAGTCCAGTGAACGATGCATATGAGAAATTAAAAAATGGCGAATTAAAAGTAATGAGTAACCTTTTCTGGAAAACGGGTACCACTACCGCCTTGGATGATATCATCAGAATTACTTCTACTGCTGACGAAAAAGATGCTGCTACTTTGAAATCGCATTTGGCAACAAACAAAAACATGGTGTCTGATCCTATGTTTTATGGAGTTGGTAGAGCAACTGATAATCAATTATATCCAGTTCCAAGTAGTTCAGCTATGGAAGTTACTAGCAATTTGGCTACCATTCCTACTGATCCATTCTTCACAGCAGTTGACTACAAAGGTGCTTTTGCTCCAGATGATACGACCAATTTCTGGTTGAAAGGTTGGACTGCACTTTGGAAAAATGGTCACTTAAAGAAATCAGTTGTTTTGGGACTTGACAATGCATCTGAACTTGTGTCTTCTTTCAATATCTTTCCTAACCCTAGCAACGGATTAGTGAATGTTGCTTACACAATCAATTCGGACAAAAATTTGAAATTGTCGATTTACAATTCTATTGGTGAAGAAGTAATTGTCAACAGCAATGCTTTGTCGGCAGGTAATTATTCTCAAACACTTGATTTTTCTACGCTGAATTCTGGTACTTATTTCATCAGATTTAGTGATGGTAAAAAGTCATTTACAAAAGCAGTAGTGAAAGAATAGTTATTCATTAATCTTTGAAAACATGAGCGTACGAGACTAAAAATCTCTACGCTCATGTTTTGTTTCTAACGAATTGTGAGTTAGTTCAAAGTTCAAAGTTCAAGGTTCAAAGGATACAACATTAGTTTAATTTATGAAAAAAGCGGTTGGTTTAGTTTTGTTTGCAATAGCATATTTTGTGGGTCTTTCTTCTATCTACGCACAACAAAAAGGAACAATTAAAGGAAAAATAATAGACAAAGACAATGGCGAAACGCTCATTGGGGTTGGCGTTCTAGTGCAGGGTACCACCAAAGGTACACAGTCGGATATTGATGGTAATTATATGATCAGTTTAGAGTCAGGCAATTATACAATCATGGCTCAATATGTTGGTTACAACAATTTCAAAATAGAGAATATTGAGGTAAAGGCTGGTCAAAGTATTGAAATGGATTTTATCATGATTCCACAAAGCATTCAAATGGAAGAAGTGGTGGTAGAAGCCAAGCAAGTGACCAATACCGATGCCTCGCTTTTGAGTATTCAGCGCAAATCATATGCGGTACAGGATGGTATTTCGGCACAACAGATTGGAAAAACAGGCTCTAGCAATGCGGCCGAATCTGTGAAACAAATAACAGGGGCGTCTGTTGAGGATGGTAAATATGTAGTGATGAGAGGCTTGGGAGACAGGTATTCTACTTCGCAGCTCAACGGTGTCACGATGGCGAGTAGCGATCCTTACCGCAATAGTGCCAGTATGGATTTAATCCCAGCAAGCATGTTGGACAATATTGTGACGGAAAAAACCTTCACGCCCGATAAGCCAGGAAGTTTCACAGGTGGTAACGTGAATATTACGACCAAGTCTTTACCTGATAAATTTAATATGACCATCTCTCAGAAGTTTGGTTACAACAGCCAGACTACGACACGGAGCGATTTTGAGACCTACAAAGGTGGCAAGACTGATTGGTTGGGATACGATGATGGAACTAGAAAAATGCCTGCCATTTTTCAAGACGAGACGAAACGTAAAAATTTGGAAGACGCTTCGCCACTTGTAGTCGAAAACCCAAAAAACAAGCTTCATACTGCTGATAAAAGAGAGGCATATGATGCTTCAAAACAGTTTAGTAATCAGTTTGTGCCTGACTCTCGAGTTGCGCCTATGAATAAGAGTACTAATTTTTCGATTGGAAATAGGTACAACTTAGGTAGAGATGCAGTAGGGTTCACATTGGGATTGAACTATAATAGAGATTTCTTTAACTATAAAAATGGTATTCAAGCTATTTATCAGAATACGGGTAACGAAAACTTGTTTGAATACCGCAACGTGCGCGAAAGCAAAAGTGTAGAAAATGCCCAAGTGGGAGGTTTGTTAGGTATTGGTTATAAACTTGGTTCAAACCACACATTTGGCGCAAATTTTATTTATACAAACGATGCTGAAAAGACCGTCAGAACGCAAGTAGGTAGCTACATTGGTCAAGTTTCTGATTCAAGGGCCATCTTTATGTCCGATGCATTGGAATATCAGCAACGCGAACTACGTTCAGGTCAATTGAACGGAAAACATGTTCTGCCATTGAAAATTCGCCCTGAAATAGAATGGACAGTTGGTCAAAGTCAATCAACCCAGAATGAGCCAGATATTAGGTATTTTCAACGGCATAAAGTACGCGATCCGCAGTTTGAAGTGTTTACTGTTGACCCCGAAACGGAGGAAGAGTCTAGCAAATTTGTTGATACGACACTTTACAACATGTCGAATGCGGAATACAAATTTCCCCAGCATTTTTATAGAAAATTGCAGGATGTACAGCGACAATACAAGATAGACATTACCGTTCCTTTTAAGGAAAACAGTGGCAACAAAATAAAAGTAGGAGGTTCACTTAGTGACAAATCGCGTAATTTCGAAGAGTACAATTTCTTGATGTCTTACCCTCAACCCCCTGAAAAATATTTATACTCGCTTTATGAAGGTAGAAATAGCCAGTTTTTTGATCAAAAGAACTTTGGGATCGTTGACACCTTGTACAATGCGAGCGGAAATGTGAGCCAGTATGTACTAGGGAATAGCTATCTGAATCAAGTAAACAAGAAGAACTTTTATACGGGAAAAGAACGAATTGCTGCTGCATATCTGATGGCTGTGTATAGTCTGACCAAAAGACTAAAAATAGTAGGTGGGGCGAGGCTAGAAACGACTGATTTGGTAGCCACCAGCAAGGACGAAACAGTAAAAGAAGGAAAGATAAAGCTAGTGGATGTACTGCCATCTTTGAATTTGATCTATGCGCTTACCGAAAAAATGAATCTTCGTGCTGCTGGTACTAAAACAATAGCGAGACCAAATCTTCGTGAAATTTCTCCATTTGCACAGTTCGATACCAAAACAGGGATGTTTATCCTAGGTAATCCTAATTTAAAAAGAACATCCATCACTAATTTGGATTTCAGATGGGAATATTTCCCTAGCCCAGGCGAGTTGTTTGCATTCAGTGCCTATTACAAGCATTTTGATGATCCAATCATCAGAAGGTTTAGACCTGAGGCTACTATACCCGAAATTGAATGGAACAATGTAGATTATGGCAAAGTTTATGGATTAGAGTTTGAAGCGCGTAAATCACTTTCCATTATTACTCGCTATCTGAAACGCTTTACAGTATCGACCAATTACACTATTATTCGATCTGAACAACCGTTGTTTCCTACTGAGGTGGCAAATGCAAAAGCGATTGACCCTAATTATAGCTTGCCTAAAAGGACGTTCCAAGGTCAAGCTCCTTATATATTCAATGCAGGTTTAAGCTATCAGCACGATTCCTTAAAATTTGAGTCAACATTGTCTTTCAACATCTCGGGTAAAAAATTATACACGATAGGGCAAGTTGGAACTCCAGATATTTACGAGAATCCTGTAGGAATGTTGAACTGGAAAATTTCAAAACACCTGTCCAAGAATTTGATTTTATCTGTTTTTATGCGTAATCTTCTTAATCCTTCAGTAAGTTTTACCCAATCTTACAAGGGAAAGGAATACGTAGCTGAACAATACAAATTAGGTAGGACTTTTGATTTTACCCTTGCTTTTAAGATTGATTAGTTAGAATTTATGTGTGAATTAATTTTTATTGTCAGTAAATAGTACGATTTTTTTAATCTATTTTTAAATATAGAGCCTCCTGAGAAACTGGGAGGCTCTTTTGCTTTTATTGACCTATTTCTATAAAAGACACAACATTTTAGACAGAAGCTTCGTTAGGTGTAGAAATTTAAACATATCGTACTATGCCAGTAAACTATTCAGTCATTCCAAGAGCAAATCCGCAAAGCCCTCAGGCAGCTAAAAAGTTTTATGCCATTGCCAAAAGTAGCGGTGAAGTATCACTTCGTGAATTGTCCAACATGATTTCTAAGCGCTCCACCGTGAGCAATGCCGATGTGATGGCAGTGTTGGAATCGTTGCTCGAAGTATTGCCCGAGCGCATTGCCGAAGGCGATATTGTACGATTGGGCGATTTTGGAAGCTTTAACCTGACGATCAGTAGCACCGGATCTGAGAAGGAAGAAGATGTAAACGCTACAAGTATTACAAAGAACAGCTTGAATTTCAGACCAGGCAAAGTGCTTCAAAAGGCACTTGATACTATTAGCTACAAAAAGGTATAAAGAGTGTTCAAAGTCATGCGGAAGAGTTGGATAACTCTTCCGCATCTTTTGCCCAACTCATGCGCAAGACTTTCAGAGGTCTTGCGCATGTTTTTTGTAGGTAGAAATTAACACTCTTAAACGTTGGTAACTGCAGAAGGCTTGCCAACCAGTCGTAATAAAGAAGAGCCACCTAGGAAACTAGGTGGCTCTTCTTATGTTCGTCAGTAAAGGGTTTTGAACCCTTGAAGAGTTAAGCAAATTACTGTTTAATCAATTTTACCAATTCCATTTTCCCTTCACTTTCCATTTGCAGGAAATAAAGGCCGTTTTTCAATTCAGGATTGATTTTGATTTCTTCGTTTGCTGAAACGGTTTGCTGATGCATCACATTTCCTAAAGCATCTACGATTTGTACGTTCACATTGCCAGTCAATTTGCTAGAAACATGCAGTTCCGAACTGAAAGGATTTGGCCAAACGCTGAAATTTGAATTGACAAAATAATTTTCATTAGATAAAGTAGGGTCTTTTTTCACTACTATAGTTACAGAATCGCGAATACTCAGGTTAATGCAACCTGCTATTGTTGCATTTAGAAAGATTTTGTGTACTCCTACAGGTAGCCCTCTTGGTGCGCCAACTGGTATTTTTAGTTCGACAGTTGGTTTCATTGCCACAATACTAGTATCGCGCATCTGTGATGAATGAAATGAATATTCGAGCCAAACTGGTGAATCTTGAATTTTGACGACCGCGAATTTTTCGGTAACAAATACTGTGTCGCCAGTCAATTTGAGTGTTGGAGGTTCGGGCGCAGGATGAATGACGATCGTAGCTATTGCTTTCAGAGATACGATTCCTCCGCAAACTCCCATATTCAGGTTTGTTTCTACTCTTATCAGGTTCAAACCAATAGACAGTTCCTCCGTGGGAATTTTTTTGACAGTAAATTCTTTGGTAGAATCTCCATAAAAAGGATCAGTCAAAGCCATAGTGCCGCTAAATATCTGATAGATAAGCGATTTGCTAGATGGCGTAATGGTGATTTTGGCAAACGGATTGTTGCTACAAATAGTATCGCCTTTTACCATCAGGTTAGCAGACATTGGGATTGGATTGACAAAAATAATGGCTTTCTGAACCAATACAACAGTGCCGCAACCTGTTACCGAAGCACTGATAGTGACGTTGTTGATTCCCAAAGAAAGGGAACTTCTAGGAATTATTAGAAGTATATCCCCTCCGTTCCCAATTATAGTTGCCCCTATTCGATTTGTACCAATATATGCTTGATAAGATACTTCTACATTAGCTTTTAATATTGTAACAGTGGCAAAAGATGCATTGTCACAAATGGTATCACCAATTACTTGTAGGTTAATTTTGGGTGCTTGGTTAACTACCACTATTCCAGTGTCTTTCAATGTTACTGTAGGACAACCAGTTTTAGAGGCATTTATCGAAATTGTATTTTTTCCTATGGAAAGTTTCTGTAATGGAATTATTTTACTTGTAATACCTCCTGTAGTAGCAACTAAAGAGTCTATTGTAATTGAGTTCACATAAAATGTATACTTTGCTCCTAAAGTGGTATTTGTCAATTGTATATCTGTAAAAGATGCATTTGAACATGTAGTGTCATTTGATACAGAAATATTGTCACTAGGACATTGAGCATTTGAATTCTGCAAACTCAAAAATCCGACTGCCAGAAAAAAGGCTGTTTTGTAAAGATGTTTCAACATAACAATAGGGTTTAGTTTAAAAGAATGTAATTATAGTAAAAATAAGAGTAATAGTCAGTAAGAGTTAACAGTCGATAGTTAATAGTTGTACAATTTGCTGTTAATCAACTATTTTAAACAAAAAAAGGACTTTGCTATTTGAATAACAGAGTCCTTTTTTATTGGAAAATAGTATTTTATTGCTTCACTACTTTCTGTGTAAACACTTCATCGCAAAAAGTCATTTTGAGACTATAAACGCCACTTGTCAATTCTGAAATATTGATCTGAAAGTCGATTCCGTTTTCTACAAATGTGGTGTTTTGCAATTCACCATTCATGTTGTACAGCTGTAGAGAGGCATTACAGCCAGCACCCTTTCCACTTCTGATTTGTAAAAGGTCTTTTGCGGGATTGGGATATGCGATTGGTTTTGCGGAAACAAAACTGGTTTCATTTGTGCCAAGTAATATGTAACCTAATGTGAATTTTGCTGTTTTGCTGACAGCTTCATAAGGTGGACTTGCTGCTTGAAATGCTAATACAGTTAAGTTGACAAAATCCCCATAATACATTGGCTTGAGGGATGCAAGAGAGTCCAAATTCCTAAACGTAATCACACCATCAGAGCTGATTGTGGCGCTTGGTTCATCGACTATGCTATAACTTATCGCACCTGTCGAGTTTGAAGTGGCCAGCATTTTAGAAGCATAGTACTGTGAATTGAATGTGTAATGCCCTCTCACATCGTTAAAAATCAAAGTTGGCGTGCCGGAGTCGCTATTGATAGTGATGGTTTGGATGCCAGAAGTAGGACTTGCCGAAGCCCAAGCAAAGTTGTCGTCAGGGACTACTTCTGCCACAATATCCAATGTGCCAACTTGCGTCCCTCCATACAATTTAGCTCCTTTGATGGTTGCGTTTGTACCCGATTGCGAGCCGATTCGCCATTTCACAGTCGCACCTGCGGGGTAAGTCGCTGCAGTCAGATTCAAAGAATCATTTATTTTGGTAGTCTTTTCAGACTTAATCATGACGCCATACACCAACGCTTTAGTGATGGTCAATAATTCCGTTCTAGTGATTGCTTTGAATCCTGCGCTTTCTGCTTGAGTGATTGTCACTTGCATTTTTCCTGCTTTTTTGATAGTAACAAAACCACTTTCACTTACACTTGCTACCGAATCAGAAATACTACTAAAAGATAGAGCTCCTTGCGAATTCGAATTGACCGAAATATTAAATGGGCCATTTCCATAACTGTTCGTCAGGTTACTTACCAGCATCGTTGGCAGGATAGTGCTATCTACAGTAATCTCCATTTCCTCCGAATTGGCAGGATTAAAATTGGCTTGGGCTTCTGCAATTGCTTTAATCTTTAGGCTTCCTCTTTGTGTGCCAGCATACAGTTTGTTTCCAACGATAGAGGCATTTGTGCCAGTTTGTGAAACAATTGCCCATTTGAAAGACGCTCCTATTGGCGAAGAAATCGCACTCAATTCCAAAGAATCTTTTATTCTCACATCGTTTCTAGAAGTAATCGTGATGGTTGGCGATGCTTTTAGAACAGTCAAAATGGCAGTTTTAGTAGCGGCCGCAAATGGAGGATATGCAGTTTGTGTCGCCTTCACGGTGACACTTCCAGCTCCATTGATCGTCACTTGGCCGTATGCGTAAATAGTGGCCGCATTACCACTAATTATACTATACTGAAGTGGGCTATTAGAATTATTGGAGGTAGCTTGAAGCCAGAATGGTTCTTGTCCATACACCACAGTCGAATCCTTGAAATTGATTTCAGGTTGTTGTGGCCCCACTATTTTGATCGTTTGGGTCTTAACAGCCTCATAATAATAGTCACTTCCAATCGCCTTAATCATCAGAGTCAATGTGCCCGAAGTAGCGCCTGTGTAAAGCTTCGTTCCTTTCAAAACAGCATTTGTTCCATCTTGATTTTTGATTGAAAATTCTAAAGTGGGGTTGCCAGGGTAAACAAAAGTAGTAAACGAGATTGAATCGTTTGCAATTCCCATTTGGGTTGTATCGTTGTAATAAGACAAATTACCGCCATAAAATCCTAGATTCACTTTGGTCTTTACAATTGTTATAGTTGCTGTTTTGGTAGCTGCTTTATGCTGTGAGGTAGCTGCTTGTTCTACTTTTACTACGATAGTTCCCAAACCTAATTTTGTCAATCTGCCACTTGGTTCAACAGTAGCCGCAGTGCCACTTACTAAGCTGTATGTTTTTGTTCCATATGAATTAGAGCTAGCATACAGATACTCATATTCATTCGAGTAATTATAGGTGTAGTCGTCAAAAACTAAATTTGGGTTGCTGGCAGAAGTAACGTTCACATAAAATTGTATTGCCGAATTGGTGCTAGACGAAGTACTAGCATTAAAATTATCATCCGCCACTATTTCGGCCGCTATATTCAAGCTTCCATTGGTTGATCCAGCATACAGTTTGTTGTTTTTGATACTTGCATTTGTTCCAGGTTGCGATTTTAATGTCCAGGCAATAGTAGCTCCTGGTGGGTTGGTAGTAGCGGTTAAGAGAGTAGAATCATTCTTTTCAATAAAGCTTACACCTGTATAGTTGACAGTTGCATTTGCTTTCGAAATAGATAGGGTAGCCGTTGTAGTCGCTTCGGTAAAAAGACCATCGGCCTCTTGTGTTGCTTGTATCGTAACGATGCCTGCACCTGTAATAGTTACCAAGCCATCAGAAGCGATTGTGGCTCCATTTCCGTCTAATTTAGAAAAAGTGATTGCTCCTTTTGAATTCGACTTTGTATTGATTCTGAAAAATGCATCGCCATATGTTTTGTACATATCTGCCATTGTCAGATTAGGAGTTCCTGAATTTGAAAAAACAGTAATCGCTTGGTAACCCATAGTAGAACTCGAAGTACTGGCTTCAAAATTATCGTCAGCTACAATTTCTGCTACAATGTTTAGTGTGCCAGCGGTCGAACCTGCATACAGTTTTGAGCCTTTGATAGTAGCGTTTGTGCCAGTTTCGTTCTGAATCGAATACTTGAATTTGGTGGTCGAATAGCCACTTGAAGCTGTCAGTAACAATGAATCTTCGGCATTTAAAGCATTTGGCGATGTCATTTGAACACTGTACACGTACGCTTTATTCACCTTAAGAGTGGCCGTTTTGGAACCCGCAGCATACGATCCACTTGCTTCCTGGGAAACAGTCACACTAGTAGTTCCGCCTCTCAAAATAGTCACAAGACCTTCCTGACTGATCGTGCCTATCGAATCGTTGGCAATAGAATAGGTAAACTTGCCAGGCGAATCGGAACTTGCACCCATGTACACACCTGTATTGAGGCCATACGAAACGCTTGCGTCATTTAAAACAATGTTGGGCGATTGTGCATTTGAAAAAGCAAACGCGAGTAGAAGAAAAAAAGTGTTTAGAGTTTTCATAATCCATGTAAGTTTAAATAAAAGTTGAATTCCACCTTGTGGACTAGACGGTGGTTTTTTAAAACGTTCCCCAAAAAATTGAAAAAAAATTATTTACTTGAAATAGGTAGTTTTAGAGCGATTTAATTATTCACTAGTGGCTTTATTAATTTTAAATATCGTTGAGTACGCTGTAAATCAGGATCTGCCATATTAGTATATTTCAATGCTTTTTGATAGTTTTTCTCATTGAAATAAATGACAACCAAGTTTAGTATTGGTTCATCATAAACAGGATTGATTCTGATTGATTCTTCAAAATACTTTTTTGCCATTTCTATATTTCCGCTACGCAGTTTACAAACGCCTATGTTGTTGTTTATGATGTGGTTGTATCGCGAAAGTTGATAGGCCCTATCGAATTCTGAACAGCCATTTTCATAATCATTTACCTGAGTGTATGCAATGCCTTTATACCACGAAAGCGGCATAGAAGCAGGATCCACTTCATAAAACAGCGAAAAAGCCTTGTCACAATTTCGGATGATCGCTTCAGCATTTTGTGAGGTTTTTGCTTTGTATATTTTCACTGTATAATTCTCGCCTTTTATTCGGAAGCCTGCCGTGAGGATACATAGGAGCAGTATTGGAATAAATAAGAGAATTAAATATGTTAATTTTATTTCAAATATTAATTTGTATGTGTGGATGTTTTTTGAATACAAAAACGAAAGCAGCAAAAAACTCATCACCAAAAGTTCTATTCGTTCTTTGGGGAAATCAAATAATGAAACGATAAAAAAACCGATCAAAAAACAAACCACCATTATCTCTAACAAGTCGGCTTTCGAGGAAGATTCTTTGACAAATTTTCGGATCGAAATAGCCATCGGAATCCCAAAAAGCAGTAGAAAAGAAATGAAACCAAAAATGCCCGTTTCAACCCAAATCCATAAAAAATCGTTGTGAGGTCGTTGGAAAGTACTTCCGCCCATGGCGTCCATTATTCCCCCGATCGAAAATTTGAGATATTCAAACTGCCAATTGCCGGCCCCAACTCCTACCCAAAAATGCTCTTTAATAAGGTCAATTGTTTTTTCCCAAATCAATAATCGTTCGTTGACGCTGTAGGTAGCTGAATAAGTCGAAAAATCTAGTCTTGCCAAAAATAAATCTAAGTGATTGAAATAGTGCAAGATGGAAGTAATGAAGAGTAAAGATCCGAGGAATATTGCACTATAGATTGCCATTTTTTTAGGCACCCACAGTTGGACTTTACTTTTGTTTTTTATTAAAATAAAAAATAAAAATAGTGTACTGGAAACAACCAATCCTAACCAAACAGCCCTTGTTTGAAGAAATAAAATCGAGATCAAAATTAAGAACAAGCAAATTCGAAAGGCGTATGTCCACGTTTTTGTGGCCATGAAATGACCGTAAATAAAAAAGGGAATACATAAAAATAAGAAACAAGAATAAAGATTTTTGTGGCCGCTTAGCGAAGTGATTTTGTAAACCGAATTAAAATCATTGTTTTTGAGCTTCAAAAATTGAAAGAGCGAAAAAATGAAAAATAATGCAAATAAAAATATAAATAATTTGCTAATATTTACCAGTTTATCTTCTATTTTAACCCTAAAAAATAAAGAGGAGAAGATAAAAAACAGAAAACTCACAAATATTTTCTCGCTTGAAAACAGTGCTTCACTTTTGCAATTTGCTTCAAAATACGAGATAAAGTAAAAGAGAGAATAGCCAGCAAAGGCCAACAAAACCGAATCAATTTGAATGGTTTGGGTCTTTTGATTTACTAAATAACAAATACACAAACTTAAAAGCCCGACACATAAAACTAG
>JAYVIX010000202.1:0-17729 GCA_043769845.1 Cytophagales bacterium
ATTGATATTTTTTACAAATTCTTAGTTTAAGCAAAACCCCTAAAACGCTTTGCCATTCAGACACTTTGCGCTAAGTTTGTACTCGTTCAGCACTTACGCACGATGAGAATCACTAACAAAACAAAAGCCCTACTAGGAGCCTTTTTCGCACTTTCAATCTTCTGTTTTTTTGCCTTCCAACCGAGCAAACCACTTAGACATTCACCAAACGACAATTTTACCATTGGCGAAAAGCTGGAGTATCGTTTGCATTATGGTTTTATCAATGCTGGCGAAGCTACAGTAGCCGTTGATCCTCAGTATTATATGGTCAACGACCGTGTTTGCTACAAAATATATGTGAATGGTCGCAGCACGGGTTCGTTTGATTTTATGATGAAAATACGCGATCAGTTTATTTCGTATGTTGATACCGGTGCAATGCTCCCGCACAAGGCGTATCGTTTGATTAGGGAAGGTAAATACAAACTGGATGAAACCGTCTATTTCGACCAACCAAACAAAACTGCTCGTATGAAACGCAACAATGATTCCGAAACAAATCATACCGTCCCTGCCAATGTACAAGATATTGTGAGTGGGTATTATTTCTTGCGAACCGTAAATTTCGACAAGCAAAAAGTGGGAGATACTACGTCAATCAATGCTTTTTTCGAAGGAAAAGGATACGATTTTAGGGTGCGTTACATGGGCAAACAGGTGGTAAGTACCAAATTGGGCAAAGTAAATGCTATCAGACTTTCGCCTATCATGCCTGATAATGAAATGTTTAAGGGCGGTAATTCGATCAGTTTCTGGGTGTCGGACGATAAAAACCGAGTTCCAATAAAAGTGGAGGCTGTCTTGTTTATTGGTTCTGTCGACTTGGACATCAAATCATATTCTGGCTTGAAATGGCCACTGAACATGGCCAATTAAAAATGAAGTTTAAAGCTCAAGAGTTTACATAAAATACGACACTTTGAACGTTCAACATTAAACTTTGCACTATCAGTTTGCAAGCTTTGGGGGAATTGGAATTGCCTTCGTTTCTGGCTTCGCTAGGCTGAAAAAAAGAATAAATTCAGCTTAGTTTGGCTCAAATCGTGGTGCGTGCCGTTTTTCCTGGTTCTGAAAACAAAACGGCTAAATCGATACAGAAAAATTCTATTATTTTAGAGCTAATAGATTGTGATTCCGTTCAATTGACGAAAGATAAATTATATCAAAATGCTCAAGAGCTGTATAAAATCAAGTACTATTTACTTAATTAATCGACTACTGAGTTTCAACATGAACTTTAGAGATTTTTTCGATCATATGCTGAGCTTTAGAATAACATTTAGACTTTCTTCTGAACTGTGCCAGAAAATGTCTTAGTCGACTATTATATCCTTCGACTGTAAATGTTTCAGCTTTTGATGTTGTATGTTTTTCTGCTGGAATTAATTCGTAATAGCTTTTTTAATAATCAGAATTCTAATCGAAAAAGAAAATCTAAGAATTCCTATACCTCCACTACCAAGCCGTCATGCGCCAATTCTATCCCATCAGGCAATTCTTTGCTGATCTTGACATGTAGACCTAACGTGTGGCTCATATGGGTAAAATAGGTCTTCTCGGCCTTTATTTCTTGTGCCAATTCGATGGCTTCTGCTAATGTGAAATGTGAAATGTGTTGGGTCTTTTGAAGGGCATTGATCACTAGAATTTTGCTGCCTTTTATTTTTTCTTTTTCGACTTCTGAAATTAATTTGGCATCGGTGATATACGTGATGTCACCTATGCGAAAACCAAAGACAGGCAGTTTATGATGCATCACTTCAATAGGTGTCACTTTTATTCCTTGTAATTCAAACGGGGAGTTTGTAATAGTATTCAAAAGTACTTTCGGAACGCCTGGATAGGTTTTATTTTCAAAAATATAGGCAAATTCTCTTTTCAGCTGATCGAGAACCGTAGCACGACCATAAATGGGCATGTCCATATGGTGCCGATGGTTGAATGGTCGAATATCGTCCAAACCTGCCGTATGGTCTTTGTGTTCATGAGTGAATAATACTGCATCTATCTTCGAAATGCGCTCACGCAACATTTGCTGACGAAAATCAGGACCAGTATCTACCACTATTTTTTTATCCCCAACCTCGAAAAGGACGGAAACTCTGAATCGTTTGTCTCTGAAATCGGCCGAAAGACATACTTCACATTCGCAACCGATAACGGGAATACCTTGGGAAGTGCCTGTACCTAAAAATGTGATTTTCAAAATAGTAGTAAAAAAAGTGGTTGTTTAGATCGACATTTCTGTCTGGGTCAGTTCGAAATAGAGTTTTTGGTTCGATTCGCTAAACCTGCTAATATCTAGTGATACGGTTCGAAGAATATCAATCAGACAATTGACTTTGCCTTCGAGCGGATAGTACTTGTTCACAATTGCCACTTTCTTGTCTTTGATAACACAATAGCCCGATTTAAAATTACCTTTTTCGTAGCGAAGGATATAATCCGACTCTGCAAAAATATCTTCCAATCGGGCTTGAAAATGTTTTGTATACTTGATCACTCCAATTAACAATTAACAATTAACAATTAACAGCCGAACGAACAGACTATTAATTGTTAATTATGAATTTTAAATTATACTAGTTGCCTGTGTATTTTTTCACCAATTCTACCAAATGGTCGAAATTAAGTGGTTTTTGTAGGTATTCAGAGAAACCTACACCTTTCAAATATTCGATTGTGTGGTTGGCGGCATTTCCGGTTATTGCGATTACTGGTGTTGCTTTTTTAACCGGATCATCGTTTTTACGAAGCTCCGTTACGGCCTCTATACCGTCCATTACAGGCATGTTGATGTCGAGCAAAATGACATCGTAATTTTCTTTCGCGACAGAATCCAAAAGTTCTCTTCCGTTTTTAACACTCTGTATTTCAAAGTTTTGAAATTGAAGTATTTTTTTTGTCAAGTTCTGGATCACCGAGCTATCTTCTGCGATTAATACTTTTTTCTGAGCCATGTTATTTGTGTTTAATGTGTTCTTCAAAATGATTTTTGAACTCTTCCCAAAAGAGCAATAGCTTGTCTAAATTGGGAGCTAAATTATTGGTATCACCGTGCTTTATTCCTTGCTCGATAACTTCCGCCAATTTAGAGATTTTTACAACACCAAGTGTACCTGCGTTACCTTTTAACGTATGTAACTCCCTCTTAATCATGGCTAAATCTTGAATTTTAGCTGCTTCTATGGAGTTCGTAATTTGCTCGTAGGCTTCCGGAATCAATTCAGTGTACGTTTCTTGTACTAAGTCTTCGCCCCCAAGGTTGCGCAAACTGTCCATCACTTTAGTGTCAATAATAATTTCAACTATTTTTTCAGCTTCCTTTTTAATGACTTTTTCTTTCAAAACAGGTGCTTCACGACTTGTGATTTCGCCTAATTCGGGATGCTGCTTTTCGATCCATTCTTTGATTTTGGCCAATAAAATTTCGGCTCTGATCGGTTTTGAGACATAATCGTCCATACCTGATCCTATGAATTTTTCCTTATCCTCTCGCATCGAATAGGCCGTCATCGCGATCACTGGCGGAATACGGTCTTGAATCAGATTTTTGATGTGTTGCGTAGCTGTGATTCCGTCCATGCCTGGCATTTGAACGTCCATCAAAACGATGTCGTAGAAATTGCCAGCCGCAACACGGTCTATTGCGCTTTGTCCGTCCGAAACGGTATCTATCACACAACCAGCGTATTTCAAGATTTCGCCAGCCACTTTTTGGTTGATATGATTATCGTCCACCAATAGCAAATGAGGCGTATATCCAGTGAATTTGAACATTCTTTGTTCGCTTTCGTCCGTCCTTTCCACCACAATACCCGATTCTTCGGCCGTAAATGTAAACCAGAATGTACTTCCATTTCCCATATTGGAAGTCACCCCTATTTCGCCATCCATCAGCTGGGTAAGTTCGCGCGAGATGGCAAGCCCAAGGCCAGTTCCTTGGTACGTTTTGGTCGAACTATTATCTAATTGTTGAAACGTAGCAAATAATTTTTTGATGTTTTCATCCGAAATTCCGATTCCTGTATCTTGCACTTCTACTTTTATAAGATGCTGACGCTCAGTTTTCAATACAGGTTTTATTTTCACTTTCACATGTCCCTGATCGGTAAATTTGATCGAATTGGAAGTAAGGTTGGACAAAATCTGGAGCAACCGAGTTTCGTCAGCCATCAAATACACTGGCGTTTCAGGATCAAAATCAATCAAAAGTTCGATTCCTTTATTGGTCGCTTGCTGTTTGAAAAGCGAGTGCAATTTATCAACCGTGTGACGAAGCGAAATGGGTGAAAGACGCAATTCCATTTTGCCCGCTTCGAGTTTCGAAAGATCCAAAATATCGTTCAGAATTTCGAGCAACGTTTCGGACGATTTTTTAATTGTTTGTACAAATTCCTTTTGGCGTTCGTCCAAATCGCTTTCTGCCAAAAGATCAATCATCCCAATCACACCGTTCATTGGTGTGCGTATTTCATGGCTCATATTGGCTAAAAACACTTCTTTTACCTTAAGCGAACGTTCGGCTAATACCTTGGCTTTCAGCAATTCTTCGGACGCTTCTTTCAAATCAGAAATATCACGCGCCACGCCAGCCACCGCTATTGGCTGCAAATATTTATTGTAAATAAGGCGCAAATGGGAAATACAATTCAGAAACGTGCCGTCTTTTTTCTGAAGATTGATTTCGTAATTTCTGACCGAACCTGTGCGCAACAATTCTTTGATCAACTTTTCTTGTCTTTTGGCATTGACATAAAAACTCGAGATGTTTCTTCCCATCAATTCGGTCGGTTTGTAGCCACATAACTCGTAAATCGAAGGACTCACCAAGATGATTTTCCCTTGAATATCTGTTCTAAAATAAATATCCTGAAAAGATTCGAAGATATTTCTGAATTTTTCTTCACTCTCCTGAACCGCTAGTTCGATTTGTTTTTTGTCGGTTATATTATGAGAAATAATTGATACTTCATTTATACTTCCGTCCGTTTCGTAAATCGGGTTAAAATAACTGTCCCACCAATACACTTTTCCGTCCGAACCTGTTATTTTGGTTTCGAGTTGCTGAGGATTTCCTGCAAAAACTTCATCGTATTTTCGATTTACGATTCCTTTATAATCTTCACCGGCCAATACTGGAATGTTTTTGGTGACAGTGAGCCCAATCGCAGGTCGGATTCCATATTGTCGATAGACCGCATTCGAATAGTTTTTGTTGAAAGAAGTAAGCACCCTTTCTCTAGTCACCGTCCAGATGAGATGCGAACTGGTTTCAAAAATCGCGTTAAGTTTAGCCGTTTGATTGCGAATTTTACCTTCTTTTCTTTTCCGTTCGATCGCAAACGCAATTTGTCCCGACACGAAATCGAGCATTTCCAAATGGCGAACGCGGTATTTTTCAATGTCATTGTAGCTTTTTACCCCAATCACCCCGATAATCGTTCCGTCCAGTTTCAATGGAACGCCCATCCAAATTTTAGGAATACGGCCTGAAATGTGCAAATCGCCAGCACTGGCCAGTTTGATGATTTCTTCTTCGTACAGAAAAATCGAGTTAGCGTGTTTCAGCGTGTATTCAGTGAGCGAATCGTGTTGGATTGGATGCGTTTTCTCATTTCCTGTGAATCGTCCATATTGTTCGTCTACATAATAAGGATATTCGAGGGTTTTGTTTTCTAGGTTGAAAAGTGCAACGTGAAAATTATTCACTTCAATTACACTTTTCATCAACTTATGGATGTCCATGAAAAGCGTATCCAAATTGTCGCTTTTTAGAGCCAAATTGGCGATTCCATAATAGAGAAACTGGGTTCTTTCGGCTCTAACTTTATAGGTATTGTCGTAAAAAATACCTCGATATTCGACCAATTTCCCTTGTTGAAATTTGCAATTGATACTCCCAACTACATAAATCGGTTTTTTGTTTTTGGTGATAAACTTAGTTTCTAAGTTTTCCAATTTCTCACCTTTCGCCAATTGGGCGAGGTAGTTTTGGGTTGCTTCTTTTGAATCTTCCGCAATGATATCGTTGAATTTCAGTGTGTTTAAATCTTTGTCTGAATAATCCAGCACTGTTTTCCAGGATTGGTTGACAAACGAAATTTTCCCCTCGGCATCAAAAGCCACAATAAGGTCGCTCGCATTTTCGAATAAACCGCGCAGTTTTTCGTTCGACTCGCGCAAGGCACGTACCATTCGTTTGTTCTCGGTCACATCTTCGCCCAACATAGTTAAGCCTACGATTTCGCCTTGGGGGCTTGTCATCAAGGTGACTGTAAACTGAACGGTTCTTTCATCGCCATATTTTGAATTTAATTTCCATTCAAATTTGTTAATAAAACCTCCGTTTACCATTTCGCGATAAAACTCGCCTTTCTTGTATTTTTTGTCTAAAATAAAAATCTGAGAAGGCACTTTGCCTATGATCTCATTTGGCTTTTTGCCCACCATTTTGGCCAGCGCAATATTCGAATAGGTAATTTTTTCATTGCTGTCTATGATCAACGCCACGAAATTTACCTTCTCAAATACTTTATGAAGTTTTTCTTCTGTTTTCTTCAGCGCCACTTCATCTCGCATTTTGGCTTCGGCCATTTTGCGTTCGGTAATATCACGTTCGTGACAAATGATCACATCTTCCGCATAATATTTCCCTTTTTTCAGCGTCACTTCTTTAGTAAACGGAATCCCGTTTGGCTGCTTGCCACTCACTTCCAGTTTTTGCACATCGCCATTCCAAGTTCTGCGCAGTTTATAACCCAGTTTTAGCCCGTCCTGAATATTTTTGAGAGCCACACGCATGTACTGTTTCCCCAACAGTTTGTATTCTTCGAGGTGATAATGTTCTTCGGCCGTCTTGTTGGCACTGATGATTTGTCCTTTTTGATTCAGGATAAAAATGGCATCGTCACTCGAATCAAATAGCCCTTTATAACTCGACTGAGAGGCTTTTAACTTTTTGTTAGCAAACCAAAGTTCGGTAATATCATGCGCCAATCCTTGGATCACATCTTCGGAGGCTTCGTTTTTTACGAGCTTATTGGTGTATTTCAGAATACGTTCTTTTCCATCTCGACCCATCACTTTCATGTAGCCACGGTCTTCGCCATTGGCCAAAATCCGATGCAGATAATCCTCGAAATGATGGCGTACGTTGGAAACCAGAATTTCGCGCATGTCGACAAAATTCTGATCTGGCAAAAGATCTCGTACCACTTTATTGACGGCCAAAATACGACCGCTTGGAGAATGAATAAAAATTAAATCATGACTACTTTCGTTGACCAGTTTTTGCAACTCTGTTTCTCGGCCATTTTTTTGTTGAAACGAAAGACTATTATCGATCTGTAATGTTGAAATCGTTTTTTTTAGCTCTGTGATTTCCAGCAAAAGCTCTTCTTTTGTGCGCTCATTCATGAGTTAATATTCATTTAAATTGAACATCCATTTTAACTGATATTCATTTTCAGAAGCATTATTTATCAAAAGCCAAGACAATGAATTTATTGGTTTTTCGATCCCAATATCCGTAGTGAATTTTGTCATTCCATTGATATTCCACCTCGATATCAGGCACTTTGCTAGCTTTGAAATTGCGGACCAAAAACGTTTTTTTTCGATCTAAATAACTGTTTTGCAGCGGCATAGGCACATGCGCAAATTCCTTATCGGTCAAAACTGTATGAAAATAGGCTTTTTCGATGCTTACGCTATAACTGCGCGACCCCATTCCGTAAGGATAATAAAAAGGATCCATCGAACCACCTACGCCCACACTCATCCCTACGCCTCCCATTCCTAGACCAAAACTACCCAAACCCATACTTAGTCCCGACCCTATGGCTGGACTCGTGTATACTTCCGAAAGATGTGAACCGATGGTAAGTTCGAGCGTATTGTTGGGGTTTTGCCGAGCCGTGACACCCAAATCGGCACCACGTACTAGTTTGAAAAATTTCTGTGTCGTGCTGATTGGCTTGATACTTGGCACCGAACCGTTTGTACTTTCTTCAAATAAAATAGGGCCATTTTTGATTTCAATAGGCTGATTATCAAATATATTATGATTTCTGATCAGTTTGAAATTTCGAAAATCAATCACAGCCAGATTGATCTGATGACCGTTGCTGGTGATTCTGAAAAAATATTCTTTGTATAAAAATGAATTGCCCGCATTGGCATTTTCGGACGTTTCGAGTTCTAGTTTGAAGCTGAATTTTTTGTAATACGATTTCTTTTTTGTAAGGTCGACAATGAGAAGATGTGAGGTGTTTTGCTGATCGAAAACGAGTACTAATTTATCGTCTCGCACATACATTTTCCGGTCTGTATAAATATCGGAAATATCTTGTTCGATTTCATAATCAATATAGGTGATTCCGATGTCTGAAAAAGGCTCCTGATTCAGCATGTTCAGATTGGCTTTAAGAGAATTCATAAAATCGGGAAATTCTATCTTAAATATATTTTCACTTATTTTTTCGGCATGTTTATATGTTTTGACGATCAGATTTTGGGTTGTTTCGTCCACACTCAGAATCTGCATTTGGTCTTTCGCTACGATTGCTTTCAGAAAATGCTCTTTTGAATTTCCGTTGAACAAAGTATTCCAGACCATTTGAGTATCTGCTTTTGAAATACTGAGAGCCGAAAATCTCCCTGTTTTCAACTGAATAAAATAAAGCGAAAGTGCACTATCGGTTTCTAAACTTCCTATAAAACGGTTGTTTTTATCTAACTGTTTGTACGTTAAGCTTTTACTAAAAGTAAATGAACTATCGATACTCATTATTTCATATTCCTCATCGTTTTGAAAAAGGATTCGAACAGGCTTACCACTGCGACTTATTTTGTAGGCAAAGTCGTTGGGCTTGTTCCTCATCGAGAAATTACCCACGACCGATTGCCCAAAAAGGAGCATCGGAAAACATAAAAAGCATAAAAATAGAGGCAGACGCATACGCTGTTTTCTTTACCTCAAACATAAGCAATTAACCGTTAGCAGTAAGCAATGAACTGTTAATGGGTTTGGTTGATGCCCGATTTTTCTCATTCGCTGATTAACAGTTTAAATAAACTAATAATATTTCATTTATTTAGAACAACATTGAACAACGTAATAAAAATCGTACTTTCGTAATGAAGAAACAAGCAAATGGGGCAGTTAATAGACATCTCAGAAATCAAATCTCTATATCCTGACGAATGGGTCTTGATTGGAAACCCAGTTATGGACGAAAGTAAAATAGACGTGCTTTTAGGAATTCCCTTGTTTCACAGTAAAGACAAAAAAGAAGTATGTTACATTGGAAGAGACAAAACGTCTAATTTCGACAAAATAACATTAATCTATACAGGCACTTTCAGACCATCCAGAAAGATCGCGGGTATTTTTAATCGTGTCACAAAATGACCTATAAATTCAAGCGAGAACCAGAAAGTGGACTCATTCTTGTAAACATAGAGGTTGACGACAAGTACGAACTAAAAATGATTCTTGATCCGGAGCTACCAACACAACGATAGATAGCAATGCGTTGTATTTACTTGGTTACGATTTGAAAGACAGTATCGGGACTGTAGAAATTGAAACAGCCAACGGAATCATTGAGACAGAAGTATTTGAAATTGACAGCTTTGCCTCACTTGGATTGAAGAAGGAAAAATTCCAGATTCAGGTCTATGATTTCATCGCCCATGGAATATTTTCAGATTACAACGGACTTCTAGGGCGTGATTTTTTAAATGGAACAAAGTTCTGTATCGACACCAGAGAAAACACTATCACGCTTTCTTAAAAAAATCGTATCTCTAAAACAACTTCAACTGCCCTTTCTCTGGCCTTTTGAAATGTTCAGTTGAAAGTTTCGGGTAGATTCTGCCCTTCAAATATTTCTCTTTGGCTGATTTGAAAAGCATATCGATTGCTTTTGCATAGTTTCCTTGTCCGCTCATCCGAGTGCCGTAACGACTATCGTTCAGCGCTCCTCCGTGTAAATCTTGAATTTGATGCAATACTTTTTCGGCACGGTCTGGGTGGTGTTTGCGAATCCAATCGGTAAAAATCTCGCCAATTTGTCCGTTAAGACGCACGATGGTATAGGCGGCCGACAACGCTCCTGCATCAGCTATCTGCTTCATAATCTGAGGAATCTCATGGCTATTAATAGATGGAATGATAGGCGCAATCATCACATTGACGGGAATACCCGCTTTCGAAAGCGTTTCCACCACTTTCAGACGTTGCTTGGCCGTAGCGGTGCGAGGTTCCAAAGCCAAACGCGTTTCTTCTACCAGCGAAGTAATACTGACGTTGACGTGTACCAAATTGTATTTGGTCAGTTCTTGAAGCAAGTCCAAGTCTCTGAGAATCAAACTATTTTTGGTAATCATACTCACGGGATGTTTGTATTTTAACAAAACTTCCAAGAGTTTTCTGGTGATCTGAAATTTTCGTTCGGCAGGTTGATAAATATCGGTATTGCCAGCAAACATGATTGGGAAAGGCTCCCATTTGGGGTTATCAAATGTCTTTTCCAGGATTTCAGGGGCATTCTGTTTTACAATTATTTTCTGTTCGAAATCAATGCCTGCGCTGTAGCCATAATAGGTATGTGTGTTGCGAGCATAGCAATAAATACAACCGTGTTCGCAACCTTGATATGGATTCATGGAATAAGCCGGGCCAATATCAGGACTGTTCACTTTATTGACAATGGTTTTCGAATGCTCGAAAAAGTAGGTCGTTTTCGGATTTTCATCAAATGCTTCGTCAATGCCCTCGATATGTTCCGTCACAAATTCTCGGCTCAAGAATTTATTTTTGGTATTGAGCTGTGCTCCACGGCCTTTGATGATTTCGGATGACATGCTGAAGGAATTAGGAAAGCAATTTAGTCATAAATTCAGACAGTACGAATGCGTTTAATGTCTTGAATTTCGACAATTTATTTCCAAATCTAATTGTACTTAAAAGTTTAAAGCCCCAACTTTGAATCCTAAACTTTGAATTTTGAACTCAATTTCCATCTTCGGTTGCGGTTGGTTAGGACTTCCTTTGGCAGAAGCCTTCATAGCAAAAGGATATGCCGTAAAAGGCAGCACCACAACGCCCGATAAACTAGAAATGTTTCGGCAAAAAGGAATCGAACCATTTCTACTCGATTTTAGAGACGAAAATTTGCCTGATGACTTTTTGAAGAGCGATGTATGGATTTTCGCCTTCCCACCCCGCTCCAAACGAACCGATGGCCAATGGTATTGGCAAGCCATAGACCGATTAAGCAATTTAGCATCTGACTATTACGCAAAAAAAGTCCTTCACCTAAGTTCTACTTCTGTATACCCAGATTTGCCTCCCCCGAATGCGACTTCGTCTTATTCGCCCCCTCAGGAGGGGGACGAGAACCTCATGATGACAGAAGATGCCAAGCTGACATTGGAAAATTCGGGCAGTCCATCTCTTTTGATTGCAGAACAGTTTGTTTTGTCTATACCAAATTCACACACCTATGTGCTTCGTTTGGGAGGTTTAGCTGGTTATGATCGTTTGCTCGCTAGGCATTTCGCAGGAAAGAACGATTTGAAAGGTGGCAATAATCCCGTGAACTTGTTGCACCGTGACGATGCAGTGGGAAGTATTCTTCACTTAATCGAAAATAATTCAGCACCTGGTATTTACAATATTTGTAGCCCCGAACATCCTACTCGCCAAGAATTGTATTTCCATGATTGCCTTCGTTTTGGAATGTCCCTTCCCCACTTTGCTGATGATCATGAAAAAGGAAAAGTGATTTCTTCGGAAATAATTCAGGAATATTATCAGTTCAAATTTCAAAATCCAATGGAATTTGACTACGTTTTATGAAAATCTGACCAACACAAGTAGTTCTCTATTTATCACAAAATCAATAACTTGTAGATTTATCAAGTGTCGATGCTAAGACTGGTCGTTTTCTTATTCTTCCTTCTGCCCATTGCTATTTGCCAAGCGCAATTGCTGGAAAGTCTTTTGTTGGCCGATTCGAATCTGATCGTCCGAAAGGTGATGGCCAATCCTGATAAGTATCGCGTGCAAATTATTTATACTGAAACAAATCCAGTTAATAGTCAAAAGTTAATAGTCAATAGTCAGAGCTCACTTACCACTCACTACTTTCGGAACAATCCGAATGAATATTTTTTTCCAGCCAGTTTGGTCAAATTTCCTGTTTCCGTTTTAGCACTTGAGAAGTTGAATTCATTGAGTCTTTTCGGAATCACACCTTTTACGCCTTTCATGCCTTTGTCGGATTTTCAGTGTAAAAAAATGAAATTTAATTCATTTAATATACTCCCACAATCGGCTTCTGATTTGTTAAAAAAGGTGTTTGTTTATAGTGATAATGAGGCGTACAATTATTTGTACGAGCTTTGCGGACAGGCATTTATCCAAGAACGAATGCAGGAAATGGGTTTTGGAAACGCGCGCATTGTCGAGAAAATTGCCAACTGTTCGGGCGAAAACAATCGAATGACGGGACCAATTGCGTTTTATCACGAACAGGAATTATTTCACATAGAAGGTCGCCAGACGAACGCCAATCATCTAGTTCCGCCTGCGATAGATACGCGATTGGGAAAAGGATATTTGTGGGGTGGCAAATACATTCCAGCACCCAAAGATTTTGCCAACGCCAATTTTGTGCCTTTGAAAGATTTTCATCAAATGCAAATTGCGCTACACATGCCTTTGGCGGTGCCAGTGGATAAAAGGTTTAAGATTTCAGAAGCTGCTCGGGAATTGGTGCGTCAATCCATGTGCACTTTACCGAGCCAATATTTTGCCGATACATTAAAAAAGCCTTTCCTCGATAATTATGTAAAATACCTTTTCGGGCAAACAGACACCATTCCATCGCATTTTAAAATCTACAACAAAGTAGGTTTGGCATACGGTTTTGCGAGCGATTGTTCTTATTTCGAAGACTCCAAAAATAATATCCGTTTCTTTCTTTCGGCAATGATTTATACCAACGAAAACGAAATTCTGAATGATGGAAAATATGAATATTATACTATCGGAATTCCTTTTTTGAGGCGATTAGGCCAAATTGTCTATCAATATGAATTGAAAAAGAAATGAAGGTAGAATTTGAACAAATTTCCAAATTCATCTGTCATAATTCCAAAACGTGTAAGTTTGCACAAAACAACGACCTTGGGAAAACGGATCTTTAGAATAAGCCCAGAACAAGCTTTGACCAACACCGAAATTGTGGGCAAAGAATTGAACCTTGTCCTGAAAAACAGCACTGTTTTTTTCGGTATTCTTGTAAACATTGAAAACGCTGTTTTTTTGTGCAAAAATATGGTCGGGAAGAAATTCGAGTTTGCCGCATCCGAAATCAGGGAAATTGTCTACGACCGTCCTGCTCCAAACTAAACTATTGACTACCAACTATTGACTAAGTAGCATGTTGCAAAAGCTCTCTATTCAGAATTACATACTCATCAAAGAACTTGAAATCGTGCCAGATAAAGGCATGAACATCATTACGGGCGAAACGGGTGCAGGAAAATCGATCTTACTTGGCGCTATCGGACTTTTGATGGGACAACGTGCCGACTCGAAAACACTCTATAAAGAAGGTGAAAAATGCATCATCGAAGGGCAATTTCAAATTCAGAACGATTTTTTGAAATCCTATTTTGCCGAAAACGATTTGGACTTCGAAAACCCTTGCATCGTTCGCAGAGAAATAAGTGCCGCTGGAAAATCACGCGCTTTTGTGAATGACACGCCTGTCAACCTCGACCAGTTGGATACTATCGTGAGCGAATTGATGGACGTACATTCGCAACACGAAACCATTCTACTGAAAAAACAAAATTACCAAATTCAGTTATTAGACGATTTCGCTCAGAATGCTGATTTGAAAACCACGTTTCAGCACCAATATTCTGCTTTCAAAAAAGCCGACAAACAGTATCAAGAATTGCTCGCAAGTGCCAAAGCGAGCGCCAAAGAACTGGATTATGTGAGCTTTATTGTAAAAGAATTGGATGAAGCAAAACTGGAAGCTGGCGAACAAGAAAAACTGGAAGAAGAACAAAGTTTGCTCGAAAACGCGAGTGAAATAAAAGAGAAACTTGCTCAAGCACAAGGCCTTATGGATGGCGAGGAGTTTTCGATTCTCTCTGCAGTACAATCTTTATCCAACATTTTCGACCATCTGGCAGTTTTTTCGCCAGAATATAGGCCTCATAAAGACAAGCTCACCAGCATTCGTTTCGACCTGCGCGACCTAAATCGCGAGATTGAAACTTTTGCCGACAAAACCAGCATCAATCCTGCTAGATTATTTGAAGTGCAAGAACGTTTAAGTTTGATTTACAAACTCCAACGCAAACATGGCGTTTCGACAATTGCCGAACTTGAAAGTATTCATGAAGAATTCAGCAACAAACTATCGTTTATCTCCAATTCGGACGAAGCGGTAGAAAATGCCAAACAAGCCTTGGATACTGCCGAAAAAAAGCTTTTAGAAACTGGAAAGTTGCTTTCTGATAGCAGAAAAAAAACGATTCCTATTTTTGAAAAACTAGCGACTGAGCAATTGGCTTTGCTAGGAATGCCAAATGCTACATTTCAAATACAACTAACGCCATCAGCCCCAAGCAACGAAGGTTTGGACAAAGCCACCTTCCTGTTTAGTGCCAATAAAGGCTTAGCTCCCAAACCGATGGCTGATGTAGCTTCGGGCGGAGAATTTTCTCGTTTGATGTTGGTTATCAAATACTTATTAGCTGGCAAAAAACAAATGCCGACAATCATTTTTGACGAAATCGATACTGGAGTTTCGGGCGAAGTGGCCAACAACATGGCTGAACTTATCGAAGAAATGTCGCAACGGCACCAGGTTTTTACGATTACTCATTTGCCCCAAATGGCTTCCAAAGGTTCGGCACATTTCTTCGTCTACAAAGACGAAAGTGAGCAAAAAACAATTAGCCACATCAGAAAACTGAAACAAGAAGAGCGCGTGCAAGAAATCGCCAAAATGATTGGTGGCAAATCGCCAAGCGAATCGGCCTTGAGAAGTGCGAAGGAGTTGTTGGGTTAGTCTTATCGGTCAGCACCATAGGTCAGACCGATACACAATAGGGTACTGACCTTCGATCTGACCAGAAAACATCATGAAAGTGCGTTTTTAATTAACTGAACATGCTTTTCGGCAGTTATGCTCCAATCGTATTGTTTAATCCAACCTTTAGCAATGAAGGATTTACTTTTTTTAAAGATCTCATTTGCCAACAAGCTGCCCAAAACAGTACTAAGAGATTCGGGAATTTTGGGATCGAAATAAAAAACGGCATCGCCACATACTTCGGGCATACTCGCCATATTGGAACACAATACAGGACAACCACAGGCCATCGCTTCCAAAGGCGGAAGGCCAAAACCTTCGTACAAAGAAGGAAAAACAAACAAAGACGCTGCCGAATAAAGTGTGGGCAAATCTTCATCGTCCACAAAACCCGTGAACGTGACCAAATGCTGTAAATGGTTCGCTGCGATATAATCCATCACTTCGTTATCGCCAATACGGAAACCTTCTTTTTTGCCCACAAAAACAATTTTGTGATCGTGTAGTTGATTCTTAGCCTCCAAAGTTTGGACTGCTTTCACCAACGCAATTGCATTTTTGTTATGCTTCAAGTTGCCTACAAAAAGCAAATAGTGATCAGGAAGATTGTATTTAGTTCGTACGTTTTGCAAATGCGAAACCCGTAAATCAGGTCTGAATGTTGCCGTATCTACGCCTATATGAATGGGAATTATTTTGCCTTTATCAACATTTGGAAAGTAGTTCGCAATTTCATTCTTGGTAAAATCTGAGACTGTTATTATTCTGTCGGCAACCCTTAACGTGTTAGAAATAACCAATTGGGCATACAGTTTTTGCACCAAACTCAACTTGTCGAAATGGGCGAAATGATACATGTCATGTACGGTTGCCAATTTGAGTTTGGCACTCACTGGCCACAATGGATAATTGAAATGAGGCGTCCAGAAAACATCCGCACGGCCTATTTTTTTCGAAAAACCCAATAATTCTTTGGGAGAGTAAACGGAAATATTTGAATGAATTATTTTACATTCAAATATTTCCAGCATTTCTTTATCACCAATCAATGTCAGATCAAATTCTTGGTTGAGGTACGGAATTAGGTTCCTGATATAAACTCCAATACCCGAATGCCTCACCATGCGGGCATCCAATACGAGAGAAGGCTTTTTGTGCATGTGCATAATTACAAAAGTATATTGTTAATTTCGCATCCAGAAAATAAGAAGCGTGTCCGACAAAGCAATAATAGCATTTGTGACATTTTTCAGTCCGAATTGAAACACAAATGATGGATAAGAAATTTGAAATAAACGAGGCCGAACTCAAAAAAAAGCTCAAACTGACGGTTTGGGATTTGGATGTGAGTGCAGACGAATGTTTAGACATTTTTCTTGAAAAAAAAGAACAAAAAGGACTGCCTAGAACCCAATTAATCGCCAAACTGCTGAACACATTCAGCTGGTACAGCCTGCTAAAACTTCTGGGAGCAGAACAGGCAAAATCAATGCTGCAAGACGAAATTATTTGCCAACTCTTTCCGCCACAGCTCAAACGCAATTACCAAGATGCAAAGCGAATTTTATCTGCATAAGCTGTATCCGCTACAAGATGCCGTCTTGATAATTGTTTCTGAACTAAAAAGCAAATTCTATCTGACAGGCGGCACTGTGGTGAGCCGATTTATGACCAATCATCGTTTTTCTGACGATTTAGACTTTTTCCTAAACGCAGACCCTCATTTTCTGGATGAAACAAAACGTATTTACACAGCTCTCTATTCGGTTTATAAAGATCAATTAGAATTGACACTACAATCCGAAACCTTTTGCAGAATGATGCTGGACGTGGAGGGTATTATCCTAAAGCTTGATTTTGTAAACGATGTGGCATTTCACGTAGGCGACTTTTGGGGAAACGAACACTATTTTCGGCTCGACAATCCGACCAATATTCTCAGCAACAAAATCAGTGCCTTGCAACGAAATGCCGCAAAAGACATTTCAGACATTCTATATCTTTCTTTTACACACGATTTTAACTGGATGCAGATAATTGAAGATGCCCAAAAGAAAGACACATGGGTAAATGAAATTGAAGTAGCAACAGGCCTCAATCAGTTCGATATCAATACATTAGAAACCGTAAAATGGACAAGCAAACAAGATTTGTCTTTTTTTAGCCAAAGCCTTCGTACCATCGCCAAAGAGATATTAATGGGAGCCGACAATTCCCTGAAAGGTACTAAACAGTCTTAAGCAATCACCTAAACTCGACAATTACAAAAGTATATTGTTAATTTCGCATCCAGAAAACAAGAAGCGTGTCCGACAAAGCAATAATAGTTTCCGACCTCCACAAACGATATGACCTAGGCAGCATCAACTCTGGGACAGTAAAAGATGACCTGAAAATATGGTGGTCGAGAATGAGAGGCCAAGAAGACCCCACCAAAGTCATAGGCGAAAGCAAAACCGGCAAAGAATACTGGGCTTTAAAAGGTGTAGATTTTGAAATCAAAAAAGGGGAATCTGTCGGAATCATTGGAAAAAATGGGGCCGGAAAATCGACCTT
>JAYVIX010000203.1:0-2499 GCA_043769845.1 Cytophagales bacterium
TGGTTCTTCTTCCCTATTTGGGCCATCCAATACCGAATGTGCTTCTTCTTTCGACTCGCGATACACTTGTTTCACTGGTCTTTCTGGCTGGCGTACTTGTTGTACTTCACCTTGTTCTTGTGCCATCACTTTGCTTTTTACCAAAAACTGAGCGGTTTCTTCGTTCAATTTATTGATGAAATTTTTGAACAAATTGAACGCTTCCATTTTGTAAATTAAAAGCGGATCTTTTTGCTCATGCACCGCATTCTGAACCGATTGTTTCAAATCGTCCATATCGCGAAGGTGTTCTTTCCACGCATTGTCGATAAATGCCAACGTAGAGAATTTCTCGACATTGGTGATCAATTCTTTGCCTTGCGTTTCAAATGTTTTGATCAAAGGAGTCACAATGTTCATTTGTTTTACTCCGTCAGTCACTGGGATGACCACATTTTCGATCACATCTCTTCTGTGATTATAGAGATCTTTGAACAATGGAAATGTTTGCTCAATGATTTCTTTGTTTTTACGCGAATAATGAGCGAGTGTCGCTTTGTACAATTCCTCTACCAAAACAGGCAATTTCTGTTTTGCAAACTCCTCTTTTTTGAATGGTAACTCTACTCCTAATACCGTAATAGAATGAAGCATTAATGCATCATATTCGTCCTTATTACCTAACTGATAAGAGTTTATGATATTTTCACAAACATCATACACCATGTTAAGCACGTCAATTTGAAGTCGATCGCCATAGAGTGCATTTTTTCTTCTGCGGTATACTACTTCACGTTGCGAGTTCATGACATCGTCATATTCAAGCAATCGTTTACGCATTCCAAAGTTGTTTTCTTCTACTTTTTTCTGAGCTCTTTCGATCGAGTTGGTCACCATGCTGTGTTGGATCACTTCCCCTTCTTCGATTCCCATTTTGACCATCAGGCTGGCAATACGCTCTGAACCAAAAAGACGCATCAAACTATCTTCCAACGAAACAAAAAACTGCGTAGAACCAGGATCTCCTTGACGACCCGAACGACCACGTAATTGCCTGTCGACCCTACGCGATTCATGCCTTTCGGTACCGATAATTGCTAAACCTCCAGATGCTTTTGCTTCAGCAGTCAGTTTAATATCTGTACCACGACCTGCCATGTTAGTTGCGATGGTGACGGTACTAGGTTTACCAGCTTCGGCCACAATTTCGGCTTCGCGCTGATGGTATTTTGCGTTTAACACTTGATGTTTGATGTTGCGCATTTTCAACATTCGGCTCAATAATTCTGAAATCTCAACCGAAGTGGTACCTACCAAAACTGGACGACCTTTGCCTGTCAATTCCACAATTTCGTCTGCAACGGCATTGAATTTTTCACGCATTGTGCGGAAAACTTTGTCCTGCTCGTCCTTACGAACGTTTTTTGAATTGGTCGGAATCACTATCACATCCAACTTGTAGATTTCCCAAAACTCGCCAGCTTCCGTTTCGGCAGTACCCGTCATACCAGCAAGCTTGTGGTACATTCGGAAATAATTTTGAAGTGTAACTGTTGCATACGTTTGCGTAGCATCTTCAATTTTGACATTCTCTTTTGCCTCAATTGCTTGATGCAAACCATCCGAATACCTGCGACCGTCCAACACACGACCCGTTTGCTCGTCTACAATTTTAACCTTATTGTCAACTACAATATATTCTGTGTCTTTTTCGAAAAGTGTATAAGCTTTTAAAAGTTGCTGAATAGTGTGAATACGTTGGTTTTTGGCCGTATATTCAGCAATCACGATTTCTTTTTGCTCTAATTTCTGATCATTCGATAAACTAGCGTCTTTTTCGATTTTAGCCAGTGAAGTAGAAATATCAGGCATGATGAAGAAATGTGGATCTTCACCTTCGTTGGTGATAAGATCTATTCCTTTATCTGTCAATTCAATGCTATTATGCTTTTCGTCAATAGTGAAATACAAAGGCAGATCGGCCTTTGGCATTTCCTTATTGTTATCTTGCATGTAAAAATTTTCAGTTTTTTGCAAAACCACTTTCATTCCTGCTTCGCTCAGAAACTTGATAAGGATTTTACTTTTTGGCAAACCTCTATACGCTCTGAATAAAGACAAACCAGCTTCTTTATCATCCGATTTTTCAGCCAATCCTTTTTTAGCTGCATTCAAATATTCGGCTACAATTCTTTTTTGTGCATCAACCAATTTGGCCACACGAGGCTTCAAATCATAAAACTCATGTTCGTCACCACGATGTACTGGTCCAGCGATAATAAGCGGAGTACGAGCATCATCAATCAACACCGAATCGACCTCATCCACCATTGCATAATGATGTTTGCGTTGAACCAATTCTGAAATATCTCGCGCCATGTTGTCGCGCAAGTAATCGAAACCAAATTCGTTGTTGGTACCATAAGTGATGTCGGCCAGATACGCATTTTTTCTCTCTGCGGTATTTGGCTCGTGTTTGTCGATACAATCGACAGTAAGACCATGGAATTCAAAGATTGG
>JAYVIX010000204.1:0-3975 GCA_043769845.1 Cytophagales bacterium
AAATTGCGGTTTCGCAGTTTTCGACCTCGTAATCCAGATTTCGGCTAATGATAATATTGGCACGATTGGGCAATGGCTTGTTTCCCATCGATTCAAACGTTTTGCGACCCATCACTACATGATGACCAGTGGTATAGGTTTTGAATAATTTCATATCAGCCGAAAGTTTCCAGAGCAATTTATTGTCCTTTCCTATGGCATTGTTTTGGGCTATAGCAGCGATAATCGACACTTTCATGTTCTTCTTTTTTCAATTATTCTACTTCATTTACACTTGTCCCTCTCAAGAAATCTTGGATCGACATTTTCTTTTTCCCTTCAAGCTGAAGCTCTTTTATACTAACATAGTTGTCTGAACAACAAATATTTAGGTAGTTTTTGTTGTCGGTATTATATTTTAAAGTCTGAACTTCATTTGTTTGAACATCTACTATTTCTGTCGAAAAGACTTTACAATTCTTCCCATTTAATGTGAAAAATGCCGCTGGATATGGCGAAAGTCCGCGGACGAGATTATGTACTTCCTCGGCAGTCTTGTTCCAGTTGATCTTACAGATTTCTTTGAATATTTTAGGAGCAGGTTTCGATTCGGAAGTCGGGATTTGTAGTTGGGTTTTCACGTCCCCTTTTGCGATGGCTTCAATGGTTTTTAGCACCAATTTTGCACCATTGTGCATCATGCGTTCATATAACGTTCCGATATTGTCGGTTTCGTAAATGGGTTCTTTTTCCTGAAAGATAATATCGCCCGTATCTATTTCGTGTTGAAGAAAAAAAGTGGTCACGCCCGTTTCTTTTTCTCCATTTATAATCGCCCAATTGATTGGAGCCGCGCCCCGATATTGTGGTAGAAGTGATGCATGTAAATTGAAAGTTCCATTGGATGGCATGTCCCATACGGTTTCTGGCAACATTCTGAAAGCAACTACCACTTGCACGTCCGCTTCAAGCGTACGAAGTTTTTCCAAGAATTCTGGATTCTTCAGTTTCTCAGGCTGAAGTACTTTGATGCCTTTGCTTAAAGCGTATTCTTTTACAGGTGAATGCGTTAACTGTAATCCGCGGCCAGCTGGTTTGTCTGGAACGGTGATAACGCCCACCACATTGTAGCCGTTTTGCACCAAAATATCCAAAGAAGGTACGGCAAATTCGGGCGTACCCATGAAGACGATTCGTAGATTTTGATTCATTGATTTGTTGGAATGCGGATGATTTTATTTAAACAAACATTTCAAAACAAACCGCACATACGGCACCCGCTATTTTCACCAATGTACTGGTAGTTTTTAGTTCGTGTCGAGGGCTGGATTCGAAAAAAATGATAGTAGAAATATGCATAAAATTTCCTGCTATTATCGCAAAAACATAACCAATTGCAGTAGGTGAGAGCCATTCCATCACGTAGGCATAGTTGCCAAGCATCATCCCGATGGGACTCAATAATGCATAGGCCACAAAAACAGCATAGGTAAATGCTCGATTACTTTTATAGCCATACAAAATACTCAAAAGCGCAAATGCTTCTGGAATTTTGTGCAGCACCATTCCAATCATTAATCCATTATTTTCATGCATATCATGTTCATGGTAAGGATGTACTAACATATTTCCTTCCAAGAATGCATGCAATGAGATCGAAAATATGACTGAAAGCGGCAAAGCATGTACATGCGTATCATGGGCATGTGCATGGTGCAAATGCCCATGTTCGACCCCTTGAGCAAAAAAGGAAAGAATGAGTTGTAGGAAAAAACCAATTAATATAAAAACCCCGATTACAAACGAATTGCTGGCGTGTGTATAAATTTCGGGAAGGATATGGAGAAGTGTAATCGAAAAAAGATAAGATCCACTAAATGAAAGTATTAGCTTGAATAATGTCTGATTGTTTTTGGGCAAAAAAGAAAAAACAGGCCAAGGCGAAAGCGTAAGTAAAAACAGCAAAATGAAATTCAACCACATAATTCGTATTATAAAGTAGGATGTTCGGTTTTAGCAATAAGGATGATTCGATCCGAAGTATTTGGTTCGTAAGTATTTAAACTATAATCGCCAAAGATCTTGACTATTTTTAAGGAGGCTTGTTCAAACATATTCGCAAGTTCTTGCAGACTAAAAAGGCGCACTTTTTCTAGGAAATCTTGTTTGAAATCAGGCGTTTGCAATTCAATACTTTTTATCACAAACCCATTTTCTACTTTTCTTTTGATTTTGAAATGTGCTTCTGGAAACGTTTTTGCTTCCTCGGCTACTATTGTTTGAATCAGTTTTTCGCCATTCAAATAATCCATCACAAAGGTGCCCTCAGGCAAAAGCATGGATTTGACAGATTTGAGCACTTGTACATTGTCGGCCAAGTCGTCAAAATATCCAAAACTGGTAAATAGATTGACGATCAAATCGAACTGTTTGTTTTTCAGAGGAATACGCATGTCTTGAATCCCAAATTCCAAACCCGCAGTTTCGAATTGACGTGCAAAATCAATGCTTCTTTTGGATAAATCTACACCAGTTACCCTAAATCCTTTTTTGTGCAAATAGACCGAATGCCTCCCTTTGCCACAGGCCAAATCCAAAATCGAACTATTGGGCGCAATATCTATGTTGGTCAACAAGTTATCGATAAAAAAAGCCGCTTCAGAATCGTTCCTTTTGCTATACAACAAATCATAAAAAGGCGAGTCGAACCAGTCTACAAACCAATCTTTTTGTTCTTTATTCATTCATTCCAATCAATGCCACAAAGATGCAACATTGTAGCAACAGGAACAAATCATAGCTAAAAAGCAGAAGCATTCCTGTTTTTTATAATTTGAATGGTAAATAGTTAAGTAAGATATTTGAATACTTTACCAGACAATTAAATATACAGCCTGATCTCAAACAATTGTGTCGAATGACGAAAATGGTTTTGGGCTTCACCCTTATTATTGCCATTCAAAGAATAAAGTTAAAATTAATTCAAATGATTAATATTTATAATTATTAAAAAAGATCTTTGAGAAGACAGATTACAATGAATATTTAGACTCCCCCAAATATATCTACCGCAAGAATTACGATATTTTACCCTGTGCATTATTGGTTTGGCGATGTCAGAACTGAATATCAGAATCTAGCATCTTAAATTTCTGTCCATTTCGCTGGAAAAGTTTGAAACTCGCTGCGCTCAGACGACAAACTTTTCTTAACCGCTACACTCCCAGAAATTCTTAACGCCTTTTGTTCAAGGTCTTTATGAAAATGGACTCTCAAGAAATCAGAGCTGCCTTAGAAGCAAGCAATCTAATCAAATACGAAAACGGTCTAGAATTTGCCGAGTTTACAAAACATGAAATTGTGATGCTAAGAGAATAAAACTAATTGTTCTCAACTGTTCAACTAGTCGCTCGGCTATTGCCGAGTGACGACTATATTCTAGGGTTTTGCCCGCCTTTGTAATCAACAAAAAGATATAATTTGCATTGATGGCGGAATTACGAGAGGGAAATAATTATTTATATACCGATGCCTTCGCTTAAAGCGAAGGCATCGGTAAGCGGTACTACTCCTTCACCAACTTATATGCCTTATTCTCTATTTTCAGAAAGTAAATCCCTGATTTTAAGTTTTCACCAAACTCTGCATTCGAAACGTTTTTATGTTCTTCACACAGCCTGCCTTCGATGTCAAATACTTGAAAATCAGTGGCTTTCGAAATGTTTAAATGGAAACTGGTTTTGATAGGATTGGGGTATACTGTGTAGTTCAAAGTTTCAAGTGCAACGTCCAAAGTACCCGTAATCACACAACTGCCTTTGACCACGCCAGCACTTACGTACCCAATCTGGTCGATGTTCGACAAGCCTTCGGCTGTGGTAGAGGCTAGTTTCAATACATTAACCCAACTTGCAGCAATTACCCTGTAAGCACTTGATTTTGAACTACTCTTATATTGTTGGGTGGTATTTTCAGGACTACAAATTTTCGCTTTTG
>JAYVIX010000205.1:0-6100 GCA_043769845.1 Cytophagales bacterium
GTGCCGAATTGTCGGGCGAACAAATCAAATCCTTGCCAGTGGTTTTTGGCGAACCTGATGTTTTGAAAGCAATCACACTTTTGCCAGGTATAAAATCGGGTGGCGAAGGCAATACTGGTTTTTATGTGCGAGGTGGTGGTCCAGATCAAAACCTGATTTTGATGGACGAAGCGGTGGTCTACAATCCATCCCATCTTTTGGGCTTCTTTTCGGTTTTCAATACGGATGCGATCAAGAACGTGGAAGTGATAAAAGGCGGAATGCCAGCCAATTATGGCGGTCGTTTGTCCTCGATTCTGAATGTGCATTTGCGCGAAGGCAACAATCAAAAATTTGGTGCAAGTGGTGGAATTGGATTGATCGCATCGCGACTGACAGTAGAAGGACCGATTCAGAAAAGCAAAAGTTCTTTTGTTCTTTCAGGTCGTAGAACTTATATAGCCGAATTGGCTCAAATAGCAGAACAGATTAATCCGTTTTTGAAACAAGAACAGAAAGGCAACACTTATTATTTTTATGATCTCAATCTGAAACTCAATTACATTCTTTCTCCAAAAGACAAACTGTTCGTTTCGGCCTATTATGGTCGCGATCGATTTACGTATCGTCCGCCACGCAACCCCGATTTTATCTTCAAAGTAGGTTGGGGAAATAGCATTGCTTCGCTTCGTTGGAGTCATGTGTTCAATCCTAAACTGTTTGTCAACACCGCATTCGTATACAATAGGTACGATTTGGCCACTTCGTTTCAGTTCTTGACTAATGAGTTCAGTGCTAGTTCGGGTTTGCGAGATTGGAATTTGAAAAGCGATTTTGAATATTATCCCAATTCGCGCCACAAAATCAAGGCTGGCTACAATTATACATGGCATACGTTTGTGCCTGGCATTGCTTCAGGCAAAATAGGGAGCAACAATTTGGATCAAGAAATCTTGCGCCAATATGCCCACGAAGGCGCAGTATATGCGATGGACGATTTCGGATTGACTGATAAAATCCTGTTGAATCTCGGGATGCGTTATGTCTTTTTCAATCAGGTTGGGCCTTATACTTCTCGTAATCTGGATGCTGATGGAGTGGCTACAGGAGAAACCAAAACCTATGGCCGCCAAGAATCCATTTCGTTTTATCACGGACTAGAACCTCGTGGAGCCGCTACCTATATCCTGAACGCCACATCTTCCATCAAAGCCTCTTACACACGAACATTTCAGTTTTTGCATCTTGCTACTACCTCAGGCGCATCCTTTCCGTCCGATTTGTGGATTCCGAGTTCTAAATTGGTAAAACCGCAATTGGCCGACCAAGTCGCTATGGGTTATTTCCGCAATTTCAAAGACAACATGTACGAAACTTCGGCCGAAATCTATTACAAAACCATGCGCAATCAGATCGAATTCAGACCTGGTGCACGATTGTTTTTGAATCAGAATCTTGAAAATGAGATTATTATGGGCAAAGGAGAAGCCTATGGAGCAGAGTTTTTTCTCAAAAAGAAATTCGGAAAATTCAATGGTTGGGTGGGCTATACGTGGAGCAAAACCACACGCCAGTTTGATCGGCTCAATGATGGTAAACCATTTTTCTACCGCTACGATCGTAGGCACGATATTTCACTCGTCACCAATTATAAATTCAACGAGCGTTGGTCGGCCAGTTTTGTATTTGTGTACGGTACAGGAAGCCTTATCACCTTGCCAACCTCCCGTTTTGTGTACCAAGTCGGTATTGATAACGAAACGTACGAACCCAAATTCAGCATCGTCAACCGTTACGAAGGCGTCAACAATTACCGACTTCCGGCCTATCATCGAGCCGATATTGCCGTCACGTATGCTCGCAAAACGCAAAAACGTTTCCAGTCGAGTTGGGTATTTTCGATCTACAATATTTACAACCGCAAAAATCCTTATTTCATCTATTTCGAACCCGATATTGAAGAACAGAAAGTACAAGCCTACATGGTCTATTTATTCCCGATTCTTCCAAGTGTTCAGTGGAATTTTAATTTCTAATAAAATGAATAATAATTCATGTATTTATTTGAATGACAAACTGAAACAAAATTTGTTTTTTAGGTTTAAGTGGCTGTTTTTCAGCCTATTTGTTTTTCTATTTTCTTGCGAAAAGAAGATCACGATTGATTTGCCGAAATCCGAACCTTCCTTGGTGGTGGAAGCATGCATCAACGATCGTTTTCCTACTTTAAACTATGTATTTATCAGTCAGACAGTCGATTATTTCAACCCCGATTTGTCGGTTTTGGGCATCACAGGAGCCGAAGTCTACATCACCGAAGGCACGATTGCAGGAACAGATACCCTTTTCGACACCAAACGCAGGATTTTGTTGGCCGATCGACAATTTCCCGAATCGCCAGCGGGTTTTTACTACAATCCGGGTTTATTTCCAAAACAAGGTTTTGTGTATAAGTTGGAGATTTTCTATCAGAATAAAACAGTACTTGGATATACCCAAATTCCGATCAAAACAGTGATTGATCGTGATGAAGTGCGTTTTGATGGCGAGCGGGATGGCAAAAGAAAGGCATTTCCTTCTGTTTATTTTTTCGATCCGCCCGAAGCCAGTTATTACCGATTCGTTTACACGATCAACCGTGATTCCTTATTGCTCGGTTTTGGAGCATCCGATCGGATTAGGTTGTTGAATGACGAATTGATCAACAACAAAACACGCGAATTCAACAATTATCAGCCACTTTCGGAAGGCGACACCATCAGTAATTATTTGTGCCGTTTGGGTCGAAAAGAATTCTTGTTTTGGCAATCATTTGCAGAAGCACAAAACAACGATGGGCCTTTTGCGACACCCGTACAGTTGCGGTCGACCTTGGATGGTGCAATTGGTTGTTTTACAGGATATAGTATTGATTATAAAAAGAGTATATTACTGCCCAAGTAATTTTTTTATGTTTCGGATCTGCATTTTTAAACTTATTATTATATTGCTTTTCATTTTTAATAAATCAGATTTTAGCATATGAACTTATCAAAACAAGAACTCTCTTTTCACGGAACTGGCCAAAAACTATTTGCGCTTCAGCTTGTGAATATTTTGCTCAGTATCATCACATTAGGGATTTATTATCCTTGGGCTAAAGCGGCCTACCTGCGCTATTCGATGTCCGAAACCGAGTTTGCAGGCACTCGTTTTGTTTTTCACGGCACAGGTTTCGAAATGTTCAAAGGAATGATCATAGGCTTGCTTGTGATTGGAGGTGCCTATGCTTTGTGCGGTTATTTGGTGGTGGCTCATCATCCATTTATTGGTGGTTTTTTATTGTTCTTTTTCATGCTTCTGATCATTCCGTATGCGATTCACAGCAGCATGCAGTATAGAACGAGTCGTACTTCGTGGCGAGGAATCCATTTTGGATATCGTGGCGATTTGAAGCAATTGATGAACCTTTCGGTAAAAGGTATTTTCCTCACGATTTTGACTTTGGGTATTTATGGAGCTTGGTATGCGATGGAACTGAGAAGTTATGTATTGGGACATGTACGCATCGGAAGTGTGGAAATGAAATACAAGGGCAAAGGTGGTAAATACTTTACGATGAACCTTTTAGGTTATTTTCTGACAGCCATCACGTTTGGTATTTATGGTTTCTGGTGGATGAAAGATCAGTTCAATTATTATGTAGACAATCTGGTTTTGGAGCAAAACGGAAAAGAAATACGCTTGAAATCCAACGCAACTGGACTCGGATTTGCCAAAATGTTTGTCATCAATATATCGTTGATTTTGTTTACGCTTGGAATTGCAACTCCTTGGGCAGTAGTGAATTTGCTTAAGTTTACGTTTGCGAATGTCGAATTTTTGGATGAATTGGATCTTGATGCGATACAACAAACCGAGGCCGAATACAAAAATGCAGCAGGCGAAGATTTGTCTGGAATGCTGGATTTGGGAATTGTTTAAAATGAAAAATAATTCATTAGATTGCGACTAGAAGTTTTAGTTTTTGAAGGCGTATTGTTTGACGGGAAATCGTCCAACTCGAAGCCTGTTTCCGTTGTTTTGTACCCCGATCGGCTTGTGATTCAGCACATCAGCCAAGAGGGTATCAAAAGCAATCAGACATGGGAAACCAATAAACTCAAGGATTTTCAAAAAATTTCGAAAGACCTAGTTCAGATCAGATTTGGCGACTTCCCTTCCCAAACATTGGAAGTGAAGTCGCTACAATTTGTTGAATCGTTTCGATCACCTAGTTCGGGTTTCGAGAAACTAACACATCAGGTGGTACACGGTGGCTGGGGAGCTTTGCTCAGTTTATCCGTTTTTGTAATTGGTTTACTGGCAGCCTCTTATTTCTTTGTCTTGCCTTGGTTGGCCGAGCAGTCGGTAGCATTGGTACCCAAAGAATACGAAGTACAAATGGGCGAAGGCTTGTATAAAAGCATGGTCGAAAAAGAAAGTATCGACCACGAACGTACCGAAATTGCCAACCAGTTTTTGAAACAAATTGATTTTGAAACCGATTATCCGCTTCAAGTCACGATTGTAAAATCAGACATAAAAAATGCCTTTGCATTGCCAGGCGGCCACATAGTGGTTTATACAGAATTGCTTGATAACATGAAGAGCTACAAGGAATTGGCGGGCTTGTTGGGGCACGAAGTGGGGCATGTCAAACACCGGCATACTACCAAACATATCTTCCGCAGTTTTTCGGGCTATTTGCTCATTTCGATGTTTCTGGGCGATTTTAGTGGAATCACAGCCAGCCTACTCGACAATGCCAATCAGATCAATCAGCTTTCGTATTCGCGCAACCTCGAAACCGAAGCCGATTTGTCAGGCTTTGAAACCTTGGGGCACAACCATATCGACCCAAACGGAATGCTTCTGCTGTTTGAAAATCTTCAAGCGGGTAATGAAAAAGGAAGTATTGTACCTGAATTTCTAAGTACACATCCGATTACAGAAAATAGGATAGAACTGATCCAAGAAAAAATCAGCCAAATGCCAACCACTCATGTAGATCATGCTTTTTTGGAAGGGCTTTTTAATCAGTTGCAGGAAAGAAAGTAGAATATGTCCTCCGATAAAATTGGAGGATTGATAAAATCCCTAATTATTTGATTTTTGTTTTATCGTTTGCTATCATCCATTCGGCTGTTTGGGTTTGTGAGAAAGCGGCATTTTTAAGCTTTTCGAAAACGGCTTTTTCGCTTTCCTTGTAATCAATCGTTTTGCCCGATTTGTGGTCGTACAACACTTCCCGACCGCCAAAATGGTAGACATACAACCAACGATTGTCAATACAACCCAATTTGTCATCCGAAGAAAAATACATGTAATCTCTTGGATTTTGAAAGACATTTTGCCCTAACGTGTTGTTGATATAAGACACATTGAGCAATCCCATCAGAGTCGGGAAAATATCAATCTGACCGATAAACTGATCAAACTGTGTGGGTTTTAGAATCTTTGGTGCATGTATAATGATGGGTACATGATGGTAGGAAAGTGGAATATCAAACGGATTTTCTCCCACTACGATTCCGTGATCGGCCACAAAAACAAAAATGGTATTATCGAACCAAGGCTGCGTTTTTGCTTCCTTCAAAAACTGCCCTATCGACCAATCGGCATACTGTACGCCACGTTCTGCTTTGTCTTTATTCTCCGACTTGAAATAATCGGGCAAAATATAAGGATCGTGATTGGAAGTGGTGAGAATAGTAGCGAAGAAAGGTTCGTCTTGTTTGAATGTCGACATTTTTTGCACCGCATACTGAAACAAATAATCGTCAGGCACACCATAAGGACCTACTATTTTATCCTGCGGAAAGTCCTCGGCCGTGTACAATTCATCAAAATAATTGGCAGGAATAAAACCTCCTAGATTGTCAAACGATTCCTGATGTGTGCAAAAAAACATGTTTTTGTAGCCATTTTGCTTCAATGTATAAGGTAAGCCCGAATACGTTCTGATCGGAACGGTACTTAATGGGCGCACACGTTTGAGGGCAGGCAAAGAGTACAAACTAGAAAAAATGCCATTGTTGGTGTGAATACCAGCACTAAACGCATTGTTGAAAAACCAAGAATTCTGGGTCAGACTATCAAG
>JAYVIX010000206.1:0-12794 GCA_043769845.1 Cytophagales bacterium
AGCTGTATAATCTGAACCTCCGCGACCTAATGTAGTCGTTTCATTTTGTTCGGTAGAACCAATAAAACCTGTGATAAGCTGTGTTTTAGAATGCGACTTGAAATAGTTTTCAATGTTTGCATTTGTCAAAGAATAATTCACACGAGCAGCACCAAAATTATTATCGGTTTTAACAAGCGTGCGCGAATCTAAGAACTCGCAATCTATTCCTTCTTGGCGCATGGCCTCGAAAACCATGTACGAAGAAAGTCTTTCGCCATAACTCATCACCAGGTCTAGTGTGCGTTTCGAAAGTTCGTTTAGAAGCGAAATTCCATGCAAAATATCCTCCAATTCATTGAGAGTCAGTTTGATATTGGCAATTACTTTGCTCTGATATTTGACGTTTAGTAGCGATTTGGCAGTATCGAAATGGCGTTTTTCAATTTGAGCCAAAATATCTGCAAAGCCTGGATTGTTGTTTTTGGCCAATTTAGCCATCTCAATCAGTTGATTGGTGACTCCGCCCATGGCCGAAAACACAATGGCAACTTCCTCTTTCTGAGCCAACAAATTCTTTGTGATGTCAATAATGGCTCGTATACTTTCGACTGAGCCTACCGAAGTGCCCCCAAACTTTAAAACTCTCATAAAGCAATGATTCCTTACAATTTAACAGGCGGCAAATTTGGCAATTATTACACCAGTATTAAAGGTTTATTGCGAAAATTTGACCGACAAAACATTATTCTTTTATTATATTTCTGAATCAATTTGATTTTTCAATTCAGCAATCTGTTCGTCAAAAAGCCCCGTATAACGAACTATTTTTTCGATTGGTTCTTTGTCTGCCAACATGTTTCGAGCGGTTTCCAACTTGCCAGCCATGACTCCACGTGCCTCTCCTTCCATTATTCCTTCCATCTTACCTTTCGCCTCGCCTTCTGCTTTTGCTGTGTCTATGGAATTTTGCAGATCCCGATAGGTTTTTAGGCTTTCTTCGTAAGCATGATATTCGGATCGGCTCATCTTGGCAATCTCCGCCACTTGAAAGACTTTTTCGAAAATAGCTTCTTTCAGAGTATCAGGAAAACGATCTAGTTTGTGCAGGTTTTTGAGAATATATAGCCATTTTTCGAATCGAGTTTCCAATTGATGCACCTGTTTGGTGAACTTTGGCATTTCGAGATAAATGAAGGTGAGCTTATCATAAAATACCTTTTTGGTTTGCTCATCAGTCAGTTTTACATCATAACGAAACTTTTCTTTGTCTTTTTTGTCTTCGTCAAATACAAAATCGAGAATGGCAACGGTATAAACGGCATTCAATTCATAATTCCAATCCGATCGTTGGGCTTGTTCTTGAATCGGAAAAGTAGAATAATACACCGTGCGATCTTTGAAAAAAGCTTGTTTGGTTTTTTGCATTTCGACTAAAAACTTCTCCCCTTTTTCGTTGGTACAATAAATATCAAAAATGGCTTTGCGTTCCTCTTCCGTTCTTCCGAAATTTTCGGTTTTCATATAGGACAGTTCCTGAATCTGACCTTGTTGCTCTTTTAGCAATTCATTCAGAAAATCAAGCAACAAATCTTTGTTGACTTCTTCGCCAAAAAGTCGTTTGAAACCAAAATCGGTAAATGGATTGATGTATTTTTCTTTCATTGTTTGCATCGAAACTGGCTTTGTGCAATTTACACACTTTGAAACATCAATCCACCTGTTTGATCACTCCCCTTTCCGAAATTTCGATGGTTCTAGTGGCAGAAACCAATCTGCGTTTGTTATTCCCCAAATAAGCCACCGAATCGAACTCATTCTTCAGCACCAATCTACCTTGTTTGTTTGTCACGCCCCATTTGCCATCGAGTTTTACTAATGCTAGGTTTTTGTAAAATGCACCAGCCTCTTGATACGTTGGCGCAATCATCATTTTGCCCGTATTGAAAATATAGCCCCATTTGCCATCCTGATTGCATGGTAAATACTTTTCGGATTGTGGCAGTATTTCGTCCAGATAGTTACCTGCTAACACTTTGCCATTTGCAGCTAAAATTCCTTTTTTTCCTTTCATCAAACTGAGAAACAAATTATCACCTAAATAGCTAATATTCTGATAACTAGGCTCTACTATTTCGGTCATATTTTGAGCGATCATTCCAAATTTCCCTTTTTTTCCCACAATTGTAGGCCAAGCTGGTACGTCTGGCGTTTCTTCCGCATTGCTCATAAAATCGTATTTGGCTTTTGAAAGTTCCACACCAGCCATATCCAATACCTGATACTTTCCGTCTTTTTTGACTTTCAAAATATTGTTTGAAGCAGACGTAATCAAGTCATATTCTGAACCCAAAATAGGCGATCCTGAAGCAGCCAAAAGTCCTTTTTTACCTTTTTCAGTAATGACAAAATAGACATGATTATTATTCAGCAAATAATTTATTTGTTCGTATTTGGCAGGAATCACAAGTGCCCCCGTTTCGTTTATTGCGCCCCATTTTCCATTTCGTTTTACAAAAGCATAGCCATTTTTGAACGGAGCGGCTTCCTCAAAATCGCCTCCTGTAAACGAGAGTGCATTTTTAGTGATGTCGAAATAATTCCAAAGTTTGGTACTATCGGTTTGTACACGCACAAACTGGTTGGTATCTGTGGCAATGATTAGGCCAAAAGTAGGCGCAATGGTTTCCTTTCCATTCAGATCCAAAAACAAATATTTTCCATCACGATGTGCCGCATAATAGCTTCTTGAAGGCGTTTTGACCAGCCATTTGTAATTGTTCAGCGTGATTTTGTTGTTGTTTTTATCAATCAAAAAATAACCCGCATTGGTTTTTACGATCGCTTGTCCTTGCTGAAACACATCGCCCCATTCGTACATCAAGGGTACGGTCACTCGTCCGCCCAAAGTAGTATAACCATATGCGCCATTGCGTTTGATACGGGCCATGTGTTCGTAAAATGGGTTTACTTCTTCGTAATCAAGCGGCAAAACATCTTTTCCGTAGGCATCTATCAAACCTGCTTTTCCTTCCTTCGATGCATAAAACAAGTTGTTCAAAATGAAACCAATGCTATCCATTTCAGCTATTTTTTTCACCTCTCCCCTAGTGTTCAACATTCCCCATTTTCCTTTCTCTTGAAAAATAATCACATACGAAGTCAACTTTTTAAGGGAAGAAATAACGGGTTCAAAAAGATACTTACCGTCTGAGTTTGAGATAATTCCAAATTTTTCTTTGTATTGAACGATGCTCGCTTGTTCGGACATTATCTGAAACATCGTATAGCGTGGTGCCGCCAAAAAGCGTCTCGTCACCTTGTCGTAGAGACCACACGTTTCATCCTGCAATTTCAACCAAGTAGCTTCTGAATTGAAACCTACCTCCTTGATCTCGACAATATTGCCTGGAGCCGTCAGATCACCTCTTTCGCTCACAAGCGACCATTTGCCTAGCTTTCTGGCCCAAAAACTTTTACTAAATGTCAATGGGCCAATCTCCTCGTATTCAGCAGGAATGATTAGTTTTCCATCGCAATTGGCTACTCCAAATTTGCCGTATTTCTCGACCACTGCTTTGTTGCCCGTAAATGGGTATACTTTGGTAAAAACGGGTTCTATTCGCCATTCATCAAACAAATCGACATATCCCCAAAATTTGTTTTCGGCCTGTTTGGCAAAAAGATCGTCATGGCACGATTGGCTCGTGGTAGGTTGAGCGATCAGGCAAAATGAAGCAACCCAAAATGATAAAAAAAGAAAGATGTGTTTCATTAGCAAAAATTAAGCCTCTAAATACTCCAAAACCTCCGCCAAAAATTCGAAATCAGACAAACCTGGGCTCAACTCATTTCCTCCGTCCAAACTGACTCCGTATGGCGTGATCAGAGTCAATAATGTATCTATTTCAGGAAGTTCTAATTTGCTCAAGTTCAGAAGTGTCGATTTGCTTGCGCAAATAGCTCGAATGGCCTCAGTGTGAATCAAATCTGTTTTTTCTAACATCAAATGCAAAAGTGCATCGTCTGGAATACGACTTTTTACGGTTTCCCATTCGCCCACATTCAGTCGCAAGATCAAATGAAAATCAAGCAAAGAAAGCGGCTTGTACATGCACGCATCAATCTCGATCACACTGGCCGAAATACTTTTGGCATGAAGCATTAGATGATCTGGCTTTTCACCAAAAAAAGCCTCCGAAACAACTTTTACTCCTGACAACCAGCCCGTTATTCCGTTTACTTTTTCGGTAGTGATATGGCGAGCGTGTTTTTCAGAAACCGAAAAACCGATCATCTCCACTCCCATTCCAGCACAATAACGTGCGTCAGACAAATTGGTGATACTATTTACTTTTACAGGTAAGCGCAACATGTTAGTTCTTTGTTCAATGTTGATTTTTCAAAGTTCAATGTTTCGATTTTTTGAGATAGAATGCTCCTATTCAAACTTTCAGCACAAAAACACTGTTCTTTGTTTTAAATTGCAAACTTATTAAATAAGCACGACAATTTTAGTCACTAATTCAGGTCTGTTCGATAAACCCGAACGTTGAACGTTGAACTAAAAACTTTGAACTAAAGAAATGAGCAAACACGGAAGAGTATTAGTGGCAATGAGTGGCGGCATAGACAGTTCGGTATGTGCAGTGATGCTACACGAGCAAGGATATGAAGTGATTGGCATGACTATGAAAACCTGGGATTATGCCAGTGCAGGCGGAAATAAAAAAGAAACAGGCTGCTGTAGTTTGGATTCGATCAACGATGCGCGCAATGTGGCAGTCGATTTGGGTTTTCCACATTATATATTGGACATCCGCGAAGAATTTGGCGATTATGTGATCGAGAACTTTACGAGCGAATATTTGGCAGGCCGAACACCAAATCCTTGCGTACTTTGCAATACGCACATAAAATGGGACGCATTATTGAGACGTGCCGACAAACTGGATTGTGAGTTTATCGCGACTGGCCATTATGCCAAAGTGAGGCAAGAAAACGATCGTTTTGTAATTTCAAAAGGCAAAGACTTAAACAAAGACCAATCGTATGCACTTTGGGGCGTTTCGCAAGAAAGCCTGAGCCGCACGATGTTGCCACTGGGCGAAATATCCAAACCTGAAATACGCCAAATGGCACTGGATAGAGGTTTTGTAGATTTGGTAAACAAACCAGAATCTTATGAAATATGCTTTATACCAGATAACGATTATCGAGGCTTTCTAAAAAGACGAGTTCCGGGATTGGAAGAAGATGTGAGAGGCGGAAATTATGTATTGTCGGACGGAACCATAGTAGGAAAACATGAAGGATATCCGTTTTACACCATCGGTCAGCGCAAAGGATTGGGCCTCGCACTTGGCTATCCGATTTTTGTAACCGAAGTACGCAAAGAAACCAATGAAGTGGTACTTGGGCCTGTGGAAGAATTGGGCAAAAAAGGAATGCGTGTAGGCAAAATGAACATGATGAAATACACCAACTTGAATGGAATCCAGCTAGAAACCGTCACCAAAGTACGCTACAAACACGAAGGCACGCCAGCCGTCATCACCCAAGAAGGCAATAAAATGATTGTAAACTTTCACGAATATGTAGACGCTATCACGCCTGGGCAGGCAGCAGTTTTCTACGAAGGAGAAGATGTAGTGGCAGGAGGTTGGATCGAAAAAAGTTTCTAAAAAAGCCCTATACGGCTGAATTAGGCTTTGGTTGCGTCTGAATTATTGCTTCCTTGTAAGTAAGTTTCCGTTATTCATTCATTAAAACAATTTCCTTTTATTACCTTTATCTTAGCAAAAAGGGGCAGTCGAAAAGCAAATATTGTACTATTCAGCTAGTTGGTTTTATTTAAAAATTAGCAACGAAAGTATTTTTCAAACAAATTGACTACTAACCTGATGTAGGAAAAGGTACGAAAATGAAACAACGGTTACGAAAAATTCTTGTCGCTCAATTTGAAGTCAGAATTAATTCATTAAAAAAATTCTTAAAAGAAATACCCGAAAAGCCATTGATCACTACGGCATTGGTTTTAGTGGTGCTTTCGATCCTCATCTTTTCGCTTAGCTTTCCTTTCTATCGGAATGACATGGAATTATTCTATGAAAATATACTCATAGAAGCCCATGGCATGTTGTTCGACTTACTGATAATCGGTATTTTACTCGTTTGGCTCAATAAAAATGGCGAGCGACAAATCCGAATCAAAAGATATGCCGAAGAAATAGACGACTATCGCCACTGGAAAAGTGAGGAAGCGAGCTACAAAATAATCGGTAACATTAAACGTTTGAACAAAGATCGAATTACACAAATAGACCTTTTCAATTCCTACCTAAAAAATGCTAATTTGAACTATGTAGACCTTACAGGATCCAACATGAACTATGTAGTACTGGACGATGCAAGTATGGTCAATGCGATTCTTTGCCGAGTACGCCTAAATCAAGCAAGCCTGAAAGCGGCCAAATTGAACAAAGTTGATTTTAGAGGAGCATTCCTAAGTGGTGCCAACTGCGAAAATGCCAGCATGATAAAAGGAGATTTTGAAAACGCACAACTCATCAAAACCAATATGAGAAATGCCTTTTTGATGGATACTAATTTTAAAGGTGCCATGTTAGCTGGTACTGATTTCAAAGCCGCCAACCTGATGAAAGCCGATTTAAGAGGTGCTCAAGGTCTCACGGTTGAACAACTTTCAGAATCACGAACGCTGTCTAAAGCATTGCTAGATCCCGAATTAGAAGAGCCTTTGCGTGAAGCCTATCCACATTTGTTTGTACCTACAGAGATGAATAAAACCGAGAAGGTTGGATGATAATTTTAGACTTCAAACACATTCAAATACACTTCATCAAGCGGTAACTTAAAATCAATCGAAGAAATAAGTAAGAATTCGGCCTCCTTTTTGTACTCAAACAATGTCCAGTTACCTTCTAAATTTTTAACGAAGCGTTCTATCAACATCGTTTCACTTTCTATCATAATATATTCTAAAAGGCTTTCAATGTCGCGGTAAAGCTTGAATTTACTTCCTCTATCGTACTCTCATGTAGAAGCACTTAGTATTTCGATGATAACTTTAGGGTTTAATAATGTATCAAAAGTATCGTCTAAATATTCTTCTTTACCGCATACTATGGTTAAGTCAGGATAGGTATAAAGTGTATTTTCGGTAACGCTTACACGTAAATCACTTCCATAAGCGGTACATTTTTTGCCTTTCAGATAAGAGCCAACTGAGGTGTATATATTTCTAAAGATACGGTTATGAAACCTACTCGCTCCTGACATCGCATATATTTCACCTTCGAAATATTCGTGTTTTTCATTAGCCACTCTTTCCTTTTCCAAATATGCTTCTTGTGTTATAAATGGCTGTTTAAGTGCATCTCCCATAATTTTTTTGTATTAAAGAATACGATTAACAAACCCGCATAATCGTAAAGATACCTTTTTGTACTAAGAACAGAAATTACAGACTTCACCTCGAACCAAAAAATGAGCTAGAATAGTTCGCTAAAAATCCATCAAACCAACCACAATAATTATACTTTTTAATGAAAACGTTACCGATAACGTTCCCATTAAAAAAGTGGCTTTTTATTCGTAAATAATTGTTATTTAAGCACAAAGAAGCTTACATTTATGTAACAAAAACATAAAACAGCAAGTATAACAACTCTAATTAATTGTACTTTACCAATTATCAAACATTCAGAATATGGAACCAATGTCAGACCTAACCACTCTCGGGCAATTCATTATCGCTCGTCAAAAAAATTTTCCTTATGCAAAAGGTGAACTTTCGAGATTGTTAAGAGACATCAGCATTGCAGCCAAAATCGTGAATAGCGAAATCCGAAAAGCTGGCCTTGCTAATAAGATACTACTAGAGTAGGGTTCGGAACTGAATCTGCAATTGAAATCGAAAAATTACCATCATAATCGGATGTGGTGGCAACGTTCGTCCCTTTTAACTTGATGATGGCACCAATGATGGTATCCTTTTGAGCACCTAATACTTGCCCTGTCACTACCCGAGATTGCGCCCAAGATGAAAGGGAGAGAACTACTAGGCAACATGTTGCTAAGAAAAATTTCATGTCTTTTAGTTTACTTTTCATTAACTGAAATAAAAACTAACGAATTAATTTTAATACAAAAACAAGGCAAGCCTCATTTTTATGCTTCTCTTCTGTTTTTTTAACTTAATAATTGTTTTGAGCTGTGAACTTAGACGAACTGTAAAAAAAGGTAAACAGGCAGAATGCTGTTATTTCTAAAAAAAACAACAAAATGCATTCCTTTCATTTACCATTTTGGCTTAATGCCTTACCTACAAAAGGTTAGAAAATTAATCGGTTTCTAAAATTGCGAAGCCCCAATGTGCTTTCTGAAAAATAGGATCGGGAAGAAGGTGATGTTTGAAGGTCATTTTATTGCCTCCTACCATAATCGTATTGTTTACAGTAAAAAATTCTCCTGTCTGATTTACAGAAATCACTTCATCAATATCAGGAAATTTGGTACTGAATAGAGCATCTACAAATTGGGAAGTATCGAAAGCTGCTTCTTCAATATTGCCCAACAAAAAGTCTTTGATAACACCTTTTCTGTCGATTTTGTAACTAAACATCGGCATCGAAGAAGTGAAATAATGCAGGATTTTATTCTGACTGGCCACTTGTGCTTCTGTAATCTTGGTATGAGTGATGTCTTTTGTCATACAGAATGAACCCACAATTTCGCCTTTCTCGTTTTTAAATGGAATACTCGAAGTATTATTATACATCACTTCACCATCTGGGAAGACCACTTTTTCTTGGATATCCATCATCGGTAATCCAATTCGAAGCAATTCTTTTTCCTGATCCATTGCCCTCTGAGCATGTTCGGTTGGGAAATAATCGAAATCGGTTTTGCCAATCATTTCTTCTGGCTTTTCTTTGAATCGGACTGCTTTGGACGAATTTACTCTGATGATTTTACAATCATTATCCTTATATGTAAGTCTGTCAGGCATGTTTTCCATTAATACTAGAAACATACTTTTCTCAAGTACTAATGATTCTTGCGTCTTGCTCATTTCTTTGGCCTGACGCTGCATTTGTTCTTGAATGGTTTGCATTTCCTCCATGTTTTGGCGCATTTCCTCTTCTTGAGCTTGCAACTGTTCGCCATTCATGAGCGATTCGGTCAACAATCGATTGGTTTCTTCGGCAATGCGCACGCTTCCAACTGTTGAGGCAATACTTGATGCAATTTTTTCTACCAAATACAAATCTTGCTGACGAAACACATGAAACGAGGCCAATTCTAAAATCCCTTTTACACTCTCGTTCAACATCAAAGGCACAATCATAATCGACCGAGGTTGTGCACCTCCTAAACCTGATGTAATATTAAGATAGTTTTGAGGTATTTCTGTTAGCAATACCGACTCCCTTTCCAAATATACTTGACCGACCATCCCCTCTCCAATACGTACCGTTTTGTTTATGAATTTTTGACGACCGTATGCATAACAGGCCTTCATGTCCAACACTTCCTCATCACCTTGTTTGTCCAACAAAAAAAGTGCACCTTGGTTGGCATCTAGGTATTTAATAAGCTCGCAAACTACTGTGTAACAGAGTCCTTCGAGATTAGAATTGCTTTGGCGAAGAATATCAGCAAACTTGGCGATTCCTTCGGTTGTCCAATTCCTGACTTTATCTTTCTCGGCAACGTCTTTCAAACTTCTGCGCATTTGAGCAAGAGATTTACCCAATAGCCCTTCGTTATTAAACACCACCACTTGACTATCGAAATGTCCTGCGCCTACATCTTCAGCAAACCTTTTCACCTGAGACAAATTATCAATTAGGATATTAGTTCCGGTAATTGTATCATTCAGTTCATCTTGAGTAGCTGGTATTTTTTCAGGCAAATTCCCTTCCGACATTTCTTTTACTTTGTCTTGCACTATTTTCAATCTCACCTGAATAGAATGCACAATGTCGTAACCACACATGATGCACAAGCCTAGTATTATCAAAAGCAAAATACCTACCAAGGATATTCCTATTATGTAAGTCGTATTAATTTCAGTTTGAATTTCAACTATCCTTTTTTGAATCGCTTTCTGAAACAAGCTTACACTTTCGGCAATATCTCGTGCACCTGAAAGTTGTGAAGCGTCTAAAACAAACGAAGGATTATTAATTTGACTATTTATATCATTTATTTGCTGATCAAACTTGCCTTGTTTGACAGCAATATTTTCCAATGCCAAAACAAGCTCTTCGGAATGCAATTTGGATGTGAAAGATTTGAAATCAGTATTTAGCGATATGCTTTCCTCCAAAGCCAAACTCAGATTGTCGCCTTTGGAATTCTCTTTGTTTGACAGCAAAAAAATGCGATGTTGGTTATTTACATTTAATTTCTCGGCTGCAAGTTGAACCGGTTCATACACATCAATAAGTTCGGCTTGGGAGGCAAGCAATTTCGAAACGACAACATAAGTAGTAATCGCCATGGCGATGGTCATCATAAACATTGCAAAAAATGCAATAGTTACTTTCCCTTTTATTGAAAAAAAATCAAGTTTGAAAACACCCGACAAAAATTTCGATGATTCATTTTTTATCTCTAACATATTGTCCAAACAACATTATATCCTACTAAACCTAAAAAAACACCAATTATAGCGGTACTACGCAAGTACACTATTTAGGTTTCCGCTCTAGAAATAAGAGTAAGTTTAACATGTGCTATTACCAATCAAAAGTGATTTAGCAAGAAAAAATAAACTCTACGAAAAAAAACTACGAAATCAAATGGCGAAAGTAAACACTACCAAACCAAACTAAACAAAATTCCTTTTGATTAGCTTAATCACCACTAGCGTACCCGAACCCAGTTCTGAATGAATAATCACTTTGCCTTGATGTTGTTGAATGATTTTCTGAACCAAGGAAAGTCCCAAACCTATTCCACTATATTCACGAGCAATTTCGCTTCTATAAAAAGGCTCAAATATCCGTTTGCGATCTTCCATCGAGATCCCAATCCCGTGATCTTGAAAAAGAACCGTGACCCCAAACTGATCGAAACTGATTTTGATTTCAACTTTGTGATCGGACGAATATTTGCAACCATTGTCTATAATGTTGTAAAAAGCCGAAAACAACAAATCTGAAGAAGCACTCAAGAGCATATCTTCCTCATTTTCAGGAATCAAGTCGTAATCAAACGTAAAATAATAATCAGATCGGTATCTTGTAACACTATTGGCGGCTTCTAAAATAATCTCATCTATACGGCAAGGTTCGAAATGCACCATCGAAAAATCGCCACTTACTTTGGCAAGCTCCAATAATCCGTTTGCAATTTTTATCATCCGATCAATGTCATTTTGCAACGACACCAATACACTTTGATATTCTTCTTTACCTCGATCCTTCAACATCGTCACATCCAACTGAGCTTTGATGGATGCCAGCGGATTCCGAATTTCATGTGAAGCGTTGGAAACGAAATTTTTCTGCATTTTAAATGAATCTTCAAGCCGCGCCAACAATTCGTTGAATGTGCGTGAGAGTTCTGAAATCTCGTCCCTACCACTTCGATTCTTCAATCGTTTACCCATATTTGAAAAACTGATAGTGCCAACTTCGGCAATAATTTCAGAAATCGGAGTAAGAATATTTCCTGCAAAAAAATAGCCCGCCAACATCACAAAAATCACGCTCAATCCCCAACCTGCGGCCAAGATCAAAAAAAGTGTTTCCATTTTAGAAATCCCAAACCGATCAATGGCCGAAACCACCACTACATAATTGCCCTTACTTTTACTCTTATATAACAGTCCTATAATTTCACGATCGCCTTTGGTGAAATAAATTTCTTTGCCTTTTAATATTTTAAAATATTGTTCTTCATTCAAAGCTCGCTCCGACTCAGGGTCGCTTTCGTAATCGACAGCGTCCCAAGAACGTATGATTCTGATTTGTTCCATATAAAGATTTGTCAAATCCTGTTCATACATAAAACGAAAAAGCTCCTTTGCATTTTGTTCGTAATCCCAAATTTCTGCTGTATATAAAGCTTTCTCTTTTAGCCTATTAAAAAATTCTTTTTGCCTGAATTGTGAATAGAAAAAATAAACAGACAAACAAAACACAAATAAAAAAGATGCTACAATAGTGGTAAAAAGGATGGTAAGTTGATGGCGTATCTTCATTGTCAGTGTTTTATCTAAAAATAAAAGTCGAATCAAGTAATATTTCACCCCTAAACTAAAAATACTATTGCCATTTGAAGCTTAAAATGGTATTAATTAGTCAATAATTAATAATAGTCGAAAGTTAATCGTCCGATAAATAATAAAAAATCAATTACTTATCAAATAGGTTTGTGAAGATTATTAACTTAAAATAGAATTTTAGTCTGTTTTGTAAAAACAAGCTATCCAATAAACAAAATAGTTATTTTTGCCTTTAAGTACTTTTTAAACGTTATGGCAAAAAGCAAACAAGAACCACTAAAAAAAACGGATCAACCTGCACTTGAAATAAAAACTGAAAAATCGAGTTCATTTTTCAAAACCTTTATTTTAGCAATCATCACTGGGATTGTCACCATTTTTGTATTCTCAGTGCCTTTATACAACGCATGGTTTAAAGGCCAAATAAAAGGGTATTATACCGAATACAAAAAACAAAAAAAGATATCTGACATCCCCACCCGTTGGGAGCAACGCCATGGTTATGAATACATGATTCCCAATTACTTATCCAAAACGTTGGACACTTCGAAAC
>JAYVIX010000207.1:0-5687 GCA_043769845.1 Cytophagales bacterium
GGTATTGACGGTTGAAATTTCTTGGGTTTCGCCAGTACTTGGTCTTTCTAACACAAAGTTAGAAACCAAACAAAGGCAGATAATTGAGATTGCCAAACCCCATGTTACTTTTTCCAAAACATCAGTAGTTTTTTTAACTCCAATAATTTGGTTTGAGGCAGTTCCCATAGATTGTGTCAAACCACCTTTTGAGTTTTGAATAAGAACTACAAGGATAAGAAGAATCGCAAGGATGACGGTAAGGACTAGTGTAGCAGTAAACATTATCTATTTTCTAATTCGTTCAATTTAGCCCCAAAGTAAGCACTTTTGTTTGGATATTTCAACATCAATTTTCGATATATATCCTTTGCTTTTTCAATTTTGTTTTGTTTTACCAAAATTTGAGCAAAATTTTCGGTTACCAATTCGCCTTTTAACTCGGTACTTTTTTTTGAAAGATCACTTGTATTCTCTGCGATTATCGAATGAGGTATTTGTCGAGTGATTACTGGTTCTTTTTCAAGGAAACGCTCAATGACCTCTACTTGCTGTTTTTTGTCTTTTTGTATCGAGTTTGCCTGATTCAAATAGGCCAAAAATAGCTCTACGTTATTTGCTGTTTCCTTGCTTTTGGGGTTTATTTCTAGTTCATCTCCAAGGCGACTTTCGGTTTTAAATAGTAGAGAATCAGTTGTTTCGTTCTGAATGAAGGTGGCATTTTTTTTCTCTGAAACAGTTTTGGTTGGTAATGTGTCTTCAAAACCTTTTCTACTTTCCTTGACTTTGCGAAGTGTTTCTTCGATTTCGTCTAAAATAGAAATGGTTCTAGGAATGGCAGAAATTTGAACTTTGATTTCGGGTTCAGGTACGGTTTCTAAAATACTTTCAATTAACTGATTGTTTTTAGAATCGTCCGCAACAAGCACTTGGTGTAATACTTTACGGTCTAGTAAATAGGTTGAAGCTCTTCTAAGTTTTTTGGGGTAATTCATCGATTTTTTTAGCTGGCTTTCTTTGGCCAAAAGTAGATGTGCCGTTTGGCAATATGGGAAAGCCTCGGCAAGATCTTCAAGCAGACTTGCTTCGTTTGTTGAGATTTTGCTTGGAGACTTTATTAACCGCTCGAAAGTAGATTTGTCCATTAACAAAACTACTTAAAAATTACCAATTGGCTACTGCTGCGTTGAATGTGTCGAAGACAATTCTTTCAGAAACAATTTCTACTTTTTCAGTTTCTACTTCGCTAAGTGTCTGGTTTACAGAGAAATCGTCATAATGTGAAAATTCTTTTTCAAAATTAGCAGCTTCATCTTTTGTGTTGGTGAACTTGGCTTTGACCCTGATCGTAAGGCGGTTTTGCATACCTGTTTGTACCTGATTGTTACCTTGTTGTGCTCCGATTGGACCCAAAACATATCCAACAATAATTCCTTCTAACTGCAAGTCACCATCTGATTTTACTAACTTAAGATTAGTATTTTGCAAAAAGTATTCTTTCAGCTTTTCGGTAAACTGCAAACTAAGTCTGGCTGGTCCTAAACCTGTTTCATTGCCAAAATTTTTGATAGAAATGGTCTTGATGTCTGGCGAAATATTAGTGCCTGTGAATGAATAAATTCCACAACTATTTACGACAAACAAAATCGCAATTGATAGAGTGAATTTGGTGAATTTGAACAAAGTATGTTTTTGTGCCATCTGGCAAATTTTGGAAAGAAAAGTTAAAAAGCAAAACTTAGGAAGTAATATGATCTTTTCGAAAGTTTTTCAATAGAATTAGAAAAAACGAAATGAGAACTGGTCCAAAGATAATTCCTGTAAACCCAAACCAATCGAGTCCTATAATGACGCCCAAAACAGTTACGATTGGATGGATATTTGCAAAACGTTTTTGCAACACAAATCTAAACACGTTATCAACATTTGATATAATGAGGGCTCCGCATCCAATAATGATGATTCCGTTTAATGTTTCATTTTGTGATAACATGAATAATCCCGCAGGAAGCCAAATGACAGCACTTCCAACAAAAGGAATAAATGAAAAAATACCACAGATTATTCCCCAGAAAAAGGGTTCTTCCAAACCACAAGCCCAAAACAAAATACTGGCGCATATTCCTTGAACAAGTGCCAAAAGTGGCGAAATGATTACATTAGAAAAAATGTGTCCTTCTAGTTCTGATTCTAGTTTTTTAGCTTCTGATTCAGTATATGGCAAAAGTTTGAATACATTTTTTTCGAGTATATCGGCATTTGTTAGCATGAAATAAAGTAGGAAATACATGATTCCTAAAGTAGCCAACATGCTCAATGTTTGACCCAAAAAGTTGGAAATATAGCCCGCCATATTACTTTTCAGTGTTTCAATATTTGCATCTGTCAGCAGGTCTATTTTCATTTTCTTGGCTAGAATTTGTTCCAAGTGTTGAATTTGCTGCATGATTACTTCTGGCTCTTGAAGATATTGGCTCAATCGGCCAGCTAAGCTGTAAATAATTAACAAGATAGGAAGTAGTACGACAATGAATGTCACAATCAATGCGATCGAAACGGATAGGGTATTGGAAATTTTCATTTTCGACTCAATCCAATTGACAAATGGTTTTAGAAGAAAATAGAGGGTGACTGCGCCCAGAAAAGAGGTTAAAAAGGGCAATAAACCGAAAGCCAATAGTGCTCCTAAGCTAATTAGTAAAACGAGCGCGATGTATTGGTTGACTTTTTGGATGTGTATCATTAAAGTAGTTAATTGTTCTTTATTTGGTACAAAATCAGGTACTTACAGATGAAACGAGTATCGAATTATTAAACAAGTTACTTATTTAGGTTATTTTTTAAACGAAATGAGTTGATGAATCTTTACTTCCATCAACTCATTTCCTTTTCTAGTTCAATTTGTAATCCTAATTATTCGTTTTGCTTCCTTTTAATCCATAGAAAATGATGAATAAATAACAAATAATAGGAATTAAGAAGATTTTTTGAAGGCCTACAACATCAATCGAAAAACTCATTAGCTGTGGAATAACGGCTCCACCGAATATTCCTACTATTAAAAGAGAGGATGCTTGCTCGGAATGTTTTCCCATGTTTTCGATTCCCAAAGTAAATAAACATGGAAAAATGAGTGAATTGGACAAACCAACCAGTACAAGTAATGCCACAGCAGGCATTCCAGAAGTAAGCATGAATGCTAGAATTAGAAAGCAAGAGAGTGCTGCCGAGATTGCAACTGCTTTGCCAGTTTCGACACTTCGCAAAATAAATGAGCTTGCAAATCGACCCACCATTGCGCCTGCCCAATACAGTGTGATGTATTTTGGGGCTTCGTAATAATCAATTCCGCCATAAGTGGGGTTGACAAGTACGTTGAATAAAAATTTACCAATGCCTACTTCGGCTCCTACGTACAAAAATATGGCAATTACGCCCAAATAAAGATGTGGAAATTGGAGTACATATTTTAATTTACTTCTCGTTTTGAGGACGCCAGGAATCGTTTCGTCTATGTGTATTTCGGGAAGTTTCGAGAAATACATGGCCAAAGCCATTAAAAATAAAACCGTAGCAAGTCCCATATAAGGCAATTGTACCAAGATTGCTTCTGCATTTCGGTATTCATCAGGGCTCATGACCATCATTTGCTCTGGTGTAAAACTCATGAAATAAAACAGTAAATAACCTAAAATAGGTGCCATTGTCGAGCCTAAAGCATTGAAACCTTGTTTCATTGTGAGTCTGCTCGCAGCTGTTTTACTAAAAGACAGAAGTGTGATATAGGGATTAGCGGCTACTTGAAGTAGTGTGACTCCCATACCCATAATGACCATGGCCAAAACAAATAATTTGTAAGATCGAATGGTACAGGCTGGCCCAAACAATGTGCAGGCATAGGCCGCAACTAACAAACCGGCAATGATGCTGTTTTTGTAACCCATCTTATGAACCAGTTTGCCAAGTGGAATTGAAGCCACTAAATAGGTCGCAAAAAAAGAGAAATTTAAAACTTGGGCTTGCGCATAACTAAGTTGAAAAATGTTCATTGCGTGTGGCACAAGTATCGTGTTGTTACACGTCAGAAAGCCCCACATGAAAAATGTAGTGGATAATAATATGAAAAATGTTACATATTGAGGATGCTTTTCTCCAAAATTATGGTGTTGACCTGTCATCGCTAAAAAGATTTTATTTTGAAATCTACGTAAAATAAAAGTACTTGACCGTCATTTCCAATATTTTCTTCGGAAATGACGGCCAATGCACTAGTTTAAAGTTTTAACGTTCAAAGTTCAAATTTACTTAAACGTTTGACTTTGAACCTTAAACGTTGAACTCATTTTACCTGACAATCGTCAGATCGCCTACTATTGGTTTATCGATTTTGCGGTGTTTCATGACATAATAATAGGTTCCGGCAGGGAGCGGTTTGCCGTTTAGGGTGCCGTCCCATTGTTTGGTATAGCCTTTTTGCTCATATACCACATTGCCCCAACGGTTGAATACTTTGATGTCCATGTCGGGATAATTCTCGGCTCCAGTGATTCCCCAAACAGCATTCTGATCGTCCGTTTCTGGAGTCAAGGCATTTGGAATGAACAACTTATCGCGTTTTTTCAACTGGATGCTGTCTTTCAGAGTACAGTTTTCGGGCGATTTTACTTCCACCGTCACAAACATGGTTTCGGTAGGCGACATGTTAGTTATTGCTGCGTTGGCTGGCCTAAACAAATTGGCTGGCGACCATTCGTAGCTCAGTTCGCGTTGTTCGGTATTGGTTACATTGGCCGTCAATTTCAATTCTTCGCCTACTTCAAACTCGGCTGCTGGTTCGACCAAGATTTGCATCGAAAGTTGATAGTCTTTCACCACCGCTCGCAAAGTATCTGTAGTACAAGCTCCGTTTTTAATCAGGAGCCTGTATGTTCCTTTTTTATTGACCTTTAAACTGTCAGTCGAATTTGTGGGTGCTTCGAGCCACATATATTGGTAATCGGCCGTTTCATTGGCTCTAAGTGTGCTGTCATCTTTACAGAAATACAAAATATCGCCTTCTTTTTCGTGTACAAAACCGGGTTTGGGTTGTTTATCGACTAGTGCTGTAAATGTGGCAGAATCTGGCATTTCGGACGAACAAACTGTTTTAGGAATCGCCTTTACTTTCAGAACATCTCCATTTTTCAAATCTGTAAAATCAGCGTTGTTTTCCGTCAAGCCATTTTGGAGTGTGTCGTTTTTGAACCAAATGTATTGTTGAATATTGTCAGAACCACTTATTGGCACAATCGAGAAAAAGTTCATCGTGTTTTCGCAGATCGAACTAGGTGGCTGAGAGAAGGCTAGTTTAATTTTTTCGGCCAAAATATAAATGAATTCTTCTTCACTTGAAATACGGTTTCCAGAACTAAAACAACCTGTTTTGCTTGCTGTCACCGTACCGCGAACGGTTGTGCTGGTGCCTGGTTGGAAGGTGGAATCAGTTCCCGTTTCTTGTACATTTTTCCAAACATACGTCAATCCTGTCGTGTTGGTGACTGCGGCCAAATTCAGTTCTGAATTTTTGCAAATGACTGATTCAGAATTAGAAACAACATTGAGCGTGAAATCAAAAGACGCGCGAAGGGTTCCGTTCAAAGGCAATTCTTTACTGATGAGTTTGGGATTGACGCAAGCCAAGGTGTTACTAAGGTTCGCGGCAATCTTGT
>JAYVIX010000208.1:0-4695 GCA_043769845.1 Cytophagales bacterium
TAAAACAATGTTTTGACCTGTCGAGGCATTTTCTATCGTTTCGATAAGCCTACCAAACTCGTCAGAAACAAGTAAGGTCACTTTTTCTGTTCCTCCAAAAGATTCCACTACCACATTGAATTGTTGTATGGCTGGACTTGGATAGGCAATTAGTTCAAAACGTTCGTTTAGGTGCGAATCCTCGAAACCTAAAACCAAACTATCTTCATCTATTGCGGCATCACAATCATTGTCTTTTCCGTCCATCAACTCAAGTGCGCCCGGATAAATCGTGAGAGCCAAATCATTGCAATCGCCTCCTACTTCTACATAGCCTTTTGGCAACGTATCAGACAATACAAAATCGGAATCTATCCCGAAACCATCGCCATCTTTGTCGGCAAAATATTTTATCTGGCCTGTGATATTTACCGTAACATTCACCAAATCAGTAGAAAATTCAGAACCGTCTTTCACGATAAGCAAAATCGAATAGCTCTTGCCATTGTGTACCGAAGTAGCTACAAATTGTGCTTTTGCTTTTGTGGCATCTATCAAGATAATGCCTTCTGGTGCTACCCACTGATAGGTCAATTGATCGCCATCAGGATCGGAAGAAGCCGAAGCATCTAAAAGAACAAAGCCTGACTTGCTGACATTTACATCGGTTCCTGCATTGGCAACTGGCGCTTTATTGGTTGCTGAAACTTCCCATGCGGTAGCAAGCAAACCTGTTCCTGTTTTGCCACTGCTGTATTTACTCAGCTTTGCAAGGTCAATCACCAATTCATAATTGCCAGCTAGTGCACTCGCTTTTCGCAATCCATACACTTCATATACAGTATCGTTTTTCGCACGCACACTAAGGCTTGTGGCCACTTTGACACCGTTTCTTTTGAAAACAAGCGCTTTCAAAAGATCATTCGTAGGTAGAAGTTTTGCTGAAACAAGTATTTGTACCGAATCTGGTTGTTTAGTAACTACAGCCAAAGGTTTTACTTTCCAATTAGCTGTAAGGGGAACCTGATCAACAAACAAGGTCTTCACTTCCGTATCTATCCCTCCATTTTGCCCCGTGGCCGAAACCTTTATACTTGTAGAACCTCCAGCAAGCAAGGTAATAGGATACGAATAATCGCCCGCTTTCAAGCCTGATTTACTTAACAAAACTGATTCGTTACCAAGACTTACTTGCGAAATCGTTACTTCGGAAACATCCTTGGTCAATTTAAATGCCACACGCAATGTATCGCCCGAAGTGATCCCGTCCGAGTTGGAATATCCAAAATCAGGAAGCACGCTTATGCCAGAAACAATTTCCACAGCAGAGCGGTCGACCGTCCAAGTGATTTCTTTCACTCCAGTTCCAGCATTCCCAATTGCATCTTTCACTCCACTAGGATCGACCGTCAATATGTACTCTCCTTCTGGGTATGTGAGCATTCCAAAATTGCCAAGCGTCCAGTTTTTCAAGTTAGTGTTCGAAAGTTGGTCTATTTTCAAGAAGATCAGCTCGCCATTACGCCTCAGTTGCATGTGCGATATATTGAAACCGATGGCCTCTTCATCAAACAAAATACCTATTGAAGCGATGTGTTGCTGATCTAGGCCTCCAACATTCGATTTTATTAAACTCAACACTTTTGGCTCTTCGTTATCCACAATTAATTGAGTCGACTGTTGTTTCAAACCAAACACATTGGCCGTAGTTTTAATTGTAGGCAAATCGACCGTCATGGTGTAGGTTCCGCTTTTAGTCAGAATCTTGCCTAAGCCAGAAAGATAGAATAACTTTTTATCGGCATGAACAGAATCAATCACTACCGTACCAGTCTGAAGCACGCTGTCTTTCATGAACTTGATCTTGCTTGCTGTTACAGTCGAAGCATCTATTGGCAAATTGAACAACAATTGAATTTTGTCGAAAGAAGCAGCCACATGACTTTCAGGAATTCCTTGAAAAGCTTGGACCGTTGGCACTGTCAGGAATTGCGACCAAGTGAAACTCTTTCCAGTTTCGCCAAAGATTCCGTAGGTATCTGTAATTTCTTTAGCTTGTACTGAGAGATTGTAGAAACCATTTCCAGTTGTGAGTTTCGAAACATTGATATTAAAAGTAACAGAGTCGATTTTAGTCACTTTTACAGTGCTGTCGGCAATATTTGCCCCACCTTGAAACGTGAGCGACACATCTTTGTAGTTGAAAGTACTGCCATCAATACTTTTGCTGAACTTAACTTTCAGATGCTCGACCTGTGTAGAAGTGATATTTTCTGCACCCGAAATACTTACAATAGTAGGAATATCCAAATTCCTCGGTTTCCAAACCACTGTATAAGTAACAGGACTCATGTTGGCAAAATTGTCAACAAAATGGAATTTATTTTCATAAACAGGTTTGCTACCCGCTGGCAACGTCACGAAAGTAAGCCAAGCATTGTCTAGTGGAATTACTTGTCCATCGTTTCTTGTGATACTTACCAAGTCGAATCGTTTGTTTCCAGGATCGTTCAATTTCACAAAATTCCATCCTGTATCCGAAGCTGTAACAGTAAGTTTATTGGTAAACGTAGGAGCAGAAACTGCTGCCGAGAAGCTCCCTGAAGTCGCCTCGTATACTTTTTCTGTACGATTGCCTTGTGAGAAGTAAATCACATCAGGCCTGTCTTTGACATCAAAAATATCGTTTACGAGGAAGTCGTTTGTGGCATCTTCTTTACTTCCATAAGCACGAATACTTTTAGTCAATTCGTGAAGTTTGACACCTTTTACCAAGCTAAGATCTGGATTTCCGAAACTGTTGGAATGCACCACGCTGGCTTCATAACTCACAAACTTACCTAGCAACGAGCTGGTAAAATACCATTGCCCAATTCTAGTTTGCAAAGCAGGAACTGTACCAAAATTGATATTAGTTACGCCTAAAGTTTTAGGTTGGCCTTGAAAATTGGAGCCAATCAGGTTGAAATTGATTGCAAGACCTTTTTCATTTTCAATCACCTTTGGTTGTGCCGATGAAATCACCATGTTCACCGCAGGGCCATATCCTTGGTTTTCGACCATCACAGCCAGTTCGGCAGGAATCGAAGGCTCTATGTCAGGACTCGTCAAAGCATCATCACCCAAAATATTGCGTTGCATAAAATAGTGCAACATCAAATTCGGACTTGGGTTTACAGTAAGTGGCACATCGGCCAAAGGCAATGAAACCATTGCTTGGGCGTATGGATCCCAATAGCGCACCGTTCCTCCAAAATTGTATTTCACAGGAATTGTAGGTGCTGCGCCCAATTCTGGAATAAACAAAAACTTGACAGTTCCTTTTTGCTGCGAAGGAATTGCTCCCGTCCCTGTCACATCCGAAAGATTCGTCAAACTTTTAGTTTGAATCTCGAAAAGATCGTTGCTCGGCACACCTTTCGCATCTGTAATCTTAATGTCCACACTGAGCAATTTCATGCCATCTGTTGGGTGTCCGTTCGAAATCTCCAAGGTGCCTTCAAAAGCTTCGCGCGTCATAGTAAGCTCTTGGCTGAATTGCACTTTCACTGAGGCGCAGACAGCATTTCCTTGATTATCAAGTAGTTCATCCAACGAACTAAATGCATTGTCGTGCATGTCGTCAACCGAAGTGAAATCTTTCGCTAAAGCATAGTTATGAGCAACTTGGATAGAATCTTCATATCGACCTACCAAATTCCAATTGATAATATTCGGATAAGTGGTGTTAGGCTGAAGAACACCCGATTTCAATGCGCCCACAGAAGTATTCCAACGTGTAAAGAAGGTAGAAATAGTAGATGCCTGAATTTCGTATCCTTTCATCAGATTCAGAATCTCCAACTGTTTGGCTGGCCTAATAGAGTCTCTTATGCTCACAAAAGGTTTAGTCAAGGAATCAATATAAACAAAGGCATCACTGGCTACCATGCTCCCAAAATATTCTTTAATCCAGTTTTCTTTCGCCTGGTAAGCATCAGCCGCTACTTTCATATTATCGGCAATTTCAAGATACGCTGCTCCTAAAAGAGTTGGTAATGGCTCTGATAATCTTGCACTTGAAGTGGCAGAACATACTCTGATCGCTTTATCAATACTACGCATACAAGAAAGTCCTCTTGATTTTCCACAAGAAACCAGAACCTTAATGATTTTGATAATACATTCTACACAGCTTTTTCTCTCGGTTTCGTAAACTGGCTGATTACCGCCTGGATTTAGAGGAATAGTAGGACACACCGCACATGTAGGATACCACATATTGCTAGGAACGACCAACTGGCCAGTAATACCACCACCATCTCCTATACATGCGCGTCCTTCATATTTAAACATGACCCCCATTTTCTCCCACAGACCAGAAGTGAAATTACACTTGTACCAGTATACTACTCCTCCGAAACCTTGGCAATTTTCGCCAGCTTCTGTTCTTGCTTGAATACCTAAAAAGTCCGAAATTTCTTGGTTTGAAATACCTCTCAGTGATGCACTAGCTCCACTTCGTACACGCATGATCACTGGAATTTGAATACTTTGTTGTGCGAGCAAAGGTCCTGGTTCGTAATTCATCACGAACTCATACTCTGGATCGGTTGGCAAGGTGAATTTTACATCTTCTGCTGTGATCAAACCTTTATTGGTCAAGGTTACATTAAATGCATAAATCTCGCTTCCACTCAACTTAGGCATAACTTTAGGCATATCTATTGTCACCAC
>JAYVIX010000209.1:0-7870 GCA_043769845.1 Cytophagales bacterium
AAAATAAGGGCCACGAATAGGGGTAATATCAATATCGTAAGTAGCCTCATTCATGTATACACTATTAGTTATCAGATCTATAATATTTAAATTAATCTGATACACACCTGGCTTTTCAAAACAATGGCTTACTTCAAGTCCTCGTTTTTTGATGCCATTTCCAAAATTCCACTCGTACATCAACGGGAGTGAATCGGTATTAAAAGTCCCTTCTTCGTAAAAAGTACGGCAATAATTCAGCTCCTTTAAAGTATCGCATTCAGTAAATACAAAAGGTGAAACTTGAAATTGATAAATATCATCCCGAGTATTTTCGTCCCGATCAGAACTAAAAAAACCCATCATTTTATCAGCACTTTCGGTATATCCAAAATCATCTGCGACCGAGTTGAATGGTGCTCCCAAATTATGCACTCCTTTCCATTCAAAATTCAAATATCCTGCACTAAAAATATCCAAACCTCCCAAACCTTTGTGCCCGTCCGAGGAAAAGTATAACTTCCCGTCTGAATTAACAAAAGGAAAAACCTCGTTGTGGAGTGTATTAATTTCTTTTCCTAGATTAATTGGTTTGTCCCATTCTCCATTTTTATTGTAGGTCACATATAAATCTGACCCACCAAAACCACCTGGCAAATTGGAAGCAAAAATCATAAAATTGCCATTGCTCGAAATAGCTGGATGGGCTAAAGAGTAATCGGGTTTATTGTAAATAAATGGTTGAACATTTACCAAATCGCCATCTCTGTAAGTAGCCGTAAAAATACCTAATCGCGCTTTTTTACCTGTTTTGGTAGGATTAGGCAGGGGAATATTTCGAGTAAAATACACATAATCACCGCCAGGAGCAAAACTAATTGGCCCTTCCGAAAAATGCTCATTCACATCGCCAGAAATCCTGATTGCCTTTTTGTAGCCAGTACCAGTCTTTTCGGCAAAGAAAATTTTATAAAATGGTTCTTGATGAGTAGAGGTCCGCGCGATGGCTAATTCATCTTCTTTGTTCGAAATAAACACCAAACCATTTGGCAAAATAACGGGTGAAATATCGGAATGAGATGAATTAATTTTCATTTTATTTACCGAATAACTATTCGTTGCTGATTGGGCATGACTCATGTATTGTATTCCGAAAAAAACATACAGCAACACCCAAAACGACTTAAACAACTTATTCAAAAGACTTGACATCAACAGTGTTGGCTTTGTACTTAAAAACATATTTTACAGAGACCTCATGCGATCCCGACTGATATTTATTCAAAACTGAAAACGTATTTTCATAGGCATAGCCTATTTGCAACTGATCGTTTAGTTTGAATTGCAAAATGCCATAAAAAGAATTCCAGGTACGATAGGAAACTCCAAATCGAATGACCTTTCCAAAATCCATCAGCACATTCAGATCCATATTGATCGGATTATTCGATATTTTATTTAGCAAGACCGATGGTGTCAATGCAAATGTTTCTGTCATTTTATATTGATACCCTGCCAAGAAATACAAGGGCTGCTGATAAACAAATGTACGATTTCTCGGAATTGTACGAGTAAGATTTAATGTAGAAACTCCGAAAAAAAGATTTTTATTCTCATAATATGATCCAAAAGAAAAAGTAGGCATGACCGAATTGGCATTATTTGCAAAGACCTCATCTCCATTATCGTTCACTTTTAGCGAAGCCAAATTATTCTTGTTGATAAACAAACCTGCCCCCATTCCAAAAGAAACTTTGGCCTTATCGCCTACTTTTATCCGATAACAAAATTGCCCTTCCACTAAGGTATTGCTCGCAACACCTATCACATCGTTCACAATATTCGCCCCGACAGCTAGTTTTCTATTTCGCAAAGGAGTATGTGCCGAAATGGTACGGGTACTTGGCGAACCTTCAAAACCAAACCATTGCTGGCGATACAAAGCATTCACATTAAGACAGTTATCAATTCCAATATATGCCGGATTGATAATCGACTGATTGACCAAATACTGACTGTACACGGGAACTAATTGAGCATTAGTCTCCAAAATGAATTGAAAACTAATTATAAATATGAAAAATATTTTATGTAATTTATTCAAACTCACTTATTTTCTTTTCAACACCAGATAACCATTTCTCGTACCAAATCCTTTGATATCAATCAGATAGAAGTAGGTATCCTCGTCAAGACCGCTACCATCCCATTCGTTTCGATAATCAGAAGATGAATAGACTTCTTTACCCCAACGATTCATGACTGTGAACTTGGAACCTGGATAATTTTCCAAACCAGATATAACAAATAGGTCGTTTTTGCCATCGCCATTTGGTGAAAAAGCCTGCGGAATCTCAAAATCTGAATAATTAATCACAATTTGACTTACCGAAACTGGACATACTCCATTTTGTATTTTCCATTGTACGATTGTTTCACCAAATCCCAAATCCTGAATCTCCGTTTTTGGGGACTTTGGATTTACAATTTGGCCGCTACCACTCACAACACTCCACTCGCCTATTCCCACTTGAGGTTCGTTTCCTGTTAAAATGGTCGAATTCGATTTGACCGATTGATCTTCTGCAACAATCGCTTCGGTTGGTTTTTTGTAATTGACAAATGATGTTTTGGTGCTATCACTACACAATTCGCTATTGAGTACCCAAACAAAATTAGATCTGATTCCTTTTTCGAGTGGAACTTTGATTTCGTTTTGATTACTAATTCTGCTTAACGATTGATCATTCAAAGTCTTGAACCAAGTACCTGTTATATTAAGTTGAGGTGCTTCGGCCTGAAGTAATATAGAATCTGAATCGCAAATCGAATTTTGATTCAACATTTTCAATGTGGCGTTTCCAACTGGCAAGCCTATTTTGAGTTTTAAATTAGCAGTGTCATGACAACGACCATTAGTCACTTCCCAGAATATGGTTTTATCGCTCGGTTTTAATTTTGATAACACCGTAGAAGTATCATTCGACCTGATTAAACGAACGGTGGTATCTTCTATCAACCATGTACCAGATCCAAAACTAGGCTTATTGGCTTGAAGCAAAACCGAACTTTCACACACTACTTTATTGGTTGTAATGATAGAAGCCTGCCCTTTTACATCTCTAAAATTTGTAATTGAAACCGAATCAGTCTTCCAATCACATACCCCATTTTTGGATACCAAATAAATTTTTTTTTCTCTATCAAACGATTTATTAAGTACTTTCACCGAAACTCGACTTTTATTTTCGTCAATCTTTAGCGGAATCAGATCCAAATTCTCTCGAATACGAGGATAATTGGACCAATAAATCTGAAAACGATCTGAAGCAAATGTCGGGGTCACCAAATCATACTTACCTGTAAGAATGGTAGTGTCTTGGTTGCAAAACTCCAACTGTTTCAATAAAGTGTCGCATTCCAAATTGCTACAAACACTGTACTTATTGGTACTATTGACTATATTGATCGCAGTAGCGGCAGAACATCCTCCCTTGAAAGCAGTATATACAAAACCATGAACACCTCGCGTCAATCCTGTAACCTTCATCTTATTCTGAGGTTCTTTGAGTGCTACATTTGCCTTTATAACTTCAAAATCACCCAATTCACCATTTAGTCTTTTTTCCGTAATATTAGCGGAGTCAGGATCTGAGATCAAATTAATAGTTGAATTTTCAAATGAAAACGCAGTTTGCTGGCATATTGAAGTACTGAAAAATGGGTCAGAATTAGTTAAGCCTTTACGCTTTACCAATTCTAAAGTTTGACTTCTAGCCACACAAGATTTATTCCAAACTGTCCAAGTAAATTTATGGATTGAGTCTGAACTATTAAAAATCGCATTATATTTAAATTCTTTACCATTGTTGATCAACTGTTTATCTTTCAAACTATCAGCCTGAGTCTCTATTTTAAATGAATATTGAGCGGAGGTCGGAATATCATTTTCAGGATTACTAACCTTGACTCCAACACTGAATGCACAGGTATAAAAAGCATTTAATTTTCCTAAAACAGGTGTCAATTCATTGATTGGCCTTATATAAACGGTATCCAATTGCCTATTTTGAATCAACAAAGAATCATTGAGTACACATCCAAGTACATTGGTCTGTTTGTACAACACATACACTTGATTATTAGATAAATTCTTTAGCTTAACATGCTTCGATGAGGACTCAACAATACTAGTTTGAAGCATCGGCATTGACCAAACTACTTTTTCATCTGCTGATAAACTATCGGTTGAAATAATCTTAGTTTCTTTCGAACAAGTAAAAAGTGTATCATCAGATAATCCACTAGGAGTCAATAAATTAAATGAAACATTGGCAAAACTTGCACAACTGGAATCAAAACTACTTTTCACTTTCCACTGAAAACTGTTTTTGCCTTTTGTCAAATTGGTAACACTTTCTAAAAATTGGTTAATTGAAACTGAACTTGATATCGCTTTCCAATTTCCAGTTTCAAATGCTCCTTCAAGAGGTGCGTGTTTCAAATCTACCTCCAAATTCGCATCAAAATATTGGCAAGTATCTATCGATGTTATTCTGGCTTTGCTTACCGATATTACTTTTCGATTGACCGAATCGCGGCAAGCACCGTTTGAAACGACCCAAGTAAAATCAGTTTTGCCCCTTGCTAATCCTGCCGCTTTGCTATTTGAAATAATACGCACATTGCTAGAAGCACTTTTCCATAGCCCCATTTCCCCTTTCGAAGCGTCTAAACTATTGGCCGACAAAAGCGAAATGGTGTCTTTTTGACCTATCAAACACGAATCGAGCGTTGCTGTAGCTTTCGGAATTACTGTGAAATAAACACTTGCAGTATCAAAACAGGTAGGATTTTGAACAGCACTTATTTTATGCTGATAGATTCGTTTCCCTGTCTGAAAAAATGTAAATCTTGTACTATCATTACCTGATTTTGACACCATATCAGATACTTTGTCGTCTGCAAAACCTTTCAGTTTTGTCCATTCATATTTCATCGCCACTTTACTAGTATCCTTAGGGCTGGAAATATTAACGTTTGCACTTGATTGATTGGGCTGTTTTAAAATACATGAAATATATGAATTATAATTCACTTTATTTATAACATGTACTCTGAGCGAATCTTTCGTACGACATTGTTTGTATACGCTATCTGCTACCCAATAAACAAATGTAGCCGTTCCTTTCGAAGCCAATGCATTGCCTTGATACATCCGTAAAACGGTATCTTTGGCCAAAGTCCATGTGGCACGTTCGTAACTTTTCAATTCATTTCCTCGCAACAACACTGTACTTACTGCTTTGATACAAGTATCTGAAAACAAAACCTTTGCAGCTGTGTTCCGAACTAAAGTAGTATTTGTAGTATCTACCGAAAAGCAACCTGGATTTAGTTTATTAGCTATTTTCCATTGCAGTTTATTCACCCTCTCGACTAAATGAATTGCTTTTGTTTGAGACGAATTCGAATCCAAAACTGCTACGGCATTTGTACTTGGAAACAAAACAGACCAAGTTCCTTTTTCGATTGTGTTTGGCACATTTGTAGCCGAAATGTTAGCACTATCACTTGTAGTACAAATAGGAGTATTCGTAAATGCTTTTGCTTTAGATACAGTCGTGAGCGTAATACTGTCCGTATCAAAACAAGATGCATTTTGGTTTGAAACTACTTGCCAATAAAACTTCCGAACTCCCAAAGAAGGTAAAACAAATGCATGGATACTATCAAGGCTCGATACTGTATCTCCTTTTATTCCGTATGGTTTGATCCAATGGTATTTCATCCCAGTATTGGACGTTCCTTTGGTGGTTTTTACCTCGATGCTAGTATCCAAACTTTGTTCAATACACGTATTTTCCTTAACAATCAGTGCCTTATTAATCAGATGAACTGTAGACGAATCGCGCGTGAAACATGTTCTAAAAGTAGTATCCGAAACTACATAATACAGCTTTGTTGAACCCGTTTTCGCTTTCGAAGTAGTGTCAATCGATTTTCTTGAAATAGTATCCGACTTGTTAGTGGCAAAAAACCATGCCGCTTTTTCATATTTCTCAATCGCATTTCCTTGCAAAGAAACCAATGTACTGCCTTTCAAACATGGATCTTTCAACTCTATTTTGGCTTTTGTACTGACGATTACTCGCACACTATCGGCAGAAAAACAAGTCTTGTCATTTACGTTGGTGATCGTCCAAATAAGGCGAGTTCTTCTTTTACCCAAACCTGTCACCATGCTATTGAATAATGTAGTATTGGTAAAATTCGGCACTTTATTTACAATTGCTTTACTATACGACCAAAGTCCCGTTTCTTGGCCAGCAACTGGCATATTAGCATTTAATTGCACAACCGTGTCTGTAGTACAAATTTGGGTACTTGGCTTAGATTTTGAAACAGTATTCAAAACCATTTTTGCAGTATCCGAACAAGAACTATTCTTGTCTTTAATAACAAAATAGATCTCTTGACTACTCGGCTTTAGAGCAACTAAAGTATCTACCTTGGTGTTCCCATTCTTAAGCCTGCCAAGATTGTCGCTTTTTTTGATCCAATACCCTGTTTCGTAATTTGTTCTCAGTTTTATATTTTTAGCCTCATTTAGATAATAAAAGCTATCCTTGGCACAAATGGAACTGTATTTCGCAGGATTGGAAAAGTTCGAAAGCTTTGTAATATCTGATATGTTTACAAACTCGATTGATTCGCTCGACTTAATTGATGTGTCACCTTTGAAGTATACCGTCCATGTTATTTTAAACTTTGCATTCGCAGAATCTGAATTTAATTTATTGATTATTAAATCGTTCGGAGTACTTGTCGAAAATTGAAGTTGAAGATTGGTATTTGGAAAAACAGTCCATTTTCCTTCTTCAACTGCGCTGATCGGATTTGCATTGAATTTCAGATTACTCACATTCTTGGCACAAGGATTTGTCGTGATTTTAGCGCGAGTAATATACGTAACGGCTACCGTATCTTCCTGAAAACAAGCATTGTTACTAAATATTCGAAACCTGAAATTATACTTGCCTGCTAAATAATTGGGCAGTCTCAACGTATCTTTTTTAGACAACACTTCTCCATTTGCCCCAAACCACCTCAACGAATCGGACGATACTACATTTTTACCTATCAGAATTGGCTTACCCATAAATGGTATTGGCTCTATTGCATCTGATGGAGCTTTGGGTTTGGGAAGAAACGAGAGATTAATTGAGACCGAATTGGGGAAATTCGAAATGGTACAAGTCTGATTTTGAATAGAATAGATAATCTTACCAGATTTGGTTTTATCATTCTTTTCAATCACAATTTTGTGAGAAGAATCGGTAAAACTAAAAGTCAGATTTTGGGGTAGATTCCAACTAGCATCTTCTAATGCCGTAGGTTTTGTACCTATGATCGCCTCGTTTAAAGGTACATTCTCAGGATAGCACTTATCTGAAATAGGCACTGGTTTCGTTAGTCTTGAAATAGTGATAGTGTCACGAGAAATACAGCCATTAATTACAAGATTCCATCTGAGTTTATTATCGCCAATTTTCAACTTGCTTAAAAACACCTTAGAACCAGTTGAAGTTTGACTCACATTGTTATCTGCAAACCAAGTACCAAAACTTCCGCTAGGCAAATTCCCTCTAACCGAAATGGTATCGGTATTGACACAAACGGTCTTCCCAGATGTAATTTTGGCTCTTTCTGAAACGGTAATCGTAATAGTATCGGTATTGTTGATAGTACAAAAGCAACTAAGGCAAGTGGTGTCTCTAACTGTCCATGTATATTTATGAATCCCTACTGGTAGTTTTAGATTAATTTGGGTAGAAGCATTCGAAAGCAACTCCGCATTATCTTTCTTCCAACTACCAGCCTCTCCATT
>JAYVIX010000210.1:0-4360 GCA_043769845.1 Cytophagales bacterium
TATTGAATACATCGAAATAAGGATGGCGTGAGCCAAAATATCCATCGCTGGCAAATGCAATTTGTAGTTGATAAATACAAAAAGACTCACCACAAACACCTGAAAAGCAATCACATACCTCACCCTGGACAATACCATGGACGATATCATCATAGAAAACAAAAACTCAGAAACATTTACATAATGAAATTGATGAGCATATAGCAAATACGACTCAAAAACGGTATTCAACAACATGGCCAAAGCCGTCATAAACACAAGCAATCGGCTTTTGTCATTCAAATAGAAAGTTGCGACAAACGTAGCCACCAGCAACAAAGAGATACCAAATCGGATTTGAAACAAATCGAATCGAGTATCGCTATCTGGAAAATAAAGCTTGGCGTAGAGCAGGTCTAAAACAACGAGCGTAGCAATCAGTAGCCGCAAAAAAAGCATTTTCTTGTCGGAGGCTACGATTAGTTTTTTGAGCATTTTTGCGTTATGAGTTGTTTATTGGTTTAAAATAAATTTCCAAAGGCTTTTAGAAAGAAGCCTTTGGAAATAACAAAATGGCATTTCGCAACAATTCGTCTGTTTCATTCGAAATGGCATAAAAACCTTCATTTTTCCACATCGAACGAGCAACCAAGGCTTTAACCTGATTTTTCATAAATGCTTCGGAACGCTTCAGTTCATCTTCTTTTATTTTTACACCAGAAGCTTTTGCCAATTCTAAGATTTCTTTCCATTGAGTTTCGGTGACATTGAATGACTTTTTAAATTCCGCCAAGGTTTGTTTTTCGAGCTTCTTTTTGTTGTCCAAGAAATACTTAAGAGAATATTCTCTCAATACGTCTTTGTTGTACATTTCGACTAACAAATTAGTAAACGGTGTAGTATCTCTAGGCACAAAATAATCAGGCATTATACCGCCACCACCATATACAATTCTTCCTTTGGTGGTTTTGAATTTTAAAGAATCGTTGAATTTGATACTATCTGAACTGAAAAATTCGCCATGTTTGAATCGATTGTACAAATCTTTCTGATAGCTATCTCCTTCATCTTCTGCTGAATACGGCTTTTGGATACTTCTACCGCTCGGAATATAGTAGCGCGAAATAGTCAATCTCAATTCTGAACCATCCGAAAGTGGAATTGGCATTTGTACTAAGCCTTTTCCAAACGATCTTCTTCCTACCACCAGTGCACGATCATTGTCCTGCAAAGCTCCCGACACAATTTCAGAAGCGGATGCACTTCCTTCGTTGATTAGTACCATCATTGAGCCTTTTTCAAAGAGTCCATCATTCAAAAACGAAGTATTAAAACTTTGGTCGTAACGACTATTTTTCGACTTGGTATAGACAATGGTTTTATTTGAAGTCAAAAATTCGTCAGCCATTTTCACGGCCACGTTCAAATATCCACCCGAATTGTCTCTCAGATCCAAGACCAGACGTTTCATGCCTTTTTGTTTCAATTTGCTCAGATTGTCGTGCAATTCTTGATCAGTAGTTCCCGTAAAACGGCTCACTTTCACAAAACCAGTGGTGTCGTCCATCATATAAGCTACATCCACCGAAATACTTGGGATTTTATCTCTTGTAATAGTGTAATCCAGCAACTTAGCCGATTTTCCACGTTTGATTTGCACTTTCACTTTTGTTCCTTTCGGGCCACGAAGTCTCTTAAAAACTCCCATATTCGTCATGTGGATGCCAGCCACATTTTCGCCATCAATCGAAATGATTTTATCGCCAGACGAAATACCTAACTGCTCGGAAGGACCGCCCGAAATAGGCGCAACAACTACAATCGTATCTTTGATCAAATTGAACTCCACTCCTATTCCATCAAAATTACTTTCAAGTTGCAATTTCGATTGCTCCGTTTCCGATTTGGTAATGTAAACGGTGTGCGGATCTAGTTTTGCGAGCATTTTCTGAATCGAAAAATCAATAAGCTTCTCTACGTTTACGGTATCTACATAATCTCGATTGACGTACGTAAGAATCTCACGCATTTTGTTCAAACCGTTGTTGATCGCAGTGGTGTTTTTATCGTCATTGAAAAGGACAAAACCGCTGAGTAATCCAACACTTACCGAGGCTAAAATGATTAAAGAAATTTTCAGTCGATTCATAACAGATAGGACAAAAAGAGTATAAAATGAGACGCAAATGATATATTGCGCAAATTAATCTTTTTTTCTCGGTTGAATATTAAAAAACCTGTCGCAATTCTATTTGTGGCACATATCATCTCAGGACTGGCGCAGGGAATCTCGCTTTTGGCGGTGCCTTGGTACTTTGCCAAACAAGGATTATCCTCTGAATATAATTTATATTACGGGTTTCTCACCTTGTTCATTGTTTTCTGGGGCTTGTACGCAGGTACTATTGTCGACAAATATGCACGTACCAAGGTTTTTATAGGTGCTAATCTTGTTCAATTTATTGTTTTGGCCAGCATAGCCGCACTTGGTTTTATCAATCAAGAACTAGATTCAAGCTTGGTATTTGTGGTTCTGGCTATTTCATTTCTTGGTTTCAACATCCATTATCCCAATATGTATGCTTTTCTGCAAGAAATGACTTCGCCCGAAGAATACACCAAAGTAAGCTCGGCAGTCGAAATTGTAGGGCAAACAACCTCCGTCATTTCGGGCGCATTGGCGGCCGTTTTACTCGATGGTGGAATTTGGAACTTAGGATTTGAAATCAATTTCAATATTCCAAAATGGGAATTATGGGAGATTTTTGCACTCGATGCGCTGACTTATGCCATTTCGATTATTTTAATTTCAAGTATCAAATACATTCCATTGAGAAGCCGAACGATCGAAACTGGATCACTTTCTGAAAGATTACAATCTGGTTTTCAATTTCTTAACAAGAATAGACGATTGTTCGCTATCGGCTTGTTTTCCTATTGTGTGTTTGCCTGTGTGATGGTTCAGATTTATTCGCTTCTTCCCGTTTATATCAACCATTATTTGAAAGCAAACGGACAAGTATTTGCCACCAGCGACCTCATTTTTGCAGTAGGCGCATTATTGGCAGGTGTTTCAGTCTCGAAATTTCTGAAGGCTGAAAATTTACTTTATTTCATTCCTTTATTTATGTTCCTCAACGGTTTTGCGTATTTGGGAGCGTATTTGTTTCATTCAGTGTATTTGTTTTATGCCATTTGCTTCCTGTTCGGATTCAGTAATTCGGCTACACGCATTGCTCGCATTTCTTACCTACTCAGCAAAGTCCCCAATCACTTGCTTGGTCGAGTAAACAGCATCTTTTTGGTCTTTAATATTGTAGAACGTTCCGCATTCATTTTTTTATTTGGAACAAGTATTTTTCAGAAAGAACAAATCAATCTAGCGTATCTGATAGTGGGCGTTTTTATTCTGATGAATATGATTGGCTTCGTTTGGGTGCGAAAAAAAGAGTTTAGTATAAATGAGTAGGCTGAATAAGTAGTTAATAGTCGACAGTTAATAGTTCTGTATTTATCAAAAAATCAATAACTTATAGATTTATCAAGTGTCGAATATTTAAACCTAACTACTTACAAGAAGAATTTCGTTTCGAAAACACAAATACACTTCTAGACAACAAGGCTAAATTATATGAATGTTGAAACTTGTTTGACTGTATTCATGACACTTGCATTTTTTAAGTGATTGTTGAATGCTGATTTTAATTTATATGGCCTATTAAAAGCTTCTTGACGAAGTTTAAAATGAGATGATAATTTTCTAATCACCTCTTTTGATAATCCTTTTTGATAGTTTAGAATATCAGAAACAGCTCCTTTACTGATTCCTAAAATATCAACCAAATCTTTGGCTTTCAGATTTTGTTCGATCATCAAAGAACGTAAAATTGTAATAGGGTCTTCTACTTTTAGTAGCCTATGATGATTGTCCCATGTCTCAATCAAAAGAGTCAAAAGAGCAATTTCCTCATTTATAGTGTCGTTTTTATTTTCCGTAAATACTAATCTTTCTAGAATCGTGCAATAACCATCATATTGACCATCCGAAGTGATTACTTTGTATTTAAGAGTCTCCATGTCAATAGTTATTTACTGTGAACTGATTATTATTCTTGCAGAGTTTAGAATATTCTGCGTGTGTTCCTATCCAACAAACGAATAAATGCACTTGATTTTCTCCAAAATGATAGCTACAAATCATTCTGAAATTATTTCCTCCAATATCAAACACCACTCGGCTTGTACCATTGCCTAATAAATCGGCAGTTCCAAAAGTGGATTTGATATCTTCTGAACTATTCCAATCAGCAAGAAATAATTTTGAGAGCCAACCATCAATACTTGATTTTGAGTGAGCATGTTGTAATGCAAATTCTCGAAT
>JAYVIX010000211.1:0-48192 GCA_043769845.1 Cytophagales bacterium
TCTATCCTTCAGATTTTTAATAACAAAGTGAAAGTGGTGGATGGAACCACTGCTACTGGAAAGTTGAGTAGGCATTATTTCTTTACTGCTGGTTATAAAATAAAACTGGATGATAAGTGGGCTTTGGTTCCATCTGTTTTGGTAAAAGGATTGTCGCCCGCACCTGTTCAGTTTGATGTAAACATGAAAGTGAGGTACATGGACAAGATTTGGGCAGGACTCTCTTATCGTAACAAAGATGCTGCAGTTGTTCTTATCGGGATGACAATTGATAATAGGATAGATTTCGGATATTCATTCGATTACTCGGTTTCTAAATTGAACAAATATTCATATGGTTCTCATGAGATTTTAGTTGGTTACCATCTTCCTAAGAAGAAATTGCCACCAGCACATTCTTATTTTTGGTAGTATTCTTTATTATTTCTGTGTATGAAAAAAATAGTTACTCTTACTTTAGTTCTTTTTGCGTTTTTAGGTGCTCATTTTTTGCAAGCGCAGCATCGTAATCCACCTAAAAGATATGTGCGTCATATACATCCAGAGATGTATATGAAAGATACCGTTCATATTGATGCCGATTCAACTTTGTATTTTATTGACAATTTGGGTTTAAGTGTCAATAAAGAACATAAATCAGCAGGAGCGCGTGTTTCCCCAGATGGCAAGACGCTTTATTTTTTCAAAGTAGACCATCCCGAAAACCTTCGAGGTTCGCGTGATATTTGGACTTCAGAATGGAATGATAAAGATTCTTCTTGGCATCCAGCCACACCAATGCCAGAACCAGTCAATAACTATGCAGACAATTTGGTGCATTGGGCTTCCAAAGACGGTAGTAAATTGTTGCTACATAATAGATATTATAAGAATAAAACAGGCAAAAGTGGCTTGTCGATGAGCGAACGCCAATCTGACGGAAGCTGGACTTTGCCTAAAAAGATCAAAATCAAGAAGTATAAAAATGATGCGGTATGTTCATTTGAACTATCGCCTGATGAGGAAGTTTTGATTTCAGCTATCAATCAGCCAGGTAATACGATGGGACAGCAGGATTTGTACGTAAGTTTTAAAATTAAACCTTATAAATATTCTGAACCAATCAACATGGGTAAGGTGATTAATACAAAAGGAATAGAAGCGACAGCATTTCTGGCTCCTAATGGAGAGTCGATGTATTTTTCATCGAATGGTCATCGTGGTTCTTTAGGAGGTTTTGATATTTACGAATCGAAACGTTTGGATGACACTTGGACGAATTGGTCGAAACCACGCCATATAGGCGCGCCTTTCAATACGAAAGATGACGACATGTATTTCTCCGTTCCAGATTCGGGGGATTATGTGTATTTGTCGAGGCATTTTGGGGGAAATAAGGATACAAACGATTATTCGGATATCATTCGGATTAAATTGAAAGAGCTTGATCCATTGACTTTGCTAAGTGGAACTGTGAGTAGTAAATTTTACAAGAAGAATATTTCTGCAAAAATTAGCTATGTGATGTTGAATGATTCGACAAGCAACAATATACAAGTTGGAGATTCTTCACAGCCATTCAAGCATCAATTTGCTGGTCGTAAATCGGTTGTGGTGAAAATCGAAGATCCAGAACATAAGACTATTTATGACACCATTGACTTGACCAATGCAAAACCTGGAAAACGAAAGTTGGTGAAAGATTATAAAATGGAAATCAAGTCGGCTTTCTTAGGAAGGGTATATAGCGCAAAAGACTCGATTACGGCCATTTCTGCCAAAGTTACTTTTTATAACAAAGATAAAAATATTGTTTATGCGGGAGAAATATCTCCTAAAACAGATTCTTTGTTTAAAGTGTTTGCCACAAATGGTAAATATACCTATTCAATTAAGGCTCCTGGTTATCTGAAAGATACGAATGAAATAGATATGAGTCAGATTGAAAAAATGGGTAGGGTTCGTCAGAATTTTTATCTTCAAAAGATTGAAATTGGTTTGACGTTTACTATCAAAAATATTCTGTTTAAATACAATAGTCATGTTTTGGAGGCTTATTCGTTTTGGGAGTTAGATCGTATTGCCGACATGATGCGCGATTCGCCAAATCTTGAAATTGAGATTGCAGGTCATACTGATAATGCAGGAAATGATGCTTACAACTTGTCACTATCGCAACGAAGAGCCAATTCGGTGGTGGCTTATTTGAAGACCAAGAGAATTGTAAACGTGATTCATGCCAAAGGTTACGGAGAAGCAAAACCAATTGAAACAAACTTGACCCCAGAAGGCCGAGGAATAAACAGAAGGGTGGAATTTGTTGTAATGCACGTGAGTGATCCGAGTCAATTCTACAAACCAACAGAGTTGAAAGAAGGAATTGAAAAACCTGCAGATGTCAATCCTTTAGATATCACGAAGTAATATAATATCTAACAAAGTAGTACAAACACAGAGAGCGCAGTCATAGACTGCGCTCTCTGTTTTATTAGAGTTATGAAGTGTTATTACTAACAGTTCTCTTTATTCTAGTTGATTCTATTTTAGAGGAGCTTCGTTTTTCTTCCAAAGAAAAATAGTACAAAAAGTGCCATTAAGCCAATTGCGTTTTTGGTTAGAATAGTTATCATCAAATTGTTGCTTGGGTTGAAATTCCACAATGAAATAGAAATTATTACTCCGAAAAGAATGGCAACCGATAAATATTTTTTCCCATAAGGCACATAATAATACTTTTGGCCGAGTTGGAAACTCACAAAAGCCATGGTTGCATAACAGCCAAAGGTTGCCCACGCACTGCCCACATAGCCCAATATAGGTACTAGAAGTACATTCAGAATTACTGTTATAAATGCTCCGCCAATATTGATGTACATGCCATAATTGGTTTTGTCGGTCAGTTTGTACCAGATAGATAAATTATAATAAATGCCTAAAAATAAATTGGCGGCAAGTAAAATAGGAACGACAACGATCCCTTTTCTGAATTCGGGACTTCGGAGCAAAAACTGAATCCAGTCTAAGTTCAAACTAATCATGATTAAAACGCCTGTACATGCCAAAACGAACCAATGCATCACTTTAGCATACAAGATGGGTGAGTTTTTGTCTTGTGCTTTAGAGAAGAAAAAAGGTTCAGAGGCATATCTAAATGCCTGAATACCAAGGCTCATGAAAATAGACAGTTTGTAACATGCGCCATAAATGCCCACAGCTCCTAGTTTTGAAATGCCATGATGCAAATCTGCAGGAAGTAAAAATTTCAGCATAATTCTGTCTATTACTTCGTTTGTCATACCCGCTAACCCCATTATCATTAATGGCAAACCGTAAATGAGGTAGATTTTGGAGGAAGCGATGTTGAATGTTGGGTATTGCCATTTCGAAAAGTACCGTTTGAAAAATAGAATCTGGCAAGCGTTAGCGATGCAGTTGGCGATAAAAACAAACCGAACATCTTTTGTATAGAAATCTTTGCCGAAAAAATAAGGTAGAACAACGAGAAATAGCAGGTTTAATCCAATGTTAATCAGTATGTTACTCACTTTTATGAATGCGAATTTTTTTGCCTTGTTTTCTTGTCTTAATCGGGCAAAATCAAGTGCTAGAATGGTGTCAATTGCTATAGTAAGAATCAGCCAAACAATCATTTCTCCTTTTCCTGCATGTTGTAATAGGGTAGCGATGTTGCTGGAAAAAAGGATGGCGGGTAGTCCTAGCAGAATGGTAGAGCCAATCAGCATGGTTTGGATTTGGCTAAAAACCTCGTTTGGCTTTGCATCTAATTTATTGCAATGACGAAAAAACGTGGTCTCCATTCCGTAAGTGAATATCACGTTCAGGAAAGCGGCATAGGAATACAGTTCCGTAACGATTCCGTACTGTTCGGGAAGAAAAACGGCCGTGTAAAATGGGACGAGTAAATAGTTAAGGAATCGTCCTACAATACTGCTAAGCCCATAAATGGCGGTTTCTCCAGCCAGTTTTTTCAAGATACTCATATAATTCTATTTCTCTTCGTTGAAGAGTAATTTGTAATAATTCATGCCTGATATTTCGTCTACACCACGTTCGATGAATTCCTTGCTTCCATGAACGTAGATGTGGAAGTTTTTGTCGAGTTTGATGATGGATTTGAAGAATTTAGCCTGTTTTTTTACTGCTTTTACCGAAATGGCAAATTCGTCTGCGAAAGCTTCTTCGTGTTTTTCTTGGTATTCTTCCTTGTATTCACGGAATTTGTCGATAATCTCTGGTTGCTGGATTACTTCGTTTGCAAACTCTTGAAAATCAAAGGTTTCTTTCTCTTTGAAGAAGTTGATAGTGCGGTTTTGGATATCGATTTCATCCGTTTTGTCCATGTCATATTCCAATTTTAGCTTGTCTTGCACAAAATTGTTGTACAATTTCATGTAGCCTTGGGTATGGAAATAACTGTCTTCGCGCGGTTTGACGTTCAGGAATTCATCGCGCCAATAATGTGCGCCATCCTGTTTGTTCAAATTGTCGACCATCACGACCAAATAGCCTTTTTCTTTTTCGGTATTGAAAATCAGGCAACCTTTGTCTAATTTGTGAATATTTATTCCTTCATCCGCTTGCATTTCGTAATTGTCGGATTGGGTAAATACTTTCAGGTATTTTTCCTTGCTTTCCGATTTGAATATACCCACACATTCTACCACTTCGTCTTCGGCACCACATTCGATGAAATGGGCAATGTACATATCGCCCGCCTTGATTTTGGGATGAGTCGTTTTTTGATGTAAATGCTTGGCCAGATTTTGTGATTGTTCTAGAAACGTGTTTTCATTTTCAAAAATAGCTTTCACGAACGTATAGACTTCATTCAAAGCTAAATCGGTTTCGTGTTTTAAATGAAAATATTCTCCTGTATTTTTGAACGGGTTGGTAAAATATTGCAGAAGAAGGCTTAATACGTTTTCGTCCAACTTTCCCATTTTGTCGGTTGAAAGTCTCAGGTCTTCGTCCATCGAGATATTTCCCACAAAATGACCAGCAAGCAAGTTGAGTTGCGCGTTGGAGAAATTCAGCATAAAGCAGTTTAGGATTGATTTGAGACCAAAGATAGGTTCAAATCGGTTTGGATTTTAGGCTGGCAACGTTCTATTCATAATTTTATCAGAAATGGGCTTACTTTATTGGGGAACGTATTCCTGAATTGGATTTTTTTTGTCAATTTACAGCCCTTTACATAAAAACACTAAACCTGTTAGTCAATATGTCAAACCCAGCACAATTAATCCTTGACGGCAAAACGTATGAATTGCCAGTACTTGAAGGAACAGAAAATGAGAAAGCCATTGATATTGGCAAATTGAGGGATCTTACAGGTTATATCACATATGATGTAGGTTATAAAAACACGGGTGTGACCAAAAGTGCCATCACTTTTTTGGATGGTGAAGAAGGAATCTTGAGCTACAGAGGCTATCCTATCGAGCAATTGGCCGAAAAATCGAACTTCCTAGAAGTGGCTTATTTGTTGATTTATGGCGAGTTGCCAACGAAAGAACAGTTTACTGCTTTTGATAAGTCGATTGATGATCATTCGATGATCCATGAAGATGTGAAAACTATTTTGCATGGTTTTCCATCTTACGCACATCCAATGGGCGTTTTGTCTTCATTGGTTTGTTCGCTTACTGCTTTTTATCCTGAATCGTTGGATCCAAATGCTTCTGAAAAAGCAATCAATGATTCGATTATCCGTTTGATTGCTAAGATGCCAACGATGGTAGCTTGGGCATACAAAAAATCAAAAGGCCGTCCGGTGAACTATCCAATTCGTAGTTTGGAATATTGCTCGAACTTCATGCACATGATGTTTGCAGCTCCAACCGAAAATTATGATGTGGATCCTGTAGTAACGGATGCTTTAAACAAATTACTAATTCTTCATGCTGACCATGAGCAAAACTGCTCTACTTCAACAGTGCGTATTGTTGGTTCGTCTCAAGCCAGTTTGTATGGTTCAATTTCGGCTGGTATCAACGCACTTTGGGGACCACTACATGGTGGAGCAAACCAAGAAGTGATTGAGATGCTAGATCAAATCAAAGCGGATGGTGGCGATACTAAAAAGTGGATTGCGAAAGCGAAAGACAAAAACGATCCATTCCGATTGATGGGCTTTGGTCACCGTGTGTACAAAAACTTTGACCCACGTGCGAAAATCATCAAAAAAGCCTGTGACGATATATTGAGCAAACTAGGCGTAAACGATCCGGTTTTATCTATTGCCAAAGAATTGGAGCAAGCCGCATTGAACGATCCATATTTCGTAGAAAGAAAACTGTATCCAAATGTTGACTTCTATTCGGGTATCATCTATCGTGCATTAGGAATTCCTTCTAACATGTTCACTGTAATGTTTGCACTCGGTCGTCTTCCAGGTTGGATTGCACAATGGAAAGAGCTTCGTTTGAACAAAGAGCCAATTGGTCGTCCTAGACAGGTTTATATGGGCGAGAACAAGCGCGACTACGTTTCTATGGTAGATAGAGGATAGTTTTTTAATTAAGAATTATCAATTAAGAATTAAAAGGGTTTGATTCTGGCAATGGCTGGAATTGAACCCTTTTTTGGTTTCGTACGTCCAATGGGTTGCACCCATTGTTACCCATATTCATGCCATTCTCGCTTTTGGGTTGTGGCGAAATAGCCCGAGAGGGTTTATTAAATTTTGGCAACCACTGATGTAATCGGTGGAAGGCGAAACTTATATTTGAACCCTGAATGAGTTGAATTTTCATTCCCTACTTCTTCTCCAACCAAGCCACTTTTTCTTCCAAAAGCTTGATTTTGTCTTCGGATAGTTGCTAGAGTTTTTCGGGGAAATTGTTATGGATTTTGCCGTGATTATTGAAGGAACTTAGTTGAGAATTATAGAAAATTGTTTGAGAATCAAGCCCTACGATTTCGTGTGGCTTTAGTTCGAATACTTTGGCTGGTTGTTCGATGCGGCTGAACGGTACATCTGTTTTGCCACGTTCCAAATCCGAATCGTTTTGTTGGCTCATGCCCAACTGTTCGGCCATAAGATCTTGTTTCAGACCTTTCAGTTCGCACAATTTTTTGATATGTTCTTCCAGTGCTTCCATGTCGGTAAAATATGTGTTTGTGCCTGTATTTGTCGGGAAATTATTTCCTTACAGAGGATGACATTCTAGTTGGTTTCGGGAAGCAATATTTGGACGATAACAAACTCCAATCAAGTAATTGTTTATATCTGAACTATGGGCATATCTGAAAAAGGCAATACCGAAATCTGGAATTCTAAATTTTCGCTAAGTTTGATGATAGAAAGGAAATTGGCTATTTTTGAGTTTTCAATATTATGACATCTTCTAAAACCACATTTTTGATAAAATCGACTGACGATAAGAGTTTATCGAAAGACCAAATAGATTTCAACAAGTTATCGCATCAAATAGAAACACTACGAAAGCAAATAGAAAAGAAAGAAATAGAGTTTGAAAACAAATTAGAAATTTTCAACAAAAAAATCCTTCCTGCTAAAACCAGCAACCTCGACACCAAAACTAAATTTTTGAAATTTGTGCATCAAACAATGCAACAATGCAAGTTTTCTAAAAAAGACCTAAAGTTGATTTCCGAATTTTCAGCCTACTGTTTTGCTGAAATCGCTGAGGATCGCGACATTGACGATGAGTTAAAAGCTATTCATGATTTCTATAATAAAGAACGTTTTGATGATGTAATGCAAACGGAAACAAATCAAATTTTGGATCGTTTCCGCCAACAACTGAAGATTATGTATGGCATTGATGTAGATTTTTCGGAACTGGAAGGACGCAATTTCGATGAAGAAGCAACAAGAATTGCACAAGAGAAAATAGAAGCAGCCATGCAAGAAAAATTTGGAAACAATCGAGATTTTAATGGAAATTTCGCTTTCCAAGGCGAAATGAACAATGAAAAACCGCGAAAAAAGACCAAAGCAGAACTCAAAAGAGAAGAACTTGAGTTGGAAAAAGAAGAACTTAAAACAAAGAACATACGCTCGGTTTATTTGTCTCTAGCCAAATTGCTCCATCCTGATTTAGAAACAGATGAAGATAAAAAAACAGAGAAAGAAGAGTTGATGAAACAGGTAACTAAAGCCTATGACAACAAAGACCTAATCTCCCTCCTCAAACTAGAAATGCAATGGGTAAATAGTGCAAATAAAAACATTGAAACTCTAAGTGGTGATAAAATAAAAGCGTTTATTTCTTTGCTCAGAGAACAAGTTAGCGAACTGGAATTAGAGAAATACACCATAGATAAGCGCGAAAAATACCAAGTGTTCTTTGAATATAGACGACTTGGAATTAAACAATTTGAATTACAAATAGCAACTGATGCTACCATTATTGAAGAAGAAACTGAGATGATGGAAGATAGTATATTCGACATAAAGGATTTTAAATCAAATAAAACTGATTTAATGGATGTAATTGAAGGCTATGTAATGGAAAAAAATCTTGAAAATTTTGATTATTCGATGTTTCATGGTTTTTAAAACCTGTTTGTGCAAGCGTCCGCTCAATCTAGGTAAAGAATAGATTCAGTGGATGCTGTAGAAAAGGACAATCATTTAGGTCTGACCTTCGGTACTGACCTAAATGCAAAAAGCCAAGTTAATACCGAAGGTCAGACCCGAATAATCAGGATTTTCTAAACAAAAAAGGGTTCAATTTTGGCTTTTGCTGGAATTTGAATCTTTTTTGTTTGCTATTTGTAAACTTTTTATCTTTCCACTATGTTCAACATCATAGCACGGAAAACGCTTCTTTTTTTTATGGAGTTTTATCCACTTGCGAAACCTGCGCTGAGTAAATGGTATGAGGAGATGCTAGATGCTGATTTCGAAAATTTCAATCAGCTAAAGGAGGTATACAAAAATGCAAGTTTAGTGGCCGACAATAGGGTAGTTTTCAATATTAAAGGTAATGATTACAGGTTGGTGGTGCGGATTTTGTTCGAATATAGAGCCATTCAAATAAAATGGCTTGGGACACATAAAGAGTATGATTTGATTGATGTGGAAACCGTTGAATTCAAAAAGCCATGATAAAAATTATTAAAACTGAAACTGAATACGACAAGGCCTTGGAATTGGCGGATTATTTCTTCTCGAATCCTCCTGAAAAAGGAACAGCAGAAGGCGACCAATTTGAATTGCTTTTGCTGGTCATTAAAGAATATGAAGACAAGCATTATCAAGTTCCCACCACCGATGTGGTAGAACTTTTGAAATTGACGATGGAGGAAAAAGGCCTCAAGCCGAAAGATTTAGAACCTCTGATAGGTAAAAAAAGCTATGTGAGCCAAATACTCAACCGTAAAAAACCTGTTACGCTTGAGATTATTAAGAATTTGCATACCGCCTTCAACTTTCCCTCTAAAATACTTTTGTCATAATCCTGTTTTAGTTTTGACAACTTTTCAAAAGTTGTCAAAACGCTATTTCAACTATCTTTGGCATTCGTTTTATCGAAATACGCATTACGAAATACTCACTACTTTATGAAAATCTCATTCAACTGGCTGTCTCAATACATCAATATCTCTCAATCGCCTGATGAAGTGGCGCATTTGCTTACACATTCTGGTTTGGAAGTAGAAGGCGTGGAAGCACACGAAAGCCTTCCTGGTGGATTGAAAAACTTTGTGATCGGACAAGTATTGACCTGCGAAAAGCACCCGAATGCAGATAAATTGACCAAAACAACTGTCGATGTTGGGAATGGAACTGTCTTGCCTATTGTATGTGGTGCGCCTAATGTGGCGGCTGGTCAGAAGGTAATAGTGGCCTTGGTAGGAGCTGAGATTAGAATGGAGGGAAAAGAACCATTTGCGATTCAAAAAGCGAAAGTAAGAGGCGAAGTTTCCGAAGGAATGATTTGTGCTGAAGACGAATTGGGTATTGGCCATTCGCACGAGGGTATTTTGGTACTGAATACTGATTTGCCAACAGGTACTTTGGCTGCTGTCTATTTCAATGTAGAAGTAGATCATGTGCTGGAAATAGGTTTGACTCCCAACCGTGCAGATGCTGCTTCGCATTTTGGCGTGGCGCGAGAATTGAAAGCATTGTTGAAACAAGATCTTTTGGTCAATCCTGCCGAATATCCATTCAAGGGGACATTCACGAGTCCTGTAAAAGTGACAATTGAGAATACAGAAGCCTGTCCACGATATGCGGGTGTGTATGTAAGTGGGGTTCAGATAAAACCTTCACCTGAATGGTTGCAGAAAGCCTTAAAAACGATTGGATTGAGCCCAATTAATAATGTAGTAGATGCGACCAATTATGTTTTGCACGGATTAGGTCAGCCGCTTCACGCTTTTGATGCAGAGCAATTGGCAGGTTCGTCTATTATCGTAAAAACAGCCGAGCCCAACACGACTTTCATCACATTGGACGGAAAAGAGCGCAGGCTGAACGAGAACGATTTGGTGATTGCCGATGCCGAGAAACCAGCTTGTATCGCAGGCGTTTTTGGTGGAAAAGATTCGGGCGTTTCAACTTCTACAAAAAACATCTTCATCGAGAGTGCCTATTTCAATCCTGATTTCGTACGAAAAACGGCTCAGCGATTGGCGATTAAGACTGATTCTTCGTTCCGTTTCGAGCGTGGAACCAATCCTGACATGGTATTGCCGGCTTTGAAGTTTGCCGCAAATCTGATTCAGGAAATTGCTGGTGGCGAATTGTCGGAAGTGATAGACGTGTATCCAAACCCCGTATTGCCGTTTGAGGTGGTGCTGAAATGGAGCAGATTGAACAAACTGATAGGAGAGGAGCTGCCGAGATTACGAGTAAAAGAAATCCTTGGGCTGTTGGAAATAAGCAAAGTGAATGAAGACGAGGAAGCCTTGTACCTACAAGTGCCCCCTTACCGTGTGGACGTGCAGCGAGAGGCAGATGTGGTGGAGGAAATCTTGCGTGTGTTTGGCTACAACAACATCCACACCAAACCGTATTTGAGCACCGAATTCTTGGCTTCGTTCCCAGAACGTGATACCGACAAGACGAAACAAAATCTGGGTCGCCTTTTGGTGGCGAAGGGTTTCTCTGAGATTTATACTAACTCGCTCACTAGCATCGCGAACGTGATAGAAGAAAACACAGCCGTAAAAATCCTCAATGCGCTTAGTAGCGAACTGGACGTGATGCGTCAGTCGTTACTTCCTTCGGCATTGGAGACGGTGGCGCACAATATCAACCGTAAGCAGAAGGAAGTGAAAGTGTTTGAGTTGGGTTATGTGTACGAGATGGCTGAGAAAGGTCCGAAATACAGAGAGACGCAACATCTTTCGATCGTGATTTCGGGTGCGCAAGAATCAGAAAGCTGGAAACAAAAGACAGAACCAGTTTCGTTTTACGACCTAAAAAATGCAGTAGCTGATACGCTGGCGCAATTGGGCATCAGTAATTTTAGCCTAAAAAAAGCGGAGCAGGAATGGTTTGCCAATTGTGTCGAAATCGTGGCGCAAAACAAAACGATTGGTGTCTTTGGACAAATCTCAAAACCAGCTTTGAAGGCTTTTGATTGTAAACAAGATGTATTCGCAGCCGAAATCAACCTTGACTTGGTGTTTGCCTTGAAGCAAAAGGCCTTAGCCTACAAAGAACTATCGAAGTTCCCAGAAGTGAGGCGCGACCTTTCTTTGATTTTGGACAAGAAGGTGAAATACCAAGAAATAGAAGCCTGTATCAAAACCTTCCCACTTATCAAGGAAGTGAACCTTTTTGATGTCTTTGAAGGCGAGTCGTTGGGCAAAGACAAGAAATCATATGCCGTAAGTTTTGTGCTCTTGAACGAGACTAAGACTTTAGAAGACACTGCTATAAGTGCAACATTTGCTCAAATTATTTTGGCTTTAGAATCGAAATTTGAAGCAAAGATTATTGGAAGTGAAGAATTGCTTCAAAAGGCGAGTGCGTAGTTTAAATTGTATATCTTTTCCTAGGATTGTCACCTTTAGATTTTTATATTGGTTAATAAAAAATATAATGAAAAATAATTTATTAGTTTATATTTTGTCACTTTGTGTTTGTTTTGAAGGATTGTCACAGGAATATCCTGGCTTTATTCCCTCATATCAAAGGTTTTCTGGAGAGAAAGTTGCGTATTTTTTAAAGAAAGATAGTAGCAAAGTTGAAGGTTTTATAAAGGCATTAAACAGGAAGAAAGGTTTAATTGAACATGTTGAGTTAAAAAGTGGAAACAAAAATGAATCACTTATACTGAAACCAGATCAGCTTTTGACAGTCTATTTAGAGCCGACTTCAACAAGCAAGTTTCATCAAGTAACAAAAAATGCATTTAGAATAGATAAACGAGGAACTTATGATTTGAATAATGATTTATTGAACAAAGGATATGTTTTATGTGAATCACATTTGACCCAAGTAAAAAAAGAGGAAGTTTATGTTTTGCTACAGTTAGTAAATCCAGATTTTGCAGGTCGAATCAAAGTTTTTGATGATCCATTTGGAACAGAAGCGTTGTCAATGAGTATGTATGGTATGACAATGGTGGGTGGAAATCAAAAATCTTACTATATAAAAAAAGATAGTGATAAAGTGTATAAAATAAAATACTCAAATATAGATGACTATATAGGAAGTTTTTTTGGTGATTGCCCTAAAGTAATGGCTCTATTGGGTAAAGGAGCTGTATGGAGTGAATTGAATAGGTATGTTTATATCTATAATACTGAATGTGGCAAGTAGATTGAATTTTCGTAGATTAAATTTAATAATTTATGTCAGAGGCAAACAGATTTAAATAAGTATCCACCTTCGTTTCAAAATCTACCGACAGTATGGGCGTAGCACAACCAAAGACATTCATCAGCCAAGAAGACTATTTGACGGGCGAACGATTGGCGACCGAAAAGCATCAATATTTCGAGGGGGAAGTATTTGCAATGTCTAGCGCTAGTTTTAGGCACAATCAATTGGCTTCTAGTTTGATGGGTTTGATTGGGAGTTATCTGAAAGGTAAAAAAAACAACATCTTTGGTAGTGACCTTCGTGTGCATATTCCTCTCAACACACTTTATACCTATCCTGATTTATCTATCGTTTGTGGCAAACCGCAGTTTGTAGACGAGGTATTTGATACGCTTCTCAATCCCAAAGTCATCATCGAAATCCTTTCTGCTTCTACCAAAGACTACGACAAGGGAAGGAAGTTTACTTTGTATCGAAGTATCCCAAGTTTGGAAGAATATATCTTGGTAGACAGCGAGCACATTTTTGTAGAACGTTTTTTCAAAAACGAGCAAGGCTCTTGGACGCTGGTAGAATACAAAACGTTAGATGATCATCTCGCTATCAGCAGTATAGAATACTCCTTGCCTTTGTCTGAGATGTATGGGGATGTGTTCGAAGCATAATTCCTTCCGTATTAGTACTACTTCAACATCTAAAAAATAACAGTCTTAAAAGTGAACGACATTACCCACAAAACAAGCACCCAACGAGAGGCCGTGGCCGAAGGAAAAGTGCTCTGTACGCCAGAAACACTCGAAATCATCAAAGCCAATCAAGTTCCGAAAGGAAATATTTTTGAGTTTGCCCGAGCGGCAGGTTTTTTTGGAGCAAAGAAAACAGACGATTTACTTCCCCATTGCCATCCTGTAACGATTGATGGGATGAGTTTGGATTTTGAGATCGAATCGGATGGTGTAAAAATTACAGGGTTGGCCAAATCAATCGGGCGTACGGGTATTGAGATGGAAATCCTTACAGGCGTTTCCATCGCAGCGCTCACGATGTACGACATGCTGAAACCATTGGACAAAACGCTTCAAATCACGGGAATAAAACTTTTGGACAAAAAAGGGGGCAAAACCGATCGCGCCAAATATTTCCAAACGCCACCAAGTTGTGCGATTTTGGTTTGTTCGGACGAAATAAAAGCAGGCACGAGAGAAGATACTGCAAGTCCGATCGTAAAAGAACTTCTAGCCAAATACAATGTCACAAAACCTGTATTTGAAAAAATAGGAAGTGCTGTAGGCGAAATTCAATCTGAAATTCAAGCACTTATAATAAACGAGATTAAATTTATTTTTACAATTGGAGGAACAGGTCTTGGCGCAAAAGATACCACGTACGATGCAATTGAGGAAATTATCGATCAGGAACTCTCGGGAATTGTAGATGCGATGCGATCGCACGGGTACGCACGCAATCCGCTCGCGATGACTTCCAGATTGATTGCTGGAAGTATCGGCAACACGACTATCATTACTTTGCCAGGAAGTCAAGATGGAGCTAGAGAATGTTTGGAAGCCATTTTGCCAACGGTTTTTAAGATTCAGAAAATGCTGAGGGTTAGTTAAATGCAGTTTTATTATGCTTCATTCAACATTAAAATGTATTAAAAATCTAATTTCACTAGATAATGAAATTAGATTTTACTTTAACAAACAGTATGAGCCAACAATAGTTAAGATTGTAAAACTTGATTCGATATTGACATATGGTCTAGTAATAATTATCTTAGAACTAGGATTTTATGTTGCATCTAATTCTTATGACTTTAGGAATTACGATACTCATCTTTATAAGTCAATTGTAGAAATTCTACTCTTTATAATAATTTTATTAAACTTTTATTTCGACAAGTTGATTTTCAACTTAAACCAAAATAAACTTAAAGTTATAAGGTCATATTTTTGGTTAATTGATTTTACTGTTGAAGAAATCAATCTTGAAAACGCAAATTCTTTTACTATTCAGCAGACTAAAAAAAACGGAAGCGATGATGTTGAATATTTTAATGAATTATTTTGTATTTTAAATACTAAGAAATGTGTGCTAATGAATTATTCAGAAATAAACACATCAATTTTTTTGTCAGAAATTTTCAAAGAACATTTAAAAATACCCTTGATAAAGAGTGCGTTTACTAGAGAAATTTAATTAAAAACGAAACCACTTTTCTATAATGATTTCCGTTCAAGAAGCCCAACAACTTATTATTTCTTCTGCTAAAACTCTTTCTTCGGAAAGTGTAGAATTGGAAAATGCTTTCGGTCGCGTGTTGGCAGAAGACATTTTGGCGGATAGAGATTATCCGCCATTCAACCGTGCCGCAATGGACGGCTATGCGTTCAGATTGAATGACTTTGAACTTCGAACGTTGAACGTTGACCTAAAAATAGTTGGTGAACTATTCGCTGGCCATACGTTTGGCGGAGAATTAAAAAAAGGTGAATGTCTGAAAATCATGACCGGAGCTGCAACTCCTTCCGAACTTGACTGCATCATTCAAGTAGAATTGGCTGTTGTGGACGGAACCAATGTTTCATTCCCAGAAGCTAAACCCAAACCATGGCAAAACATCGCCCGCAAAGGCGAGGATTGCAAAGAGTCGGATATTATCCTGAAAAAGAACACCTTTCTTTCGCCAACTGAAATTGCGACTTTGGCTGTTTTGGGGAAGAAATATGTGGAAGTCAGGAAGCAACCAAAAGTGGCGATTATTTCGACTGGCGATGAATTGGTGCCTGTGGGCGACTTGGTCAATGCATTTCAAATTCGAGATTCGAATGCATATGCGCTTTTGGCTTTTTTTCAATCGTGGCATATACCTGTCGCAAGACGTGAAATTGTGCGAGACGATACGCAGGCTCTCAGCAAACTGGTTTCGGAAGTGCTAGATTTCGACATCATTGTGCTTTCTGGTGGTGTCTCGATGGGTGCAGCCGATTATGTTCCAAAGATTCTTGCCGAAAATGGCGTCCGAAATATCTTCCACAAAATAAAACTGAAACCAGGCAAGCCGCTTTGGTTTGGTCAAACTCCAAATGGGGGAGCAGTTTTTGGTTTGCCCGGCAATCCGCTTTCGGCACAAGTGTGTTTCAAATTGTTTATCGAAACGCACCTAAAAGCCGCATTTGGCTTGAATCAATCTGAAATACAACAGTTTCCTATTTCAACGAGTCGGAGCAAGAAAGTAAAGCTGGACGAATATTTTCCTGTAAAACTTTCAGAAGGCAAACTCTTTCCGATCCAATTCAACGGTTCTGGCGATGTCACTTCTGCCGTTGGATCTACAGGGATTGCGTTGCATGCTATTGAAAGCCAGGACTTGAGAGAGGACGAGACCATCGATTATATTAGTTGGATTTGATTTATTAAATTCTGTTAATTCGTATCTGTAATCAAAAATTACATTGTGGTGTTTATGGTTCAAGTAGGTTAAAATGGTCAAAAAATCGTTTATTATTCGAATTATAACTCCTATTTATTTGGCGTTCCCGATTCCCTTTGGAACAGCGGGTTAATTGACTATGGAAATCAATAATTGAAAAATATGACAAGAGAAGATAGATTCGGTTTATTTTTGATAAAAGCAATATCTCGTCCTAATATTTGTCCAAAGTTCAAGTATTATTATGATGCATCTAAGAAAATTTTAATAAGAAAAACATTTGATGAAACGTCTTTCAATGAGTATAATGAATTAACCGAGCTTTCCCATTTGTCTTTTGAGGATAAGAAGAATTTTTTAAGCTCGTTTTTAAATAAACAATCTGATGCTATAAAACTTCAGATGGAATCTATTATTGAGAACTTTTCAAGAAATTCCTCATTTGAATTAGAAAAAGAATTTCAGTTAATTAGTCAAGATTTAGCAATGGATTTTTTTTTGAGAGTGGAAAATTTTTAAATGGTAAGATTAACGAATTGTACAAGAAATTTGAATTAAAAGATAGTATGGAGATAAATTGGTAGTATCGCTATTAAAGCAGCCTAAATTCGTTTTTTCGTATATTTGATTACAAAAAGTTACTATGACTACTAGCGAGTTAAAAAAATGCGTTATTGAGGATATAGAAAAGACAAAAGACGAGGATCTTTTAGGAGAAATATATCGGATTCTTCGTGCGGAGGAGCAAGACTTGGATGTTTTCAAATTTACTGACAAACAAAAGAGTCAAATCGAGATTTCTTTAAAACAAATAGCTTCTGGAGAAACCATTTCCGAAGAAGACGCTGATAAAGAAATGGACGAATGGCTTTAAAATTGCGTTGGACTCGTCAAGCAATTGATGACAAAAAAGAAATTTTGAAATATTGGACGATTCGGAACAAATCGTCAGAATACAGTAAAAAGCTGAATGAAGAATTCAAAAGATCACTCGAACTTGTCAAAAAATATCCGAACATTGGTAAACCGTCTGAAATTGAAGGAATTAGACTTAAAATAGTCAAAGATTATTTCATTGTTTACAAAGAAACGAACGGAATTGTCTTCGTTCTAAATATTTGGGATACTCGAAGAAATCCTGAAGATTTCAAAATCGACAGTTAATCGCCCTCATTTTTATTCCTATTTTTACCCCAAATTCCATCTTTCATGAAAACCGTTTTTCTCTTAATTGCTTCTTTTATTTCCTTTTTTTCTTTTGCACAACCCAAGGCAAAAACTTCCAAGAAAGACAATGTTGTAACCATTAGCACTTCGCTTGGCAACATTGCGCTGATTCTGTTTGACGAAACGCCCAAACACAAAGAGAACTTTTTAAAGCTGACGAAAGACGGCACTTACAACGGAACGACCTTTCATCGAATCATTGATGGGTTTATGATCCAAGGAGGCGACCCGAATTCGAAAGATTCCATTCCGTACAACGATGGACAAGGCGGGCCAGGCTATACCGTTCCTGCCGAATTTAACCCGAAATTTACCCATGTAAAAGGTGCATTGGCCGCAGCACGAATGGGCGACCAAGTGAACCCAAACAAAGAATCAAGCGGAAGTCAATTTTACATTGTTGAAAATAAGGATGGAACACATTTTTTGGACAATAACTACACCGTTTATGGCCAAGTAATTGCAGGAATGGAAGTGGTGGAAAAGATTGCAGAGCAACCCAAAGACGGCCGCGATCGCCCTCTTACCGACATCAAAATCACAGTGACATCAAAACTTTTGAAAAAGAAAAAAATCACCAAAATTTACGGTTATAAATATTAAGTTTAATGTTCAAGGTTTAAAGTTCAAAGTCATTTGCTGACTTAACTTTGAACCTCGAACATTGAGCATTGAACTAAGCAAAAAATGGCAAAAAAGATACTTCTCACTGGTTCCAATGGTTTGTTAGGACAAAAACTAGTCGAACTGATTTCAAAAAATCCTGATTACGAACTGATCGCAACAGCTCGTGGGGAAAATAGACTTAGCAATAAAGCAGGCTACACCTATCATTCGCTTGACGTGGCCGATCGTGAGGACGTGAAAATGGTCATGAAGAAATTTGAACCTAATTATGTGATTCACACGGCCGCCATGACCAATGTAGACCAATGCGAAACGGAACAAGACGGCTGTTGGCAATTGAATGTACGTGCTGTGGAATATCTGGTAGAAGCATGTCAGAAGATTAACTGTTTTCTGCTTCATCTGTCTACCGACTTTATTTTTGACGGAGACAATGGTCCTTATGACGAGGAAGCGGTGGCGAAACCCATCAGCTATTACGGCACCAGTAAATTGGCAGCTGAGCGTACTGTGATGAAAAGTAAAATTCCATATGCAATTGCTCGTACTGTTTTGGTATATGGTATTGCAGAAGACATGAGTCGCAGTAACATTATTCTTTGGGTAAAGAAAAGCTTGGAAGACAAGAAAACGATCCAAGTAGTAAACGACCAATGGCGCACGCCTACCTTGGCCGAAGATTTAGCAATAGGTTGTTTCCTAATTGTACAAAAAGATGCTGCGGGCATTTTTAATATTTCGGGTAAAGACTTTCTTTCACCCTATCAAATGGCAATCAAAACAGCCGATTTCTTTGGTTTGGACAAAAGCTTTATTGTAGAATCGGATTCCACCAAGTTTACACAACCAGCAAAACGACCGCCAAGAACTGGTTTTATTATCGATAAAGCAATTAATCAACTTGGTTATAATCCTGTAAGTTTTGACGAAGGTATTGCCTTTTTAGCGAATCAAGTGGCTAATATGCCGGCAAAAGTTTAACGTAATTTAGATTAGAGTTCATTCATTGAACTCTAATCTATGGACTAGAACTATGAACTACAAAGCGTGGCTTCGGCATTATTTCGGCTTCACGACCAAAGAGTCGAAAGGCTTTTTGATGTTGATGGCTTTGCTTGGTCTCATTCTTATCATTCCTTTTATTTATGATTTTCTTCTACCTGCACCCAAACCTATCGAGGTGCAGATAGAAGAACTCAAGGCCGATAGTGCTTTGGAAGAATTACAAGCCAAACAAATCGGTAAGAAATCAGATATTCCACTTTTTACTTTTGACCCTAATTCCGCTTCTGAGGTTGATTTTGTACGGTTGGGATTACCCACTTTCCTATCCAAACGCATCATCAATTATCGTTTAAAAGGAGGGAAATTCAGGAAAGCAGAAGACTTTGCCAAAATTTACGGCCTGCGTGATTCTGACTTTCAACGCTTACTTTCTTATATCCAAATAGCCGATGCTGAACGAAAGGAATACACAAAACCAGTTTATGAGAAAAAGGAGTATGCACCAGCAGTTGCCAAAACGATCGACTTAAACTTGGCTGACACGTCAGATTTTAAGAAAATAAACGGAATCGGTTCTGTATTGGCTGCGCGAATTGTCAAATACCGAAACAAATTAGGTGGCTTTACGAATGCCGAACAATTGTGTGAAGTATATGGCCTGGATAGTTCGGTGGCGAAATTATCAGCTTCGAAATTCGTTTTAACAGATAAAAAAATAATTGAAAAAATATTAATTAATTTAGTCATTGCCGATTCACTTGCTAAGCATCCTTATGTAGGAAGAAAAGCGGCTAAAATCCTGTGCAATTACCGCACGCAGCATGGAGCATTCAAATCAAAAGAAGACATTCTGAAAAGCAAGGCTTTGGATGCTGGCAAGGTGGAGAAATGGATGCCTTATTTGGAGTTTTAGATATCAAAACGAAGTAAACAATTGATATTTAATACTGTTAACTAAATGTAATGCTGTAAATTGCTGAATAACAGTTGGGATAGAAGTGCAAAAAATCTAATTTTAGACATGAAGATATTTCTACTTGGTCTTACTGGAGCTGGAAAAAGTACTGTTGGCAAGTTATTGGCCAACAAACTTGGATATCCTTTTATTGATTTGGATGAAGTAATCAAATACGAAACCAAAAGAACGATTGAAGATATTTTTGCAAAAGAAGGCGAAGAGTATTTTAGAAAACTAGAGAATAAATACCTGAAAAAAGTCGCAAGCGTAGATCGTAGGGTGATCGCAACTGGCGGTGGTACTCCTTGTTATCACGATAGCATGGATTTTATTAAAAGATCAGGATTGAGTCTTTTTCTATACACTCCACTTGAGTTGGTGACCGAAAGGCTTTTTAATTCAGACCCAAGCAATAGGCCAATGTTGAAGGGGAAAAGCAAAGAAGAACTGCATCAATTTTTATCAGACAAACTGAACGAGCGACTTCCGTTTTATTCTAGAGCTGATTTTTCGATAGATACCAATATGGCCGAACATCCTGATAAAGTGGCTTCGATGCTTTTTGTGGTAACTAGACTCATAGAACAAGAAAAGAATAATCTTCAGCAGTATAAAATGAGTCAATAAGTAGTCAATAGTTAATAGTCGACAGTTAATAGTTCTGTATTTGACACAAAATCAATAACTTATAGATTTATCAAGTGTCGAATATTTAAACCCAACTACTTAGTAGAAACAACTAAAAATAACTCCCAACCGTAACCACGAAAGTGGTGCTGCCATTGGCAACGGTAGTCAATGGCTGTGAACCATTTGAAAGTGTATACGGACTGTAATGGCTAGTATAATTGGTACGATTGAGACCGAAATCGACAAACGAATTGGTGAATTTTAGACCTAAACCCAAGCTAAACATCGTATTCGCATCTGAAACGATTCTTTTTACTCGCACATCCGTTCCGTCTACAAAAGGCGAAGGCATGTAGGCTAAGCCGCCACGAAACCTAAATATATCTTTGCGCAATTCAATTCCCGTTCTTAGGTTTACTACATCACGATATATATTTTTAATCGTTTGGTTGTCGCCAGCGAAATAATTGGCTCCGCTTTTCTGAAACACCATGCCCGTGTAGTTGATGTATTCGCCTTCCAAACTTATAAAACCTACTTTGTTCATAAAAATGGAAGTGCCAAAACCGATTTTCATGGGCGAGAAATACGTGTAATTGAATTTCTGAGTCGTCAGATTGCCCGATTCTTGGGTGAGGTTATATAGCGTACTGTCTGAATAATACAGAGGTATGTTGTTGTATGCCGCTGATATAGAAGCATTGTATTCTTCTTTGATAGAAAACCAGTCGGGTGTTTTGAGTGATGCACCAAATCTGACAACATCATTCAATTTATAGATTATGCCAAGAGACAAGTTGAATCCAGTCCCTTTTACTTGGTATTTATCTGTGAATGTAAAATTATTCAAATACCATTCCCCGCCATTTAGCAATTTTTCAGAATACGTTTTTTCGACCGTTCGTTTCAATCCAATAATCCCGATAGAACCACCGATGTACAATTGATTTTTGTAATTCGCCCCATAGCCAAAGGACCAAGATCGCGTTGCACCACTGGTCGAAACGGTACCACTTTGTTGCATAATCTTGTCTGGTGGAATATAGCCTTTGTAATATTTGAAATCGGAAGAAATGGTATTGTCGTCCGAAATCAAATAAGTATTGTAGGCAAGGCTAGGAATAGATTGGATGTTTCTATCCGTATAATCTTTATCGTACACAAAAGCACTTGTTCCATTGGCTTGTTCGATAAATGAATTGATCATCGAGTTGTTCGCATTTTTGCCATCAAACGAAAAACTGTTGTTGTAGGATTGAAGCAAATTCATACCGATGGCAAAAGTTCCACCTCTCCAATCGCTTTCGTTTAAATCGTCTTTTAGGCCGCAAAACGCCACACCGAGATTGTTGACACCGATAGTGGGTTTGAGGTCGGAAGTTTGCGTGCCTAAATAATGGCTCGTTGAACTGCCAAAATTCAGACCCAAACCGCCCACATATTCCGATTTGCGATACACACCCAAACCTGCAGGGTTGGAAGATAAAGCACCCAAATCAGCACCAAGTGACGTTTGTACGCCCGCCATGCCTACCGACCGTGCCGATCCGCCCGTCTGGGTTGTGACTCCATTGGCTAAGGCCTCTACATAATAGCCAGTTGAACGTGGGTCTATTTCTTGCGAAAATGCATTAAAAGCAAAAAAAGAACCTAGCAAAATAAATGAATATTTATTCATGTTTTAAAAGATTTAAAAAAATGTTTCTGGAGTTCAAATTTCCCTTGCTACCTCGGTCTGGCTAATCCGCCACCGCCACCTCTTGGGGCGTTTCCACCTCCACCTCCCGCATTTCCATTTTCCATTCTTGCACCATTCGATCGGCCTGCTCCTGAATTACTTCCTCCGTTTCCGCCATTGTTGTTATTGTCGTAGCCTCTAAAACCTTCAGGTGCTGAATAGCTTTCATTTCTCGAACGGTTTTGTTCAGGAGGATTCGTTGCGGGGTTTGTTTGCTGAGGTTGCGAATATCGTTCGCGCGGTCTTGCCAGTTCTTGAGCGGGCATTTGGTTTGAATATTGGGTGCGTTGCTGCGTGTTGCCAGATGTTCCTGGTCTGACCAATGAATTTCCGTTTCCATTTTGACCATATCCACTTGTATTGGTAACGTTCGAGTTGTTGCGAATTGGTCCATAATTGACTTTTGGCGCAGCATAAGTCACAGGCACATACACGGCAGGACGCCAGCCGTAGTACGGATTGTAGCCAAAACCGCCTCCATATCCATAGTTTCCATAGCCATAATTTCCGTTGGAATAAGGATTGTAAACATTCCAACCCCAATTGTTGGCTCCAACCCAACTATTATATCCGTAGGAATAGCCCGAATTGTAGCCATAATAAGGATTGTAATACGGATCGCCCCAACCCCAACAACCTCCAAAACCACTATTGATACCGTAGCCATATCCATAATAAGGACTGTTCCATCCGTTGTAATAAGGATCATTCCAGCCATAGCCATTGTTCCAACCCGAATTCCACGAACCCGACATTCCAAAACCTACTCCAGACCAATTATTCCACGAAATCACAGGATTGACATTCCAACGAGAACCTTTTGCGCGTCTTCTCAGTTTGTAAGGATTATTGTCGTACCAACTATTTGTGGGCGAACTGTAACTTGACGAGGAAGACGGATTATTGTAGTAATAGTTATTGTTGATCGTATTGGCATTCTGAACTATTTGGCCTTCATTTTTCTCCGCCTCGATGTATTTATTGGTATAATTAGGATCGCTGAATTGGTTGGTTGTTGCATTTTGTTCTCCGGAAGAATCCGAACCAGAAGCGGGGTAGTTATAATAAGTACGTTCAGGATTGGCTGCCTTTATTTTGGCACTTTCTTTTTTCTTTTTTAGGTCTTTTGAATCGAAATATAAATCGTCTGCTTCGTCCTGCGCCAAAACTGGAACAACAAACACCGAAGCGAACAAGCCACAAAGTGCAATAAATCGTTTGGTAGTTTTCATTTCAAATCGTTTATACTGAATCAATAACGAAAGATATTGTATTTCAGTTTATATAGCATTCATTATATTTTAGGCCAAACGCAAAAAGCCCCATCCAATGGACGGGGCTTTTATAAAATCTACCTAAACCTTAATCTATTAACTTAAACCTAAATCCCATTACGGGGTAGAAAGCTAAAAGGTTGGCGAAGGTGTCATATTTTTTTCGATTTTACACTAACGAAGGGGATAATAATTTCTTCCAAGGAAACCCCACCGTGCTGAAAGGTATCTTTATAAAAATTAACGAAGTAGTTATAATTGTTAGGATAAGCAAAGAAATGATCTTCATAAGCAAATACATAAGCGGTCGAAACATTTTTCTTTGGAAGGAAAAAACGCTCTGGCTTGCGTGTCATGAACACTTTGCGTTCGTCTACCGCAAGGTTGCGGCCATGTTTGTAGCGTAAGTTCGTGTTAGTATCCTTTTCTCCCACTATTTTTTCAGGACGTTTCACACGTATGGTGCCATGGTCGGTCGTGATCACTACACGTACTTTCTTTTCGGAAAGCCATTTCAGCGCTTCGTAAAAAGTGGAATGTAAAAACCAAGAATGGGCAATGCTTCGATAAGCCGATTCGTCCTGAGCCAATTCTTTGATCACCGCCACATCGGTACGAGCGTGCGAAAGCATGTCTACAAAATTGTATACCACTGCATTTACTTGGTTGTTCATCAAGTTTGGCAAGGTGTCGATGAAATTCTTGCCCGCTTGTTGGTTTAGGATTTTAGTATACGAATGTTTAACATCCAACTTGTTACGCTTCAATTGCGCTTCCAATAATTCGGATTCATGCATATTTTTTCCTTCTTCTTCCTCGTCACTTACCCAAAGTTTGGGATATTGTTTTTCGATTTCAGAAGGCATCAATCCTGAAAATATCGCATTTCGAGCATAAGCCGTTGTGGTTGGAAGAATCGCGAAGTAAGTAGAGTTTTCTTCTTGATTGAAAAGTTCCATCACAAACGGCTCCATAATTTTCCACTGATCGAGACGCAAATTATCTATCAAGAAAAAGAAAACTGGCACTTCGTTATCGACCAATGGAAGCACTTTTTTCTTCATCAATTGATGCGACATCAACGGACGATTGGCTTTCGGGTCGTTCAACCAATCTTCGTAATTGTCCATTATGAAACGGGTAAAATACGAGTTGGCTTCTGTCTTCTGATTGTCAAGGACTTCCGACATGCTTTTATTGTCGGTTTTTTCGATTTCTAATTCCCAGAAAATCAGTTTGTTGTAAATCTCAGACCATTCTTCATGATTCAGATTATCGCTATACGCCATGCTGATGTTGCGAAAATCTTGCTGATAACTGCTGGTTGTTTTCTCTGAAACCAAACGTTTATTATCCAACAGTTTTTTCAGCGAAAGCAAAACCTGATTTGGATTGATGGGCTTGATAAGGTAATCGGCAATTTTGGAACCAATAGCCTGTTCCATAATATGTTCCTCTTCGCTTTTGGTAATCATCACGACTGGCGTATTGGGCCATTGCGTTTTGATAATAGCCAAGGTATCTAAACCAGACATTCCTGGCATGTTTTCGTCCAGAAAAACAACATCATAATGATGTGCTTTACAGCTTTCTATGGCATCAGTACCACTTACTACTGGTGTTACTTCGTATCCTTTGTTTTCGAGAAAAAGAATGTGTGGTTTTAAAAGGTCAATTTCATCATCCGCCCAGAGTATTGTATGTTTCTGCATTTGGTCTACGTTAAAATGTATTTAGTATAAAAGTATAATCTGTATGTATACCGGCCAAAACAAATTTAGTTTGAAAATTCCTGCCTTAGCGCAATTTAAATTAAATTGCGGGTCTAATGGATTGAACGATGAAATTTGGTGTTTTAGTATTCCCCGGTTCAAATTGTGACCAAGACATGGTAGATGCGCTAGAACATAGCGTAGGAGCCGATGTAGTAAAACTTTGGCACAAAGAGGCTGATTTGAAAGGCTGTGATTTTATCATCGTGCCTGGCGGTTTTTCGTATGGCGATTATTTGCGTACTGGTGCCATTGCGCGCTTTTCGCCAGTGATGGACAAAGTGATGGAACATGCCGAAAAAGGAGGTTATGTATTTGGGGTTTGCAATGGTTTTCAGATTCTGACCGAATCGGGCTTGCTTCCTGGTGCTTTGCTACGCAATACCGACATGAAATTTACGTGCAAAAACGTATACTTAAAACCAAGTTCGAGCAGTGCATTGGTTACTTCGAAATTGGACGCCAGCAAGCCGTATATGATTCCAATCGCGCATGGAGAAGGACGTTATTATGCGGATGAAAAAACGCTAAAAGAATTGCAAGATACTGATAGTATTCTATTTAAATACTGCAACGAACACGGTGTGGTGGATGAAGAATCAAACCCGAACGGTTCGTTATTGAACATTGCAGGCGTGATGAATAAAGGCAAAAACGTATTTGGAATGATGCCTCACCCAGAAAGAGCTGCAAATGCCATGTTGGGCAACGAAGATGGAAAATCGATTTTTGAATCGTTGCTTGCAGAAGTGTTGGCGTAAATATAATTATGAGTGATGAATTATAAATGATGAATATAAAGCGTTCGCTTTTGCATTTATAACTCATTACTTATAACTCTTCATTCAGAATGGCTTATATCGGATTACTTACTTTTATTGTGACGGGGATGCTTTTTCTCTCCGCCACTTTTTTGCTTTCGAAGGTGTTGCGTCCCAACAATCCTGACGATGAAAAACTTAGTACCTACGAATGTGGCGAAGAAGCGATCAGTGCTGGTCAAATCCAGTTCAATTCTCGTTTTTTTGTGATTGCATTGATATTTGTTTTGTTCGAAGTCGAGATTATTTTTCTGTTCCCGTGGGCGATTGTCTATTCAAACCCACAATTGATCGCAGAAACGAATGGTCTTTGGGCTAAAATTGCTTTAATAGAAATGCTCGTTTTTGTGCTTGTATTAGGCCTCGGACTTGCTTATGCTTGGGCAAAAGGCCATCTCGACTGGATAAAACCAGAAACCAAACCAACTGAAATTGATTATGCCATTCCGATGGAAGTGTATGATGGCTTGAGGAAGTAGATTATTAGGATTCAAGAGAACCTAATATTTGTCATTATCAATATAATGACAAATATTTCATTGTATTGATATTAAAGAAGCAATCAAACTGGATCCTTCTGTTGAATAAAATAAAAAACTACGTCAGTTCGACTTTTAGCAAAAAAAGCAATCTTCCAAACTTTGTGCGATTCTTAGAATAAATACAGTTAAACATTTCCATAGTACAATCTGAAAATTACACGACATAATTTAACTCAAACAAAACGGCCTTTTCTTCGTACAAGCCAACATTATTTATATTTTCGCAGATACTACATTTTAAGATGATGCAATTGGCTACTTTTTCCAAAATAGATACCGCCACACAAGAAAGAATCAACACTTGGTTGAATGGCAACTACGATGAGCAAACCAAAAATGAGATCAAGCAACTGATTGCCGATGGCAAAGAAGACGAATTGGTCGATTCTTTTTACAAAGAGTTGGAGTTCGGAACGGGTGGTCTCAGAGGAATAATGGGCGTAGGTTCAAACAAAATGAACAAATACACCATTGGAGCTGCTACACAAGGTTTGGCCAACTATCTGAAAAAGAATTTCCCAAATCAACAAATCAAAGTAGCAATTGCCTACGATTCGCGTAACAATTCGGATGTGTTTGCTCGCATCACAGCTGACGTGTTTTCGGCCAACGGTATTTACGTGTATCTCTTTAGTGCGCTTCGTCCTACACCACTTTTGTCGTTCACTATCAGACATTTGGGTTGCCAAAGCGGAATCGTACTCACCGCATCGCACAACCCCAAAGAGTACAATGGTTACAAAGCTTATTGGAACGATGGTGGCCAAATGATTGCGCCACATGACACCAATGTGATTGATGAAGTATCGGCCATCAAGGATATTAGCGAAGTCAATTTTAAAGGGAACAACGCGCTAATCGAAATGGTAGGAACCGAAATTGACAGTGTGTATATCGAAAAAGTAAAAGAACTTTCGGTCAATCCAGAAGCCATCGCAAGACAAAAAGACATGAAAATTGTCTTTACTCCGATTCATGGCACGGGCATTACACTTGTTCCTGATTTGCTGGCGCGCTTTGGTTTTGAGAACGTCACGGTGGTAAAAGAGCAAAGTACGCCTGATGGAAATTTCCCAACAGTAGTATATCCAAATCCGGAAGAAAGTGAAGCATTGTCTTTGGCATTGAAAACTGCAAAAGAAATAGATGCCGAAATAGTAATGGCAACCGACCCAGATGCCGACCGTGTAGGAATCGCAGCCAAAAACAACAATGGCGAATGGGTTTTGTTGAATGGCAACCAAACGGCCACATTATTAATCTATTACCTAATCAATGCTTGGAAAGAAGCGGGCAAGTTAGATGATAAACAATTCATCTGCAAAACGATTGTCACTTCTTATATTTTAGATGATATCGCTGAAGCAAATGGCGTGAAGTGCTACAATGTATTGACTGGTTTCAAATTTATAGCCGACCTGATCAAGCAAAAAGAAGGCAAAGAAACCTTCATCGGTGGTGGCGAAGAAAGTTACGGCTATCTTATTGGCGATTTTGTACGTGATAAAGATGCCGTTTCGTCTTGTGCTTTCATTGCCGAAATGACCGCTTATTACAAAGATAAAGGTCTTTCATTGTTTGATGTGTTGGAAGAGATTTACGTAAAACATGGTTTTTACAAAGAAAAATTGATTTCAATCACCAAAAAAGGAAAATCAGGAGCAGACGAAATCAAGCAAATGATGCGTGATTTGCGTGCGACTCCGCCAAAAACATTGGGCGGTTCGCGCTTGGTGAAATTGATGGATTACGAAATGCAAACTGAAACCGATTTGTTAACTGGTGCGAAAAAGCCGATCGCCTTGCCAAAATCAGATGTTTTGCAATTTGTGATGGAAGACGGCAGTAAAGCTTCAGCTCGACCTTCGGGAACAGAACCAAAAATCAAGTTCTATTTCAGCGTAAAAGAAAAATTGGCTTCTAAAGAGCAATACGAAGCTATCTCGAAAAAATGTGACGAAAAAATAGATCAGACGATTAAAGATTTAGGCTTTTGATATATAAATAATAATAATAATAATTCATTAATAAAACGAAAAGGCTTTCAGAAATGAAGGCCTTTTTCGTTTTATTTGATATTTTGATAAAATCTTGCATAAATAGTACATATTTTTTGCCGAATTGCTTGACAATCAACTACTAATTGACTTAATTGATTTTTGCACTAAAACATATTCTTATGCGAAAGTCAATACTGTATCTTTTTCTATTTGTGCATTATTTTGCAAATGCACAATCTTGGCGAAGCGGATTGTATCCAGATGATTGGGAACCATCATCTACCAAGATTTTTTATTCGGACGCTTTTTTACAAGACTATTCTTATGCAGGTTATGCTCGTAGCGAAAAAGTGCTTCCATCGGCAACTGGGACACTATACAATGTGACCAAGGCTCCTTATAATGCCGACAAAACGGGTGCAAATGATGCCACAGCGGCTATTCAAAAAGCGATCAATGCGGCTCAGACTGCAGGTGGTGGTATTGTTTACTTACCCACAGGCACATATAAAGTAAGCCCAGGAGCGAATACTTATGCACTTCTGATCAACAAAAGCAATGTTTATTTGAAAGGTGATGGTGTTGGTAAAACATTTATTCTCAATACATCTTACAAAATGAAGAATAAGAACATCATCAATGTAGATGGAGATGGATCTTGGATTAATTCGTTTTATGCCGAAACATTAATCAGTAGCGATCTGACCACACCCACAAAAGTAATTCCAGTAAAAGACCCAACCCTTTTTGCAGTTGGCGACATGGTGATGCTCCGAAATTATATGAATAATGCTTGGATCAACGAGCATAAAGAAACGACTTGGCTGGGTTACGGAGCCACTTTACAAGGTCTTCAATATTGTAGATACATCACCGCAATAGATGTGGCCAATAAAAAAGTGACGGTAGATGTTCCGATCAGATATACTTTAAAAACTCGCGATACTGCTACGATGTTCAAAATCAAATACATGATAAACGATGTTGGGCTTAGTGACTTTTCGATAGGCAATGTACAACATCCTGGCACGACTGGCTGGGGCGAAGACGATTTTAAAGTAAGTGGCACGTCAGGTTATGACTGTGATGGAACGAATGTGATTTTATACAATTTGGTTGTGAATGGCTGGATCAAAAACGTTTCGACTTATCAGCCAACTGGCAATACCACCAAGACGCAATACCTTTCAAATGGAATTGTAGTGAATAATTGCAAAAATATCACGATTGATAATTGTCATCTGAGTCATAGTCAATATGGTGGAAACAACGGCAATGGCTATGCCTACCGTGTGGCTTCAAATGAAGTATTGATTTCAAATTCTTCGTCTGAATTTACTCGACATGGATACGTATTTGCTACCATGAAAGCCTCTGGAAATGTGATTCATAAATGCAAAGACATTCAAACAGGCGTTCAATGTGGGAATACTGGCAATATGGAAGTTGGTGGCTGGGGAAGCGACCATCACATGCACTTTAGTCATTCCAATCTGATTGATAATTGCTATTCTGAAAACAGTACTTTTATTGCTTATTATAGGCCATATGGCAGCAATCCTCAGCATCGGATCACTTCGGCACATTCGGCTTTTTGGAATATTGCTTCGGCTGGTACGATGGGTTATTGTGTGTGGACGCAACAAGCCAGATATGGATATGCAATCGGAACGTCAGGAACAAGTGCTACTGTTTTTACGAAGGCAAATGAGGCTGGAAGTGAAACAATTACAAATCCTGTGGACATTTCGGAAGGCGAAGGAAAAGGCGAAACATTGCTTCCTCAATCACTTTATGCAGACCAATTGATCAAAAGAGTAAAGGGCTTAGGAGTTGAAAATGAGGAGATTTTCAACGAATCAACTATTCGGATTTCGCCAAATCCTGTAAAAGACAAACTCAAAATTTCAGGTACAACCGCAACCGAAAAGTGGATCATATACGACATTAAAGGCGTTTTTGTAATGAGTGGATTTGGAGATGAAGCTTTTATCGAATCACTCCCAAGTGGTGCGTATTTTATTGAAGTAGATAAAAAGCGAATCAAATTTGTGAAATGAGCAAAATATCTTTTTTTTGCAATTGATTTTTCTTAGTTCCATTTTAAATAGTTGGTAATTGGCTGGTGAAAATCAGATTGTAATCACCACATTTCCAGTTTTCATTCCAGTCTCCACATACTTGGTCGCTTCCACAATTTTCTCCAGAGGATACGTTTTGTCTATCACGGCTTTGTAGTTTCCAGATTCTATCAACTCTTTGAATCGAATAATGTCTTCTTTACAGTCTGTAGGAATAGGAAACTTTACTTTTTTACCACCAAATAGGGGAGTGAACAATGCCAGAAATACGTTTTGCGACAAGTAGCCAAGTTCTGTAGAGATATAAACACCTTTCGGTTTCAGCAGGTGTTTGCATTTGAAGAACGAACTTTTCCCGACTGCATCTAACACAAAATCATACTCTTTTGCAATCTTGGTGAAATCCTCTTTGGTATAATCAATCACAACGTCTGCACCCAACAATTTTACTAATTGCATGCCTTGGGTATCGCATACAGCCGTAATTTCTGCGCCATAGAAGTGTGCCAACTGTACACAAGCTGTACCGATAGAACCTGTCGCGCCATTGATTAGGATTTTTTTCGGAGTGCTAAAATCAATGTTTCGTGTGAGGTTTGTACCCAACATCAATCCATCGCAAACGGCAGCCGCTTCTTCGAACGACATGTTTTGGGGCATTGTCGTGATCGAACCTTTTTCGGGCATGCAAATGTATTCAGCATGTGTGCCAAAATGAAAAGTGCTTAAGCCAAACACTTTATCACCAACTTTGAACGATTTGACATCCTTGCCCACAGCTTCAATTTCGCCCGCTAGCTCGTTACCCAGTATGTGTTTTCTGGGTTTGAAAAAGCCCGCAATCAAATACACGATCAAGTAGCCAGGTTTGCGAAAGCCGCAATCAGTTCTGTTGACGGTTGCTGCGTGTATTTTGACCAACACTTCATTTGCTTTCGGTATTGGTTTTGCAACCTCTTTTATACGAATCACTTCTGGCGATCCGTATTCTGTATTTATTGCTGCTTTCATGTTTATATCTTGATAACAATGTTGTATTGTGTTGATTTGTTCTCGTAAAAGATTGTGAAATGTTCTTTTGTGAACGACACAACCCTGAAGGTTTGATAATTTGGAACTCCTTCAATTTGTCCTTCAATTATAATCAATCCATTCTCGTTTTTAATGGAATATATGCTGAACTTCTTCTTGATGTCACATTTTGTGAGGTCGGCAAAGCAACTGAACAAGCTCAATTCTTGAATAGCCATGAAATTGTGTTTGTCGGAAATGAGTGTTACAAAATCTTGAAATTTAGGCAATTGGTTGGTATACACCACGCCAGTCAAGCTTGCTTCTGCCGATGTGCTCATTTGATAAGGGCCTCCAACGAAATTTCCATTTGTTCGCTGATTGGTGAGGAAAATACTGTTTCCACCTTGCATAGCGGCTTGGATCTTAAACTTGCGATAGGCCCTTTCCTTTACCCTTTCTTGGTTGGCTATCAGGGTGGTACCTTTCGCTTTCGAACTGGCATCGCCTAGTTTATACAACCCTTTTATCTCACTTTCTACTTGTGTGATGGTGACATTTTCATAATCGGTCGCTTTTTCTACGGTCTTAAACGCAGTGGCTTCTGCAAAAATCTGTATTCTGCCATTTTTGAAAATGATTTTTTGAACCGCATTTTTATACACACTTGAAGTGATTTCTTCGCCTGGAAAGCTGTATTTCACAGCATCGGTCGTGATTTCTTTTACCTGACAAGGTATTCTTTCGTTATTGGAAACGATCGTGTCCATTTGAGCATAGCTCATGAATGAATAGGCAAATGCGAATGAAAGAAATAATGTCTTTTTCATAATTGTAACGTTTAAATAGTTTATTGAATTATTTTATATTTGTTAAAAATACACACGATACATTAGGTTGGGAAACAAACCGAACTGGCGCACATAACCGATTTTATTGGGTTTACTTTCGTCATAATATTCAGAAATCCTCGCTTTCGAATCGGTGATATTTTCTAGGTTGACAAATAGTTCGTGGGTCGTTTTGCGCTTGTTCCATTTGTAACTGGCCGACAGCGTGATTTGGTAAGTATCCTCAATCTTGTTGTTATAGGCTTTTTTGTAGTCGTAAAAACGGCCATTGACTGCGTCTACTGCTAGGTTTCCATCACCGTCCCTCAACAATGGAATGATTTTTCTGCCACCGCCAGCAAATACTTTGAGGTTCAGATTAAGCGTTTGATTGTCTTTGCGACCTAGTTTCACGAATTCTTTTCCACACAACACATTCACGATATAGTTGCCATTGTATTGTGTGTTTCGTTCCACACCTTCCAACGATTTGTATCTAGAATTGTACAACGAACCATTGATCAAGAAATAGTAATTTTTGTTGAAAAACCGCTCTAAAGTCATTTCTAGCCCATAATTCTTGCCAGTTCCTTTATTCACTAATTCCACATAACGGAATTGGACGCCTTCGTTGATAGTCGCATAATAACTCGTATCGTTGTTTTCCACGGGCAGGTTGTACAAGTGTTGGTAGTACGTTTCCAGCTTGAACATCAGGTTGTCTGTAAAGCGTTTTTCGTAGCCCACTACAAAATGGTGTGCTTTTAACAAATCGAGGTTTTTGTTGGGCTCAGTATAGCTTCCATCTTGTTGCTTCACTTTAGCAAAATAGTTGTGGATGCTTTCCATCATGCTGTGTTTGCCGTAGCCTACATGAAATGCGTTGGTATGATTGATCCTCCAATTTATTGCTAAACGAGGCTCTAAACTCATTTTATTGTTCATCAAAACGACCATGTGATGCAAGCCAGAAACTAACGTGACTTTATCCGAAAGCCTGCGTTTGTAAGAGACGAAGCTTCGAAGTGTACTTATATTTTCGTTGAAATCGACCACCTTAGTTCTGCTTGTAGCATTTCCGAATAGTTGACTTTGGTTGTATTGGTAACCAATCAAGGCGTATTTGGTGCCGATCTGGATTTTTTGCCTCGAACTCACTTTGTAATTATAGGTAACCGCACCACGATAAGTCGATTTTACCAATCTACTTTTAAAATTGATTGTTCGATCTGTAACAGAATCTCGAATAAAGTCGCCTTGGGCATTGTATAGTTTAAATGTTTTGTATTCGTATATGTCATCAGCAATTCCATTGCCAGAATAAGAAAGTGAAGTTTTGAGGAAACTTTTTTCGTTTAAATTGATCGTATGATTCAAACCAACATTAGCCAAATAAGATACCTTTTTGAAGTCTTCGCTCACATCGGGCAACATAGACCTACCTCCCGGAGTTTGAAAAATTACTGGTTGGATGTCTTTGAATTCCACGCTACTCAAACCTCCCAAACCGAACAATGAAAACGTTCCAGCCTTTTTGGTAGGAAGCACTATTTTGAAAGCCCCATCTTGAAACTTGGGAATGCCACCCACACTAATTAAACCAAGCTTTTCTATTAAAGTAACGGTCGAATACCTGTAATTGGCCAAATATGAGCCGCCATATCCTTTTTTGAAAGGGCCTTCCATTGTTAGGTCAGTTCCCATGATGCCTACGCCAAATGAGCGTTCCGTTTTTTGGTTGTTTCCAGTCCTCAAATTCACGTCATACACACCCGAAAGCACATCGCCATATTCGGGCGCAAAAGCTCCTGTAGAAAAATCAGAAGTAGATAATAGGTTGTTATTCAATGCACTTATGCTTCCACTTGCTGCATTTTGGTCATTGAAATGATTGGGGGTGGTAATCTCAACTCCCTCCAATCGCCATTGCATGTATTTGGGCGAGTTCCCACGCACGATGATGTCGTTACTTGCGTCTGACGTAGCGACTCCTGCAAAATTGGCCAAAATACGGGCAGGGTCGTTGTAGGAATTGGCGTATCGTTTCGAGTCGTCAATAGAAATAGAACGCGCACTCACGAGCGACATATCGTTCAATGCTTCCCCTTTGTTTTTGTTGGCTTCGATTACAATTTCTTCCGTCTGCAAAATGGATTCCTGCATATTGATGGTCAAAACCACTTCTTTGCCTGAATTCACCTCGATGTTTGGCGCACTTACTTTTTCGTAGCCAATGTAGGACAGTTGCAACGTGATCCTTCCTACAGGCACGTTGGCAAATCGAAATTCTCCTTTCTCGTCTGTAGAAGTACCAATTAATGGTTCAGTGCCAAGAATCGCCACGCCAACTCCTACAAGTGGTAACTTGCTGTCGGTGTCGAAAACCGTACCTCGAACTGTTTGGGTCGGGTTTTGACTAAAAGAGGGATAAATAAAAGTGGCAAGCAGAAATGCCAATGCGCCAATGATTTTCATAGCAAACAAATTGTTTAAGGTTAAATCTTAGACAAATGTCTATCAATGCTTTTGGGGCTACAATTCTATTATGCAAAGCGTGGGAAGACGTCTGCATGTGATGGTTTTGGGTCTGCAAGATGGGAGCGTCTTTAGCATTTATGGCTAGTAAAATAAATATCCTTTTTGGTATTCAATAGGCAAAAGTTTGATATTGCTCTTGATATTACCGCCATTTACTAAGTTTTGAATAAATTCTTTTCTTCTTAGAACTAGCGTTTTTTGTTCTTGAATCGCAGGTTTCTGAATCTTACTTATCACATATTCTTCTTCAATAGTAAGTGCCGCTACTTCCATTACTACATTGCCACCTTCCATATTCTGCACGCCCATCCAGTACAAACTATCATTTATTGCACTTACCATTCCAATGTTCGCTTTAGAAACATCTGTTTTTAAAGACTGAAAACTATTTTCTTGCTTTTTAAACAGCCTAGAATTTACCTTGTCTAGTACATACAACGAACATTTTCTATTACTAGGCTCCCCATTAATTTTGTCGGGTAAAATCTTTGGGAGAGAATCAGAAAAATCCACAGATATGCCCTTTGTAAGTTCGATCAGTTGTTCATTCAATCCAGTAATATTTATTTTTCCTGTTGTATCTGAGTATTTGTAGAATAATGCGGAAGTATTAGGAGGCAACTTTATAGGAATGGCTAATTTATTTTTTCCTTCTTTTTTAAAAGCCAGACTAGTGGGTGCTAGTACTTCAACAGGTTTATAAATTTTATTCTTGGTTGTAGATGTGGTAAAGTTCTGTGATTCTATATGGGCAGGTTGGCGTCTTATTTTCAAATTTGCAATGCCATCATCATAATAATTATCAGAGATAAGAGTGAATTTGTAAATACTTCTTTCTTTAATAATAAAAGAATAATTGTTCCAGTTGCTAAGAAAGATAGACCCAATTACTCTAGTATTTTCAGGATACTTACTGACGAAAAATGAACAGCTATAAACACCATTATTAAGGTCTAAATCGAGTGAAATAATATCCCCTTTTTCGAAAGCGTAGTAAAAAACTGGTTGTGAGTAGTATAATTGGTTTGGATTTTTTTCTCGAAACTCTCTGATAGACTCCAAGCCAGGACATATAAATTTAAGATCGGCTACGTCTAAGGTTTTTATTGCTCGTTTTTTGAATTCGAATTTTACTACTTTCTGGCTTTCCAATTGCACACCCATAACGTCAATTGTCTCTACATTGAGAGAGTCATTTACACTAATCGCTTTTAGAATATGGTCACCTACCAACGCTGAGATTTGAAGTTGGGCGTTTATTAGAGTTTCTCCTACCTTTTTTCCATCTAAGAAAACGATGGCATTTTCGTCCGATAATACAAGTATAGTTCCCGAATTTTGTGATAAAGACTCAAAGAAAATGCAGAAGCAAAAAGATGACAATAGTATGCGCAATCCCATTTTGACTGATATTTGTTACAAATATGGGTAAAAAACGTGGACTATGAAACGTCACCAATCACCCTAAAAAACGCTTCGCTGTATGTATCTGAAATCGGGTGATTCAATCAAATTAAACGTATTATTTTGTAGTTTTGCAAAAACACTTATCAATTATGAATAAGGCCACTGCAATCAACAAAGATGAAATAATTCAACAGTTGCTAGAAAGTAAAAAGCAGATGCTCAACGAAATCAAAAACGATTTCGCTACCCCTGGATTCCAAAAAGCATTGGAAGAGCTTAGGTTATTGAACAAAAAAAGTAATGCGGTATAACTATGTTTGCTGGGGCGGAGAACACAATAGTTACGTGTTTGAAACCGATTTTTCTGTTGTTTACGAAGTCAAGTTCAAAAAATCGTCCTACCTATTTAGGTATCTGGCCGAGGAAATAAATCAAAACGTTTATGAGTTTGTGATTGATGTGGCTTTTAATCCAAATAAAGCAAAAACTCCATTCGATTCTAAAATCGGCTTTACCATTGCACATATTTTTAATGACTTCTTCGCTAAGAATAGCAATATAGTAAGTATTTACATTTGCGAATCAAGCGATTCAAAGCAAGAACTAAGGATGAAGAAATTCAATGTTTGGTTTCATAAATTTCAAGATGCCAGTTATTTGAAGCTAGACGAAATCCTTATTGACTCGAAAAACAACCGCTATCCAATTTCAATCATTATTAAAAATACCAATCCACACAGGATGGCAATTCTTGAAGCTTTTGTAAATATTACGAAACTTCAAAATCAGGACAAATAAGAAATTGTCCTTTACAACCCACCACCAATCACCCGAAAAAACGCCTCGCTGTACGTATCCGAAATCGGGATAATTTCTTTTCCAATTCGTATCCTGCTACGTTCGATGGATTCTATTTTGCCAATTGACACCATGTAGGACTTGTGTACACGGCACACCAAATGGGCAGGAATCAACTGCTCCAATTCCTTGAAATTCTGCAGTGTCATGATCTTTTTGGTCGAAGTGTGGATTCTTCGATAATCCCGCATTCCTTCGATAAATAAGATGTCGCTAATCGTAACTTTTTCTAGCCTGTTTTCAGTTTTGATAAAAATATATTCTAAGGTTATTGGTTCTGAAATGGTCTGAGGAAAACTATGCTGGACTTTGTTTACTGCTTGCAAAAAGCGATTGAAAGTGAACGGTTTCAGCAGATAGTCAGCTACTTGCAATTCGAATCCCTTCAAGGCATATTCTTGGTAAGCAGTCGTGATGATGACTTGAGCTTCTATTTTTGAACTTTCCAGTAATTCGATGCCTGAGAGTTCGTCCATGTTGATGTCTAGAAACAACAAATCAACTTTATTCGCCCTTAGATAAGCAAGACCCTCCAACGCATTGTCGAATGTGGCATTCAGATTTAGAAATGGCACCTTTTCTACAAAACCCTTCGTACGTTCTAATGCCAAGGGTTCGTCTTCGATGATAATACATGAAATATTATTCATTAAATATAGTTAATTGTACGCTGTATAGGTCGTTTTGATTGCTGACTTTCAAGTTGTGTTTTTGAGGATAAATTAAGTTCAATCGCTTTCTGATCAGTTCATTGCCTAATCCACTTTCTTCTTCTTTGATGTTATTGTTGATACTAAACTTGTTTTCGCACACAAATTCTATCGTTTCTGATTTTATATCGATTCTAATCGTAATCGCATTCTCTACTTTTTTATTGTTCGTGTGCTTGAAAGCATTTTCGATAAACGGGATGAACACCATGGGGGCGATGGTTTTGTTTTCGGCTTTACCTGTTACCGTATAATGGACATAGTGTACGTTGTTGGTTCTGATTTTTTGCAGTTCTACATATTTTTCGATGTATTCTAACTCTTTGGTCAGCAGTATGTTGTCAGCTTTTGTTTCATACAACATAAAGCGCAAAATATCAGATAGTTTATTCAAATAATTTGACGCTATTTCGGCATCTTTCAGAATAAGTACATCAATGTTGTTGATGGTGTTGAACAAAAAATGCGGATCCAATTGTGATTTTACTAAAGCTAGTTCTGTTTCCAAGGTTTTCTGTTTTAGCATCTCTTTTAGTTTTATTTCGTCCAACCAAGTAATAAAACCTTGGATGACCAAAGCGATGACACCTGATATGAAGGAGACAAACGAAATGAAAAGAGTGACACCAATAGTGGTAGTGGTTGAGTCTGACTCACATTTAGATCCAGCCGTGTAGCTAAACAACAAAGTGGAACCGATCATGCCAGAACCAAAACAAATAAGAGCTCCATACAAGATAGAAGAAGTCAGTTTGTTTTTTTTTATGCGTGAGAATATGAAAAAGTAAAAAAGGTAAAATGAAATGGCAGAAGGAATGATTCCAAAAAACAGGATGATGGCAAAGACATTCTCCATGCGTTTTTCATCGGGATTAGCGTCATTGCCGAAAACAGCGGCCAGAATAACCATGGCCAGCAACATATAGCACACCCAAAAACCGATATGCAGAAAAGCTACGATTGATTTTTTCATGATTTGAATTTAGAACTCAAAGGTCAATCGTTTTTCGAAGATTGGAAAAACTGTTATGCAAAATGGGAATATTTGTCTGCAAAAGCTTGAAATTATTTTAGTTTTATTTCAAGCTTATTTTCGACACAACTGTTTTCTGACTATACCCAAAGGGACAATTTCGGCACGCATTTTTGCAACAAAAACGTCTCTGTTTCAAGTAATTGGCCGTAAATACATAAAGACCGTTTTCGACTGTATAGTCTTTGTTTTCTACTAAAATAGTATTCATTCGTTTATTCTAAAAATCAATTCGCGTACTTTTTCATGTACACCATTGTTAATTTATCAGTGACTTTTTCTCTCTTGAATTCGCTGTATCCCAGTTTGTTGTACAAATACATATTGCCTTCGCTTTTAGATCCAGTAAAGAGCTCGTATCTAGTACATTGGTTTAGTATGGTTTCAATGAAGTACATTAATTTCTGCCCAAACTTATTGTTTTGAAACTCCTTTTTTACAATCAATCGACCAATATAAGCCGTTTTATTCTTCACAAAACCTCTTACTGAAGCGATTAGTTGTCCATCAATCGTTCCTATTAGAAAAACGATTCCTTGATCGAAATCAGCTTCTATTGATTCAACGTCTTGCATCAAAGGTGGAATAGAAAAATCATCGTACAATTTGCCTTCCGACAAATAACATTGTTTTTGCAAATCAAGAATTGCCTTTAAATCCTCCCGATTCGCAGGTGCCATTATCAAATTTAATGGCTTTAATTTAGAATGTTCAAATTGAAGTTCTTTTAAGCAATTTGCACAAAGACAGCAGTCGTATTTGACAGCAATGTAAGAAAGCTCATCAGGATTAAGTGTGATTGTGTTGCATTGGCATTCTTCAATAGAATTAGATTTGCATTCAAATTCAATACCACATTTTTCACATATCTCATTCATCGCAATTGCTTTTCAATCGCAATAAAGTTAACCAAGTTTTTTGTTGTGTTGAAAATAGGGTGGATTTCTACTTTGCAAAAATAGATAGAACCGTCTTTTTTGTAATTCAATACTGTTTCCGATATTGGTTGTAATGCTTTGATAGATTCTCTAATTTTTTGATTGATAAAAGGATCGGTTTTTGCACCTTGTAAAAAATTGGGCTTTCTGCCAATTGCTTCTGAAACTAGATAACCTGTCATAGTCTCGAATTCAGTACTAGCAAATTGAATTACTTGTTTGGCATTCGTCACTACAATGGCTTGTTCTTGTTTTCGAAGTAATTCTCTTAAGTCGATATTCAAGGCCCAATTATATCGGATAGACATGCGGTTGATCTTGTCCCAATCTTTCTGCCAAGGTAAGTTTACAGGTCGATTCATAAACTCCCAAGCACCTATGAATGGCGTGATCAACGCTTTTTGGTATTTGCGCGAAATTAATTGGGCGTAATCAGAACCTGTATCCATCTTTAGTTTTTTTGTGAAGATTAGACTGATAACTTTAAGACGGGGCTTTTGTTTTGATTTAGTTCATAGTTTCATGTTTCAAATACTTTTCAAAGAAGTGAGAAAGACTAATTGGCTTGTAGTGTTCTTTACTTTTTTCAAGTATTAATATTATGAATAATTATTCATTATATATTAAAAAGCTCTGAGGTACAAAAAGAACGAGAAAGAGTAACTTGCGTGCGTTTTTACAATGATCAAAGAATGGCATATCCTCAACTCAGAATCAAAAAAGGGAAAGAAAAATCGCTCCAAAGGTTTCATCCTTGGATTTTTAGTGGTGCAGTCGAAAAACTGCCCGAAAACTCAGACACTTGTATTGTAGAAGTGGCCGATTTTACTGGCAATAGAATTGGATATGGTTTTGTGGAACAAAAAAGTCAGATCGTTTGTCGGGTTTTTGAGTTTTCGAATCAAGAAATTGAGCTAACGAATGATTTCTGGAAACAGAAAATAGTGGATTCATATTTATTGAAAACCCAAACGTTGCAACTGGGTGATACCAATTGTTTTCGTCTCATCCATGCCGAGGGCGATTATTTCCCTGGCTTGATTGTCGATATTTATAATAAAGTGGCAGTCGTTCAGTTTCGAACTACTGGTACTTGGCTTTTGAAAGACGTTATTTTCGATACGCTAAAATCGCTTGGATATACGCATGTGTTCAGCAAAAGTCCTGCTTACCTCGATTGGGCGCAAGGTTGGATGGGCGAAGCTGGCGAACCGTTTACTGTGGTGACTGAGAATAGCTTGAAATTTTCGGTAGATGTGGTGAAAGGCCAGAAAACGGGTTTTTTCCTAGACCAACGTGAAAACAGAAAGCTGTTGGCGACTTATTCGAAAGATAAAAAAATACTGAATTGTTTTTCATATACGGGTGGCTTTTCGATGTATGCGCTTGCTGGTGGCGCCAAAAGTGTCGCTTCTGTAGACATTTCAAAGGATGCGATTGAAAATGCCAAACTGAATGCAAGCCTGAACGATTTGTCTGACAGGCACGAAGGTGTGGCGGCCGATTGTTTTGATTATTTGCGTAAAGCGGATAAAGATTTTGATGTGATCGTATTAGATCCTCCCGCGTTCTGTAAAGATATCAGAAGTGTTCCCCAAGCTTCAAGAGGCTATAAAGACATCAACATGTCGGCCATGAAACTGGTCAAGAAAGGTGGAATTTTGTTTACCTTCTCGTGCTCGCAACATATTAGTCGCGATTTGTTTCAAAAAATAGTTTTCGGAGCTGCCAACGATACAGGCCGAAAAGTAAGAATACTACACAACCTAAGTCAAGGCCCAGATCATCCGATCAATATCTATCACCCAGAAGGCGACTATTTGAAAGGCTTGGTGTTGGAAATTCAGTAATCAGTTGTCAGTTAACAGTTATCAGAAGAGTCTACTGACAACTGTTAACTGACAACTATTAACTATTTACCGTTTGTTCCGCAACAACGGCTGCTTGCATCAGATTTTTTCTTTTCAAAATGGCTTCTAAAAAGCGCATATCACTTTCAGAACTAAAGATCGTGAACGGGAAATACAAGAATTGCGCCTTATTCACCACGAGCATATAAGCGTTTTTGGTTTTTACGGCCGATTGGATCGTGTCCCAATTCATCTGCATTCCTTGTTTTGCATTCAGTTTTATCAGGATATAACGCGAATCGATTTCGTAAGTCAGTTTTTCGAACATCACTTTGTTTTGCTCCATTTGAGTAACGCCCACAAACTGGATCACCCAAAAAGCACAAAACAAAACCGCTGCTGTGATTCCGAAACCAATGTACCAGCCTCCGTATTTCACAAAACAACCTGTGATAATGAAAGCCAATGGTGCAAAACCATACCACCACGTTTTTTTCAATACTTGCATCAAAGCCATTTTGATGTAATCGTTTTTCTTTAACTGATACTTTTTTGTCTTGATTGTCATTTTTGGAAATTATGAGTGATAAATGATGAATGATGAATGAAGTACCGAGTTTTGAATATTTATAATTCATCACTCATGATTCATCCTTTATTTTATTGCTTTTAAACTAAGGTCTAAACTGCGAACCGAATGTGTCAATTTTCCTACTGAAATATAATCCGCACCAGTTTCGGCCAAAGCTACGATAGTTTCTTCAGTGACACCGCCTGATATTTCGGTTTGTACCGTTCCTGCGACCATTTCTACGCCTTTCAAAATCGTTTCGACCGTCATATTATCAAACATAACTCTTTTAATACCTCCCACTTCTAATGCTTCTTGTAATTCGGTCAGGTTTCTGATTTCTATTTCGATGTCTAATTCTCTGCCAGTTTGTTTTAGGTAATCCTGTGTATTCTGTAAAGCATTTTTAATGCCACCAGCCACGTCCACATGGTTGTCTTTCAGCATAATCATGTCGAACAAACCATAGCGGTGGTTGACTCCACCACCGATTTTGACCGCCCATTTTTCAAACAAACGAAAATTTGGGGTCGTCTTGCGGGTGTCGAGTAATTGGGTATTTGTATGCGCTATTTTATGTACTAATGAATTGGTATAAGTAGCTATTCCGCTCATTCTCTGCATGATATTCAGCAGTACCCTTTCTGCTTTTAAAATAGAATGCGATTTGCCTTTTAAATAAAACGCCACATCTCCTACTTTTACATGGCTGCCTTCTGAAATCAATTCTTCGAACTCGAGTTTATGATCCACAACAGAGCACACCCATTTGGCGGCTTCTACTCCAGCCAAAACACCATCGTCTTTCACAAGTAAATAGGCGGTATGTTTTCTATTGGCCGGAATGCTGGCCAACGAACTGTGATCTCCATCGCCAACGTCTTCTCTTAGAGCTTGACGGATAAGCAAAAGGGCGGTTTCTTTTTCTAAGTAATTGTACACGGGCGCAAAGGTATAAAAACTCCAAAAGTTTTTCCGAATATTGATGCTTTGCTTTCAGATAAAATGGAATTTCACGTATTATATTTAAGTTACGATGGTTTGACGGACGCCTTGGGTCAATCTCAAATTCTGGCCTATCAGCGCAAAATCGCTTCCGAAACCACCCGAGTCACTATTATTTCCTTCGAAAAAAAGGAAGCTTACGCCAAATTGGGCGAAAAAACAGCCAGCATTTGCAAACAGGCGGACATCAATTGGCAACCCCTTTTTTACACCAAACAACCACCCGTTTTGTCAACTGCCTACGATTTGTACCGTGCTTGGCAGAAAATTAAAGAAATACATCAGTTTGCACCTGTCGATATTGTGCATTGTCGCGGATATATTTCGGCCATTTTGGGTGAGAAAATGAAACACGCATTCGGCACAAAATTCATTTTTGATATGCGAGGTTGGTGGCCTGATGAAAAACTAGAAAGTGGTTTTTGGTCGGGCAAAATCTATCAACCCATTTTTAAGTATTTCAAAAGAAAAGAACGTGATTTTTTTGTGCATTCTGACGTGACTGTTTCGCTTACTGAAGCTGGAAAAAAAGAAATTGTACAACTAGGATTCAAAACGGCAGACAAAATCAAAATCGTTCCGACTTGTACCGATTTGAGTCTTTTCAAACAAAATACTGTTGAAGAAACACATGCGATCAAAAAACAACTCGGTTTTCCGACCGATTCTGTTGTGTTAGTTTACAGCGGAGCTTTAGGCGGAAATTATCCAATTGAAGCCATTTTCTTGTTTGTTCGCAGCTTTTTGGCGATTTCCGAAAACCATTTTTGCCTCATTCTTTCGAAAGATACACCCGAAAAAGGCATTGAATTGCCAGCCCGAACAGTCATAAAATCAGTCACTTATTCGGAAGTAGGCGCACACCTTGCAGCTTGCGATCTGGGTTTTATTTATTACAAAAATGCCTTTTCGAACATCGGCCGTTGCCCTACCAAACTGGGTGAATATTGGGCTTGTGGCTTGCCAGCAATTTCACCAGCCGAAGTAGGAGATATCGAACTAATATTCAGGCAATATGCAGGTTCTGGAAAAACAGTTTCAAGCTGGACGGAAGTGGAGATTTCGAAATGTCTGAAAGAAATTATTGCGCAGCCCAGCAACAAAAAAACACTTCGAGAAGCAGCTATTGATTTCTTTTCGCTCGAAAAAGGAGTGGATTTTTACAAACAGCTTTATAGAAAACTGCTTACTGACCCAGTTTTTCTTTCCAAAAATTGAACATCATAGTATACAAATGCAGCCTTGTATTGCCGCCAGAAATACCGTGAGCTTTGTTGGGGTAAACAAACGTATCGAACTGTTTTCCTGCTTTAATCAGAGCTTCTTGCATGGCGATTGCGTTTTGAAAATGCACGTTATCGTCTGACGTTCCGTGAATTAACAAATAATTGCCTTTGAGTCGATCGGCATATGTCAGTGGCGAATTGTTGTCGTACCCTTTGGCATTGTCTTGAGGTGTACTCAAATAACGTTCGGTATAAATGGTGTCGTAAAACCGCCAACTCGTGACTGGAGCTACTGCAATGGCCGCTTTGAACACATCGTTCCCCAATAAAATACTAAGCGTGGACAAATAACCACCAAAACTCCATCCCCAAATCCCTATTCTGTTTTTATCAACAAAACTCAAATTGCTCAAATACTTGGCTGCTTCAATTTGGTCTTTGGTTTCGAGTTCGCCCAAGCGTTTGTAAGTAATCGTTCGAAACGCAGTTCCTCGTCCGCCTGTTCCTCTCCCATCTACACAAACGATTACAAAACCCTGAGAGGCCAGAAATTGATGCCAGAGATACATGTTTCCCATCCAGCCATTGACGACCATTTGCGAACCGGGGCCGCCATATTCAAACATCACAACTGGATATTTTCGAGTGCTATCAAAATCTTTAGGCTTTATCATCCAGCCATTTAGCAACACATTTTCGGAGGTCGTAAACTGAAAAAAGGTTTGTTCTGGCAAATTTAAGTTTTTCAGACTTTGCTTCAGACTGGCATTGTCTTCCAATACACGAATCGGTTTCGTTGTTTTTGCATCGTACAAAGTGACAGTAGCAGGAAAGCCTACCGAAGTGTTGGTGATAATGTAGTAATTACCCGCCTCGCTTACTTGAATGCTGTTTTGACCAGCTTTAGTTGATATTTTTTCAGTCAAAATTGTTGGCCTGTAAATTCTAAAACATTGTGTTTCTAAAACACCCACATTACAGGTATAATAATCCCAAGCTCCTTTATTTTCAACATGATCTGCATTTACAATCTCGTAAGGACAATTCTGTTCGTCCCAAACTCGTGCTATTTTGTTTGCTTTTATACTGTAATTATAAATTTTTTTGAAGCCCAGTGTATCTTCCAAAAGTGTTAAAAAATAGCGGTGTCTTTTATCATAAAATACGTCATCATGGATTTCAATTGGCCTTTCTCCTTTTTTGCCGTAATTAAAAAGTAATTCGCACTTTAAATTTTCTGGATCAAAATGATAATAAGAAAGCAATGTTTGACTTCTATCTAGTTTTCTGATGTTAAGAATATTCTTTGTCGAAGCCCATTGTATTCTTGGAATATAAAAATCAGAAACAGAATCTAATAAAATATTATTCATGTATTTATTAACCAGATCAAACACTTTTATTTCCACCTTGGCATTTTTCTCGCCCGCTTTTGGGTATTTGAAACGGTAATCGATAGGATAAATACCTTGCCATTTCTGCATGTTGTATTCTGGTACATCGGTTTCGTCAAAACGATAAAAAGCAAGATAACGACTATCAGGACTCCAGAAAAAGGCTTTTGTGAACTCGAATTCTTCCTCGTACACCCAGTCAGTACTTCCGTTTATGATGCAATTCTTCTTTCCATCCGAAGTGACCTGAACCGTAGAGCGGCTTTGTAAATCGAAATAAAACAAATTATTGTCCTTCAAATAGCCAATCTTCGTTCCATCTGGCGAAAAAGTAGCGTAGCTAATATCGTTGAATATTACTTGTTCGATGTTCGTAGTTGAACTAGGAACTACAAACTTGGAACTACGAACTAAAAGATAATCAGCTGTAAACGACCTACGATAAATCCCTTTTCGATTTCCTGCCAATAGAATCTGTTTTTCGTCAGAAGAAAAAGCATAGTCAAACAAATCGAATTTCTTGCCGTTTAGCGTGTCTGTTTTCGAGACGATGGTGTCTATTATTTTGCCCGAAATCGTTTCCTTTTTCAAAATCGCATTTCCTACTTGTTCGGTATAAAACCGATCGTCTTTCATGAAACGGAGATTTTCTGGCCGATTTTCTAGGTACTTGTTTTTGAGAAAAATGTCTTCCAGAGTGAGTGATTGGGATTGTCCCAACAATCTCGAAAACAACGCAACTATTAGAACTATTTTAGTTTTCATTATTCCTTATTTCTGCTCTTTTATCCTCTTCAACAGATAATTAGAGCTTATTCGCACGATTTTTTCAATATCATCGTGCATCAAATAACTTTTGTATTCTTTTGTTTCTTCAAAAAGTGTGGATCTTGAATCTGTTTCACTGACAGAAATGGTATAAGTGGATTCTTTCATGACCAAAAGACAACTGATCGTGAAATTTATTTTGGTTGAAGCCGATTTTAGCCCCATCATTTTACAATTCCAAGACACTTTGTTTATGTCTCTTTCATCTAAATCGTATCCGAATATTTCGTGCTGTTTAATAGTCACTTCTTTATCGATAAACGGACTAAAAAGGGGTGATTTTTTGATTTCCTTTTTTTCAACCTTCATGTAATCCACAATTATTTCTTGGGATGTTTCTGAGAAAAAATCATCAAAATTATTTAACACTTTGGAAAGAGAAGACCATACATCACTGTTTATGTATTTAATAAGGTCATAGGAAACTTTGGGCGTTTTATAAATGGTCGACTTAGTTAACTCCAGTTTCAAGAGTTCAATTTCTTTTTCTAGATCGCCAAATTCTTGAAGATCTTCTCCTTTTGCAGCTTTTAACTTCAGTTCCAGAGACCAAATCATTTGTTGTGCGATATAGATCACAATTGCGTCCCGTTCGCCAATATCAGCCTTTTGAAGTGCTGTCAGATAGTTTTCCTTATCAGAAGATTTAATAATGATTAATGGGAATTCATTTTTGAGCAATATATAATTCATTATCAAACGAGCGCATCGTCCATTTCCATCATCAAAAGGATGAATACACACAAATCGATAATGAAATTCTGCAGCTAATTGTACTGGGTGCAAAATGTACTGATTAGTGTTGAACCACTCCATCAGATCGTACATTTTCGAGGGTGTTTCTTCAGGAGAAGCATATTCGTGAATTTCTCCATTTTTCAAACGAACGCTATTTGGACTTGATTTGTAATCTCCAATGACGATTTTTTTGCGGGTAGGCGAACCATCATACGTAACAGCATCTTTCCAATATGATTTGACCAAAATCAGTTGATTCAATTGTTTGATAAAAGTCTCTGTCAAAGGTCGTTCGGCATCTTTGGCCATTTCTTCAATTTGACGTAAAGCCACATCATGCGCCTTCATTTCCTCGATGTCACTCACCAAGGCATCTCCCGAACTTTTATCAAA
>JAYVIX010000212.1:0-2960 GCA_043769845.1 Cytophagales bacterium
CCCAGCCTTGATTTTGTAGCCTCTATCGGTCGTATACCATGTGGCATAGGCACTTGGTACGGTTTCGCGTGCAGTCCAAACGTTTCCGTTTAAGTAATAATAAGCAACACTATCGGCTAACGCCATTTTTTTGGTGTAGGTGAATAGGTTGTTACCCAGGTTGGTCATTGGTAAGAGCGTCCAATTGGATTGCCCCGAAAATGCGCCTGTGATATACATGCCGTTGGCTGTACTTATTCCAGTAGCTGTGAGCCTAAACATCACATTTACCGAATCTTTTTAAGGCGCAGGTTGGTTGGTACAACGAAATTTAAATCCTTTCATCGCATCGGTTGGCCTTTGTGTACTGTAGTTCCAAGCCACTTTATCATAGCCTCGCCAGTCGTATGCTTGTGGTTCCCACCAAAATACTCCTAAACCACGGTTGTTTGCGAGCGATTATAAGTTTTGAATAATGCGTTCGTTACGCCTGCGGTTTTCAGGCCGTTCAACACATCGAACGTGTGATCGTAAACGGCTTGGCGTAATTGAGTAATATTAAAACTAGCCATGCAGCAGGTTTAGTTTGTTGACCCGTATACGCCCAAAAATCGCTGTAATGAAAGTCGATCATCAGTCGATAACCTTTGGCTGCGGCTCGTTTGGCGACATTGAATACGTCTTGCTTGCCACAACAACCGCAAGCAGGATTCACCCAAACTCGTAACCGAATTGAGTTGACACAGAAGTCGTCCAAAAGATCCAAAAGATTGCGTTGCACAACCAAGACTATCTCGAAAAACTCGTCCTGATTGCTCCATTTCCGACAGCCAGCCAATGTCAGCTCCTCTTGCAAATTGGGCTTTACTGGGTTCAGTATACTATAAAAAGTAGGTAAATAGTACGGCAGATAAGTATTTGAAAAAGTGATTCATATCCAAAAATTAACTGAACGAATCTTTTAATACATCTGTATTTGATATACATAACGGATTCGTTCACTTAATTTTTAAATGGAACTATTAAATACAGCACTTCACCACGATTTCCAAGGAGGTGTTGACGAATCCCAAAGTTCCTCTAATTTGTTTTTGTCACGAAGCGTATCCATACATTGCCAAAAGCCATCGTGTTTGTAGCCCATCAATTCACCTTCTTTTGCAATCGTTTCGATGGGTTCTTTTTCGAAAGTGGTACTGTTGCCAGCTATGTAACCAAACACTTCGGGTTGGCACACGAAAAAACCACCGTTTATCCAAGAACCATCGCCTTTGGGTTTTTCGAGGAACGAATTAATCCGATCACTCTCGGCAAAATCGAGTGCACCGTAACGACCTTCGGGTTGAATAGCCGTCATGGTCATTAATTTGCCATGTGCTTTGTGATAAGCGACTAATTCAGTGATATTTACATTCGAAACTCCATCGCCATAGGTGCAAAGAAATGGTTCGTTTCCTACGTATTTCTGAGCATATTTGATACGACCACCTGTCATGGTGTCTTTTCCAGTATCAATCAAAGTCACTTTCCACGGTTCGGAAGAATTATTATGTACTTCTAGTTCGTTGTCGGCCAAACTGATCGTTATGTCGCTTTGATGAAGAAAGTAATTGGCAAAATATTCTTTAATAATATATCCTTTGTAGCCCAAAAGAATTACAAATTCGTTGTACCCATGTGATGAATACATTTTCATGATATGCCAAAGAATTGGTTTTCCTCCAATTTCCACCATTGGTTTTGGGCGTATGTCGGTGAGTTCGCCAAGTCTAGTGCCAAAACCGCCAGCCAAGATTACAACTTTCATGTACAGATATTTGCCACGAAAATAAACTAAATGGTTTGTTTTCGTGAATCTGATGTTCTATTTCTTTCAAAAAAGCTAATTGTGCTATTAAAAAGAAAAAAGGCTTGCTTTGACGGCATCGTCCGAAGAACGCGGAATCGTCAGGTTGTTTTTGCGTACATAGGCACTTGAACCATTCCAACGCACTTTGTACCAAATATCTTGGTCGCCCCAAATGTGTATTCGGGTACCTTTGGGTAGCGTGGTCAGTACGTTGGCGCCAGCCGAAGCATCGTTCATGACCATTACTTTTTCGTTTATCACGATTCCACGATAAAACAACAGGTCGGAATAGTTGATGAACACATACACGAGAGCTGTCAGAAATAAAAATAAATAAGGACTAGTGACGGGGATTCGGTTGAACATCACACGATTGGTTACGCTGCCCAAAAAAAATAAAAAAAGGATACCCACCAAACTGGCAATAATTTCGCTTTTGTATCTATAATAAAGGTATAGGAAATAATTGAGGTCGTTGTATTCGTAACCTTCGATATTTTTTGTTTCGGCCAGTGACTCCATTTTTTTCAAAATGTTTCTTCCCGGAAAATTCACATAGTATACATTGAGGTAGTAAAGTGCCTCGGGTATTTCGCCAAGGCCTTCTTTGACATAGGCCATCTTCAAAAGCATTTGTGGCGTATATTTTCCCTGCTCGAAAATGTGCAAATATTTGGCGTACGATTCTGAATATTTCTTGTTGATATACAGCGAGTCAGCTGATTTTAATTCAGAATAAAGCGACTGTCCAAATAGGCTTCCTGAAAGAAAAAAGAAAATAATTGTTAACTTTTTTGCGAAGTGGTTTTGCATTTCTTAGAGAGTTTACTACCTTTGCACTCCCAAAGATAAGAACAGTATCTGAAAGGAAAAAAAACAAAAAATAATAATTGATTCTGTAGCTCAGCTGGTAGAGCAATACACTTTTAATGTATGGGTCCTGGGTTCGAATCCCAGCGGAATCACTTCATAAAATCACCATAGAAGTTGGTGAATATTCTTACTTCAAACAACCGATTCTGTAGCTCAGCTGGTAGAGCAATACACTTTTAATGTATGGGTCCTGGGTTCGAATCCCAGCGGGATCACGCAAGCCTTTCAATCCAAAATTGAAAGGCTTTTTTATTTTTTA
>JAYVIX010000213.1:0-6588 GCA_043769845.1 Cytophagales bacterium
CCAACGTAGGAAAATCCACTCTTTTCAATGCAATTTCTTCAGGTAAAGCCGAAGCGGCCAATTACCCTTTTTGTACAATAGAACCCAATGTAGGTATCGTGACCGTGCCAGACGAGCGTATGGACAAGCTTGCCGAATTCGTGAAACCACAGAAAACCGTTCCTACTGTTATCGAATTTGTCGACATCGCAGGTCTTGTAGCTGGTGCCAGTAAAGGAGAAGGTCTTGGAAACCAGTTTCTTGCCAATATTCGTGAAGTAGATGCGATCACCCACGTGATACGTTGTTTTGATGACCCAAACATCGTACACGTAAACGATAAAGTGAACCCAGTTGCCGATAAAGAAATCATCGATACCGAATTGCAATTGAAAGACCTAGAGTCGATCGAAAAGAAAATGGGCAAAACCGAACGTGCCGCCAAAGCTGGTGACGCTGCTGCCAAGAAAGAACTAGAAACATTAAAAGCATACAAAACCCATTTGGAAGCTGGCAAAAATGCCCGCAATATTCAATTGGAAGAAGACGATAAAAAAGCCGTTTTCGATTTGCAATTGCTTACAGCCAAGCCTGTTATTTATGCTGCCAATGTTTCTGAAACGGAAATAAACACAGGTAATAAATGGGTAGAAGCATTGAAAGAATCGGTAAAAGGAGAAGGTGCACAAGTAGTAATAGTATGTGCCTCTTTAGAATCTCAAATTGCTGAAATTACCGATCCAGAAGACCGTCAAATGTTCTTGGATGAATACGGTTTGAAAGAATCTGGTTTGGACAAATTGATCAAAGCTGCCTATAGTTTATTGAACCTATACACTTACTTCACTGCTGGCGTACAAGAAGTGCGTGCTTGGACAATCACTAAAGGATGGAAAGCACCTGCAGCTGCAGGTGTGATTCATACTGATTTCGAACGAGGTTTCATCAAAGCAGAAGTAATCAAATATGCTGATTATCTGCAATATGGTTCAGAACAAGCTTGCAAAGAAGCAGGCAAACTTTCGATCGAAGGCAAAGAATACGTGGTAGGCGATGGTGATGTGATGCACTTCCGTTTCAACGTTTAATAAATTTTTGATTTCAAGAATTGATGAATTTATGATGGCAGATAAATGTTGCTAACATGAATTCATCAACTCATCAATTGTTCCATTTCCAATGAGTTACCCAGAATATAAATCCTCCAACTTCCCACAAATAGCGGCCGACATGCTGAAGTTTTGGGAAGCAAACAGTGTCTTTGAAAAATCGGTTTCGGAGCGTGAAGGTTCGCCTTCGTTTACGTTTTTTGAAGGTCCTCCTTCGGCCAACGGAACGCCTGGAATCCATCACGTTATGGCTCGTACGATCAAGGATATCTTTTGCCGTTACAAAACCATGCAAGGTTTCCAAGTGAAACGCAAAGGTGGTTGGGACACACATGGATTGCCTGTAGAATTGCAAGTTGAAAAAGAACTTGGTATTACAAAAGAGGACATTGGAAAGAAAATTTCGATTGAGGAATACAATCAGAAATGCCGAGAAACGGTAATGAAATACAAGGACCAATGGGACGAGTTAACCATTAAAATGGGTTACTGGGTCGATTTGGAAAATCCCTATATCACTTACCAAAACGAATATATCGAATCGTGTTGGTGGTTATTGAAAGAACTCTACAAGAAGGACTTATTATACAAAGGTTATACGATACAACCCTACTCTCCTGCTGCTGGAACAGGTCTTAGTTCGCACGAACTGAACCAACCAGGTACTTACAAGGATGTGAGGGATACAACTATTGTAGCGCAGTTTAAAATAACTAGAAATGAAAAGTCCGAGTGGCTTTTTAAGTATTCTAAAGATTGGTCAGATGTATATACTCTTGCATGGACTACTACTCCTTGGACATTACCATCTAATTCGGCATTAGCAGTTGGCACCGATATTGCATACGTTCTCCTAAAAACATTTAACCAATACACATTCAAGCCTATAACTATCGTTTTAGCAAATAATTTATATGTTAAAGTATTGGGTTCAAAATATAGAAGAAAGGACTTTGATGAATCTCTTGCGGATTTCACACCTGATAAAAAAACTATTCCGTATGAAATAGTGACTTTTGATGAGGCAACTTATCAACCTTTGTTCTTAGGTAAAGACATAATCGGCTTAGAATACGAACAATTACTGCCTTATGTCAAACCAGCACAACCTGCTTTTAGAGTTATTCCAGGCGATTTTGTAAGTACCGAAGATGGAACTGGAATCGTACACATTGCGCCTACGTTTGGTGCGGACGACTTTCGTGTGGCGAAACAAGCTGGCATTCCTGCCATCATGGTGCGCAACGAAATGGGCGATGAGGTTCCTTTGGTCGACAAGCAAGGTCGGTTTTTAAAAGAAGTACTAGACGAACGTTTTGGCTTTGGTGGCGAATATGTAAAAGAAGCGTATTTGACTGTTAATGAAATAGAAACCGAACGCCAAAAGCAAGAAAAGCTTTTAGTTGCGCAAGGAATTGTTCAGAAAGTAGATAAATATATTTCGGTAGACGATCGTTTTGGCATCAAACTGAAACTTGAAAACAAAGCATTCAAAGTAGAAAAATACGAACACACTTACCCACATTGCTGGCGTACCGATAAACCTATTCTATATTATCCGCTCGATTCATGGTTCATCAAAACTACAGCCGTCAAAGACCGTTTGGTGGAATTGAATAAGACCATCAACTGGAAACCAGAAAGTACTGGAACTGGGCGATTTGGCAATTGGTTGGAAAACTTGGTCGATTGGAATCTTTCGCGCTCACGTTATTGGGGAACTCCGTTGCCTATTTGGGTGTCGGAAGACCGTAAAGAGATAAAGTGCATCGGTTCGGTTGAGGAACTTTCTAACGAAATTGAAAAGGCAATTAAGGCAGGTTTTGAACAAGTCAATCCTTATAGACCTCACCCCCAGCCCCTCTCCGATGGAGAGGGGAGCGAGGACATCGCTTCGAATGTGTTTACTTCCGAATACCAAACGTGGAAAGTGCTTAAAGAATTTGCCAGAGAAAACAGAAAGAACCAAACAGATGCCGAAGAAACACTTTGGCAAGCAGTTCGCAATCAAAAACTCGGTCGAAAATTCCGTAGACAACATGCTATCGGCAAATACATAGTTGACTTCGTTTGCATCAAACAAAAGCTAGTTATTGAACTAGATGGGCCAATTCACGACCAACAAAAAGAATACGATCAATCAAGAACAAAAGAACTAATAGCGCTTGGTTACACGGAAATAAGATTCAAAAACGAAGAACTAGAAACCAACCTTCAAGGCGTACTCTCCAAAATCACCAATGCCCTCAACTCCCCTCTCCAAGGGAGAGGGGCTGGGGAGGTCTTTGACCTACACCGCCCATATGTAGACAATATTACCTTAGTCTCTGATTCAGGCAAAGCCTTAACACGCGAAACTGACCTGATAGACGTTTGGTTCGATTCGGGAGCGATGCCGTATGCACAATGGCATTATCCGTTTGAAAACAAGGAACTGATTGATAATCATGGAGCTTATCCTGCCGATTTTATTTCGGAAGGGGTAGACCAAACACGTGGTTGGTTCTTTACGCTTCATGCCATTGCTGGTATGTTGTTTGACGAAGTGGCATTCAAAAACGTGATTTCTACTGGCTTGGTGTTGGACAAAAGCGGTGAGAAAATGTCGAAGCGCAAAGGCAACGTCATCAATCCTTTTGACACCTTAAATACGTACGGTGCCGATGCCACACGATGGTACATGATCAGCAACGCCAACCCTTGGGATAACCTAAAATTCGACCTTGACGGCATTACCGAAGTACAGCGTAAACTATTTGGAACGCTTTACAATACGTATAATTTTTATGCGATTTATGCCAATTTAGATCAGTTCAATATCTCCGATCCGAAAGTATTGGCGGTTGAGAACCGTTCTGAATTCGACCGTTGGATTATTTCCGAACTACAACTTTTGGTCAAAACTGTGACTGAAAGTTATGAGAACTACGATGTCACTCGTGCCGCACGTGCGATTGAGGAGTTTGTGGATGTGAACCTTTCGAACTGGTATGTGCGTCTTTCACGCAAACGTTTCTGGAAAGGCGAAGCAGATGACAAAAAGAATGCCTACGCAACTTTGCATGAATGTTTGTTGGTCACAGCTCAGTTAATGAGTCCAATTGCGCCATTCTTTAGTGAATGGATGTATAAGAATTTAACTTCTGCTAATGATGCAAAGGCTGTTTCGATTCACCTTACGTTGTTGCCAAAAGCAAACGAAAGCTTGATCAATAGCACATTGAGCAAAAGCATGCATTTGGCACAAAAAGCCAGTTCGTTGATACATTCGGTACGCAAACTTAACAACTTACGTGTGCGTCAGCCTTTGGCCAAAGTGTACGTGAATGCGGCTGACGAAAAAGTATTAGCCCTTTTAGACAAAGTTTCGCTTTTGATAAAAGACGAAACGAATGTGAAAGAAGTAATTACATTCGACCCAAAAGGTGGACAGAGTTTGTTTACTAAATCAGTTTTACCCGATTTGAAAAAACTTGGGAAAGCATTGGGACAGAAGATAAACGAAGTGAAAAATTTATTGACGGCATTGAGTCAAGAAGAAATTGCTACGCTTGAATCAAAAGGTTTGACATTGACATTTGCCGATGGAACAAGCCATACCATTCAACGAGACGATGTATTAATCAAAACATCGGATGCGGTAGGAATGGCGTCTGCAACCGATGGCGAAATAACGGTGGCGGTAGATACCACGCTGACGGACGACCTGAAGAAAGAAGGCATCGCACGCGACCTCGTGAACCGTGTGCAAAACTTGCGCAAGGACATGGGACTTGAAGTACAAGACAAAATTCGTATTGAAGTACAAAGGCTGGACGAACTGGTAAACAGTGCTTTAGAAGCAAACAAAGAATACATCTGTACCGAAACCCAAGCCCTCGAATTTCTCCTGAAAGACAAAGTAGCGAACGCTTCGGTGGTGGATATGGACGAGTTTAACTTGGAGATGAAGGTGGAGAAAGTGTAAAGCCATTTATTAACATTCATATTCTAAAAAGAACGCCTGAGAAATTGGGCGTTCTTTTTTTGTTTTTATGCTAGCGAAATTAAAAACTACCTTTTACTTATTGTATCGGTGCATCGTTTCAATTCAAATGAAAAAGAATACTTCAAGAACGATTTAGAATTACGCATATTGATGTTAGAACATCTCATGCGGGTGTTAGAACATCTAAGACACACGATAGATTATCTCATGCACCTTCTAGAACATGCCAGACACCTGTTAGAACGTGGCAGAAGGGTATTAGAACATGACATACTACAGTTTTAACATCTCATACACTAGTTAGATTATGTCATATAGGTGTTAGAACTATTTTTACTATTAATAGAATGTGCCTAACCTGCTTTTAATTATCAGAATTAAATCATTATTATCTTTAGTATTATTTTGCGACTACGATTTTCTTCCTCATCAAACCTTTATTCGTTTCCACTTCTACTAAATACAAGCCATTCTCACATAGATTGTTTATATCCACGTTTATCCCACTCGATTGGGCAAGGAGTGCTCCGTAGGAATCCATAATCTTAATATTTTTTATCTCAAAGTCAGAAGCTTCGATTGTGAATTGTCCGTTATTAGGATTTGGGAAAATACGAAGGCCATTGCTTATTAACGAATTATTGCCAACACCTAACGGATGTTCTATTATGATAGAAGTCTTAGGGTCGCCTACAAATACATTTGAAGCAGAAAGTTTTGTTATACTGGAGTAATAACTTTCTGCCAAATTCCTCTTTTGTGGTGACCAAAAGTAATTCTCAAAAAGCACATCAATTTGTACTAACATTCGAACAAATGTTGGATAAACATTTCCACTTATTCCAGTAATGCCTTGTTCTATTGTTTTTATAAACGGAAGACTGTTATATGTATTACGACTCCCAACTGTGTCGGATAATTCAAATAAGTCAAGCTGTTCTCCAATAGATCCTGGAACAAAATCACAATAATACGTTTTGTCTGTTTGATTGTAATTAAGCATGTAATATCCGACAACGTTAGAAAAATATTCAATCTTATTAGTATCTGCGAAAAGAGATGTTTCCAGACCATGATTTTCATTATTTGACTTTAAATCTTGTAAACCTTGCAGAAAATAAGAACCAGAGCTATTTGGTTTTTCAGCAACCCAACCTATGTCTAATACTGCCTTGCTATTTCCAATGTCTATTTTTATGCCGGGGCCACTTCTATCTATAAGGTTCAACACATCCATTTTATTCACTCCATCTAAACGTGTGACTAAATATATACCATACTTTTTTCGACTAAATAAAGTATCGGAATGTAGGTATGGATTGTCAATAAAATAAGGTTGAGAAATATAATCTGAATGAGGTCCAAGAATTAAAGTCAACTCATTATCTACAGAACTACATCTAGCAAATCCACCAGTATATATATCATAACACGCTGCTCTTTTTATTTTGAGAGGAATACCTTTAGTTGTTACTATGTAATTGACAGAATCAACAATATTTTTAATGACCA
>JAYVIX010000214.1:0-2043 GCA_043769845.1 Cytophagales bacterium
TTAGGTATGTTTACATTTAAGAATAAATTGATTTTCCAACAATACGACGTGTTTCTATTGCTTTCGAACTAATTCTAATACAAACTTTTATTTGGTACAAGAACTAAAAGTTTTAGGATTACATTCAGCAAAGCCCAATAGAGATCAAGGATTAACTGGAGTTGAACTTTTTGTGCTTAACACCAGTACAAAAATATTAGTACAAGTTCAAGTTTCAAGTAGCTATCTAATACCGATACTACAAACTACCGAGCTTTTTCAATAGTTATTGCGCCCACAATTGCTACAAAACTTCAAAGTCAATCTGCTACTATGTCAAATTCAAACATAACGCTCAACTTTGGAAACTATTACAAATGGTCTCAAAATACCGAAACCATCTTACAAGTCAAATCTTTTATGCATCATTTGACTTACGATAATCTCGATCTCTGGCTGGCCGCGACATACGAACAACCTCCTCGAGAGATTCTCTTTAACAATGCACTAGATGCCATCGATATAAACGTTGCAAATCTCAATGATCAACAAATCGTCGATGCCAAACTTGCTTTAGAGAAAAGATTCCATGATCTGCCAATATGGCATAACACTATCATAAAGAAGAAAGAACAATGGAAATCCGAAGTTGAACAAATCAAGGGAATTCTACGATCCACAATCGATCCTCAATTTTGGCAAGCCATCAAAGATCTTCCTTCGATATTACAAATGTGGAACCAACTTCGAATAGAAACTCATCAAGAAGAAGCGGGAAACATAGCCGTAATTATGCAAGCCTATTATGCCGTTAACTATCAAGAATCAGAGAAATTAACCAACTGGATTGCTCGAGTCGAAACTTTTAGACAACGCCTAAGAGAACTCAACTGTCCAATAATTTCTGAAGAAATGGTTTTTTACAAGATCCTAACTTGCTTACCACCAAAATATGATCAAATACAACAAGCCATTTATCAACTTCCTGTAGATCAAATGACAATCGCCGTTCTCAAGACAAAATTCGCTCATGAAGATGCTCGTCAAGCTCAGAAGTCAACACCACAAGCCAAACCGCTAAATACCAAACAAGATCGTCCTCGAGAAGCCGCTAATGCCACACAAACGCCAAAAGCTCCGCCTCGAAAATGTATTTCTTGCCAAAAGCCAATAGACAACATGTTTCCTAAATTTACTCGATGCCTGGGTTGCCACTCAACTTGGAAAGCCGACAACAAGCCAGCCGACCAAAAGAAAGACAACAAACCACCAACCAAAGAAGAGAAAACAAGCCTTGCCTATGCCTTTACAACGAAACCACAAGATCAACAATGGATTTTAGATTCAGGCTGCTCTGCGCACATGAAGACAAATACCGCCGATATGACAAACCTTCAACCTTCTCAAACTCAAATACAAGTAGCCTCTGGTGACCTTATTTCAGCTGAAAGTGAAGGAACGCTCCGTATCAATTCTAATGGCCGAAATTTCGACTTCAACAAAACGCTCGTAGTTCCAAACTTAACTCAAAATTTAATGTCAGTCAAACGAATTGCTGCTGCTTCGCCAGATATGTATATTATTTTCAACGGCACAAACTGCCAAATATTCAAAGGTCAACTTGAACAAACAGGAGAAATTCTTTTAGAAGGTGCCATCAATGAATCCGGTCTTTATGCTATGAATAATATTTCAACTGCCGATCAACAATCAACTGAAACTACTCAAATTTTTGAACAAGCCACTACAAACACTCTCCAATTTGCCGATTCAACTATTGTTACAAAAACTCTGCAAGAATTACACGAAGACTGGGCCCATATTTCCAAAGAAGAAATTCTAGCAATTGCACGAGATGATCCTGCTATCAACATTGCTAATCAACAAGAGGAAATCAACTGCCCAACTTGTGCCGAAGCCAAATTAAACCAATCCAAATTCGCCGACAAAAAACCACCTCGAGCTACACAAGCTGGAGAAACTGTTTACTCAGATATCTGCGGTCCTATTTCACCTTCAACAATCTTAGGTGAACGATATTTGATCCACTTCCTCGACGAATTC
>JAYVIX010000215.1:0-6976 GCA_043769845.1 Cytophagales bacterium
GCCAATTCTTTTCGCGCCATTTGCGTGGAGCCGAAAGATTTAGCCGATAATTGACATTGTTGCTATATGCCTTCACAAAACGATCGGTAGGTGTATTATATCGTACGAATATTTTTTCATCATAATTAATCGCCTCTACAAATTCATTTAACTGCTTGACATTGTCATTGTTATAATCAATCCATTTGTATTGTCCTTGGCCTGCTGGCACTTCCACATACAAATACTCGTTTATCTGTTGTCTGCCCGTTTGGGCGGTATAGGTAAGTTCGGAACGCACATGTCTAGCCAACAAATCGGAAGACCAATCGAGTCGCCCCATGATCGTTTCTTCGATTCGTTTTGAAGTCGTATCTCGCTTATTATCAAGCATTCGATAGGTCAAAAGCATGTTCACATTATTGCTTTGGTTCGGTTTGAAACCTACATTATTGGTCCAAGTCTTTGCTTCGGTCAAGATTTGGTTTGCAATTTCACCTTTCAATGGAGCATTATCGGTACGATAACTAAAATCCGTTTCATATTTAAATTTACTAAGACTGTCAACCGTTCTGGCATACACTTTATGTTCTTCAAAATACATGGCACTTGCAATGATTGAATCTTTACTCAGACCTCCTTTTATGATATTTCGATCGAAACTATACTTATAACCAGGTGTTAAATAATTAAAAACCAATGAATTATCTACGCTAAAGCGTTGCCAATCAGACCTCGTTTTGGCCAAATCGTTTTTCAAATTAAAATAATCCACTTTCACTTGATAAATGCCCATTCGCCTGGCAAACGAAGCCTGATGTTGCTGCCCGTTCACGATCGTCTCTTTTTGCCTGAAACTGAAGCGATAATTTACTTGGTTGTTTTTGTCTTTTTGCAAGCCTGTACTTGCGTTCACCACATGATCTTCAAACGTTTGACCTAATGCGGTTCCCCAATTATTGTATTGCGCAGTCCCCCAATCACGATCAAACTCAATGGAACGAAAACGATCTATCGGACGAAAAAATTTATCCAAATATTCATAGTCAATACTTCCTTGCAATTTGTAACTACCCAATCCGATTTCTTTGCCTTTATTGGCATAACCCACTTTTAGAGCATTGCCCACATCGTCACTACTATTTACTGTCGAAAACAAATTCTGGCTTTGATCCGACATCGCATATTCAGCATATATTTTTTCGGTTTTAGAAAAATCATAGCTAAGTCCGCCATTATACATTTGCTTTTTATTTGGCACAGGAAGCTGCCGTACAGGTGCATATCTCCCTTGCCTGACACCGTTTACTGGTGCACGCCATTCATAGACTTTGCCATTGGCGGTACTCGTCACTTGCACATAATCGGCATTTCCTTGGCCAAGATCTGAAAACGTAAGCGCAAAAACGGTCATGCCAGGATCGGTCGAAGTATAGACATAAATGGGAAAAGCCGACAAGCTGGTATCCAATTGCTTATATAAAACTTGGCTGGTCGAAAATTCAGCAGCAACCGCACCAAGTGCAAGTGCATTAGAAACAGTATCTCCAATTTTTTTCAAAATTTCAATGTCGTTTTCCGAAAGCTGAGCTGTAATGGGCGTATTCGGATTGTCTTTTTCGCTATAAATATTAAAATAACCATTCCACTTTTTGTAGTTCTGGTAATGATTGGCCACAACGGTGGTTCTGGAAAAATTCTTGTCGGTATATTCAAAATCGACCCGAATCCTTGAAAATTTTGTCACCAATATTTGGTTCGTAAACGTTATTTCCGCCTGATTATAATCGATCACATAGTCGTAATTGAAACCGCGCGTCAGTAACCTTCCGTCCAAATACACTTTTTCAGAACCAGAAATCACAATGATAAAACGTTCGTTATTGGGCCCTCGCAGTTTATATGGGCCTTGCAAGCCCTCGACCGCATCCAAAAACATGGAATTGAATTTCCCTTTCGAAACTGCAGCCCCAATAGCTGTGGTAGCTTCACTTTCATTGATGGGTTTGTATTTTACTTCTGCAAAACCACCTTGAACATTTTTTAAGTATTTCAAAAAATAAGACTCTTTGTTTTTCAACAGCACATCGCCAGCCGTCAGAGTTGCTCCTTTGCCCGAAAGTTGAATATAGACCCGATCGAACTGCTGCAAATTCTGAGTATTTCCTTCGGGCTGAATAGGAATATTTTGGTCTGAAATAGCCGCCAAAATTGTCACATCGTTGCCCAACTTTCCTTCCATCTGCAAGTTCAATGCCGAATTCACAAACACATCCTGATTGTTACCAAACGAAATCCCGCGACTGATTGTACCTGTTTTATTTAGACCTGGCGTGGTAAAAAGTTCTTCCTTGGCTTCATAATAGCGTCCACCACGCCCAATCGGATCCATATAGTAGCGCGAAGAATCGTACACGCGTAAATCTCTATTAAAAATCCGTTTGGATAAATTGAAAGGAAAAACACGATAACTGATTTGAATAGAATCGGGCGAAGTAGAATCGGTTTGAAATTGTACCGAATTGCCACTTGGATCAAAAACAGCATTCAACTTCGCGTCTTTTGGCTGGAGAATAAGCAAAGAAGCAGGATCAATACTTAAACTATCCTTTATCTTTTCGCCTTTCCTCAAATTTACCCAACGTGTTCTTAAACTACTCTGCTGCGCAAAAAGCCAGACAGGTAGAAGCAAAAAAAAAATATGGAGACCTTGATTTTCAGGTTCTTGTTGATCTTGTACAGGCTAAACGTCTTTTGTGATGTTTTTATTTTGGGCTAAAAGTAAATGCCATCTTGAAACTTCTTGTCAATTTGCTACGCAGTGCGTAACAAATTGACTCATCAGTACTTCTCGAAATCTAATTTAGAGAAATAGTGGTTCAAATTTTTGCTTATTCTGAAAGTCCCATTCATCCTGATGTACTTATAAGAAGCTTCGATTTCCGTATTTGAATTTTTATCGTGTAAAATAATCTTGTACTTCTCTCGAAATTTCACTGCCGCTTTCTTTCTCGATTTCAACAACTTAACGAAATATTTAATCTCCTTTTGAGACCTTAAAACCGTTTTTACACTATCAGTTGTGAATTGATAAACAGATATTGAATCTGGAAAGCTCACGGATTGCGATTTTCCTGTTAAGAAAAGAAGAAGAAAACACCAAAGAAAAATCGTCCTCATTTAATTCATCGCAAAACGCTTTCTCCTAAAATACCCAAATCCTAGCCAAAACGCCAAGACCAACACGGGTGGCACTACTACATTCAAAATTTGATATTTGGCTTTTTGTTCTTTGATTTTAGATTTATCCAAAGGACGCAAAGCAATTTCCTTATTCTTCACACCTACTAAACCATCTTCGTCAAGCAAATAATTCAAACTATTCGTCAAAAAATCTTTGTTAGAATACGTCCTGCGCTGATACGGGTCAAAACCAAGCGGAGTTGGTTCGCCATTTTTCGGATTCACATCGTTCAATGCCATGTCGCCATCCGAAACTACAATGATAGCCGAAGGAATTCCCTGTGGCATAAATCCTTCTGGTTTCACGGTTGGTCGGTTTGCAAAAGCAGATTTAAATTTTCCTTCCAACAAATAGGCGACCGTTTTATTTCCTCCCGTAAACATCTTTGGATCAGGATCGTTGCGCATTTGATTCAAGTCCACATTTGCCAAAACGGAAGTAGATTTGGTATAGGCCGAAGTAGAAATAATAGGCGTTTTTCTGATTCCGTCTGCTTTTACGGTATCCACGGTACTCAAAAATTTAGTTTGAATCGCATCCAAGGACTTGGTAAGCGGATGTTTGCCATACGTATTCAACAGTGGAAAAAACGTCCAAGAAACCAATTCAATTCTAGGTTTGTCGCCAAGGTTACCAACCGTCATCGGGATTTGGGAACAATACAAATCTTGGATCAAATCTTTATTCAGACGAATTCCATACTTGAATAATAAATCATCTAAATTCAGCTCGTATGGAAAAATGAAAGTGCCTTGTGCGCCCAAACTATCCAAATTGATTTTAATGGGATCAATTAAAAACACACATCTTCCGCCACGCATCACAAACTGATCAATTTTCAAGACGTCTTCATCCGAAAATGGCTTCGTAGGTTGAGCCAATACAATCGCATCATAGTTTCGAATCCAGTCGGTTTTGGTCAAATCAAGGCGTTTTACTTCGTAGAATTCTTTCAGTCCATCAGCCAAGTCGGCAAAACGGATACTTTCGGGTTCGCCATGTCCACCCAGAATAGCAATGCGTTTCTTTTTATCAGTCGAAAGCTGTTTGATAGCCGACACAAACTCGTATTCCACATTTTCAGCCGATTGATTCAATATCTGATTTGGATCAGTATTCGTACTTCCTTTCAGCAACATCACGGCTGTTTCTTTGCCCTGATAAGAAATCATAGCTCCTGGAAAAATCAGTTTTTCAATTTTCTGACCTTGTTCTTTGACAAAAATATTGGTGGGCTGAATCCCTTTATTGGCCATCTCAATCATAAACTGATTCTTGGCTTTTTTATCCGTAATCAATTCTGGATCCACAAATTCATACTGGATTTTAGACTTACCATACACTTGAAACTCGTCTAGCGTTTCTTGAATCGAAGCTTTTAATCTTCTAAAGCTAGCGGGCAAATCGCCTTCCAGATAAACTTTGATGATGACTACTTCATTCAGGTTTTTCAGGATTGCTTTTGTAGCAGGTGCAATTGTGTGACGTTTGTCCTGCGTCAAATCAATTCTAAAAAAGAAATAACCAGAAACTAATTGAAGTGCTACTAGAACGCCAATTACAAGTAAAACACGTTTTAAACTTTTTATTTTATTCATTTTAAACTATTCGTTGTCTTTTTCTATAACCAGAGACTGCGGCAACATCAATAAAAAAGGCATTGCTTTGGTGTAATCCAACTGCTCATATTCAATACCCAACATTCTAAGATTATTATAATAGGTCTGATGTTGAGAGTAATAGTATTTTTCAGACTGCACAAACCAAGCTTTAAGACCCAATTTATGAGCTAAAAACCATTTTTCCAACAACCGCCCTGTTCGTCCATTTCCATCATTAAAAGGATGGATTTTTACAAACACCAAATGAATCATGCTTGCGAAAAACAAGACTTCCTTGAAATTCAAATCCACAGAAAGTAAGGTTTTTATGTCAAAATAAAACTTCTCCATTTCGGATTCTACTTCACTAGGAACTGCTGCAACATATTCAATTCTACCATCGGCAGTAGTGACATACATGTTTTGGGTTCTAATTCTAACTTGCTGATGTTGAGCCACAACATGTTTAGCCAACAACGCATGTACTTTTTCAATATTTTCCTTATTCAATTCGGCTGGCTTTTGAGCAAACTGATAAGCACTGTACAAATCGTCAATCTTTTTGGTATAATCTGGCAAAAATTCAATCCCAAAACGCTTGTGCTTTACATAACTATCCAATTCTATTTCTTCACCTTCTATTTTGCTCGAAAACACAGAAGCTACTGAAGTATAAAAACTAAATGTATCTGTAGAAATCTCCGCATCTTTCAAATTTTCAAATGCCTCCTGAATACTTATTTCTACTTGATCCGAATAAGTTTCTAGCAATGTAGTGGGATTGATGAGTAAGTTCATTTTTATTTTGGGCTATAACCTTTAAATCAAATCCTCAGCTCTCTTGCGCTATGGAAGACTGTCAAAACATAGATCAATTCATCAGAAAAGATTTCGTATATAATCCTGTAATTACCTTCAATCAATTCTCTAACATTATCCTCGATCTTCTCAGGAACAATTCTACCCGACATTGGAAATATTTTTAGCACATCCGTCCTGTCATACAGTTTCTTGACAGTCAACTTTGCGTATTTTTCTGAATTCAAAGCAATGTAATCACCAATATTTCCCAAGTCTTCAATGGCTTGGTCAGTCCAAATCAGCTTAACCATTTACCAAGTTTTGCTTTGGCTTGCTCTTCGGAATTGATCTTGCCTTCTTTGATTTGAACCCTTCCTTTGTCAATCTTTTCGACAATCAATAAGCGTTCAATCAATTCATCAATAGAAAATTCTTCAGGCAACATTGTGATGGTATCTATAACTGCTAGCTTCTTCATTCTATTTAATTGATTGATTGACAATTTGTAGTATAAATTTAATCAAAACCTACCAATTCCTACTCTCCAATTTCAGCCTCGTTCCTTGAAGAAAAACCACAATGACGATAAGGAAATACAAGACATCGCGCGAATCCAACAAACCTTTGCTAAACGACAAATAATGATACTGAATTCCTAACTGACTGATAAAAAGTGTGACTGCTCCTTTTTCGGCAACGCCCGAAAGCAAATCAAATCCTTGGTAAAGCAGATAACACAAAATCAACGATAGAATAAAAGCAACTATTTGATTATCAGTTAATGAAGAAGAGAATATTCCGACTGAAACAAAAACAGCTCCAAGCAAAATCAAACCAAGAAACGAGCCAACAAAACCGGCAGAATCAATATTCCCGACTGGATTTCCCAATTGATACACCGAAACATAATAGATAAGCGTTGGCAAAAGCGAGAACAAAACCAACAAAGTACAGGCGAAATACTTGCCCAATACAATGTCCATGTCCACAATTGGTTTGGTAAAAAGTAGCTCGATTGTTCCCGTTTTCTTTTCTTCTGCTATCGACTTCATTGTAATCGCAGGAATCAAAAACATGTACAAAAATGGCGCAAGGTTGAAAAGGGTATCCAAGCTCGCAAAACCACCATCGAACACATTCGTTTCGGGCAAAACCCAAATAAACAAACTGTTACCCACCAAAAAGACCAAAATTACGATGTACCCAATCAGCGAAAAGAGGAAACTGCTGAGTTCTTTTTTGAAAATACTGAACATGAGAATTTAATTATTAATTAATAATTATTAATTAATTTGTTGTTAACTGACGAAAGATGCTTTCGAGACTATCTTCCTCAACTTTTAAACTGAGT
>JAYVIX010000216.1:0-22704 GCA_043769845.1 Cytophagales bacterium
ACAGGTGGTTTGCAAGGGAAATTGATTTAGAAACTATTCACTATTCACTATAGCAGATCTTTGGTAATGAATATTAATTCATTTAATATCATAACAGGGCACGTCTCGTTTTTTCGTTGGTAATTTTGCACCATCAACCGTATATTGGCGAATCAATTTCTAATCAGATGCCTTCTACCATACAAGCTTGGCTTTCAGCCTTCCGACTACGCACGTTACCTTTAGCATTTTCGAGCATTATTTTAGGAGCGTTTTTAGCTGCCAAAGAAGGAGCTTTCAATGGCGGTATCTTTGCTTTCTCTTTGCTTACGACCCTATTCTTACAAGTGCTCTCGAACCTTGCCAACGATTATGGCGATTATATGAAAGGCACTGATAACGAAGCTCGTGTGGGGCCATCGCGCACCGTTCAGGCAGGTCTAATCTCTCCCAATGCAATGAAAATAGCCATCGTTCTCTTTTCAATTCTTTCGTTGGTCAGTGGTAATGGACTTTTGTATTTCGCAGGCGCGTTTTCTGACATGGTCATTTTGGGTTTTTTCTTAGGTGTTGGACTATTCTGCATTTTAGCAGCCATCACCTATACCGTGGGCAGCAATGCATATGGCTACAAAGGCTTGGGTGATATTTCGGTGCTTCTCTTTTTTGGGTTGGTTGGTGTTTTAGGAACGCATTTTCTAATGGCACATCAGTTTATGGCTATCAATATTTTGCCTGCGCTTTCGTGTGGATTGCTTGCAGTTGGAGTGCTCAATTTGAACAATCTGCGAGATATCGAAAACGATAGAGCTTCAGGAAAACGCAGTATTCCAGTCATGATTGGGTATGAAAAAGGTAAAATATATCATTATATACTAATTGTACTTTCTATTGTTTTTCTGTCAATTTACTTATTTTCCACTTTTTCGAATTGGCTTCAATTATTGCCCATGATTTTGTTTCCACTATACGTTTTTCATATTTTGAAGGTAAAATCGACACTAATAAATCGAGAATTGGATCCTTTTTTGAAACAACTAGCCTTAATAAGCCTTGCAACGTCCTTGTTTTTCGGAATAGGACTTCTTTAATAAAAAATTAGAACACATTTTTAATGAATTTTTAACAAGAAAACACTTAGTTTCTGAATAAAAATGCTGATTATATTATTTTTTTTTAATTTGTTTGTTTTTTAAACTTGTCTTAGATTATTTAATTGTTTATTTTTTATAATTAATTTATAATCAAATAGTTAGTTGTTTTGTGGAGTTAAATATTCTTCAATTTATACCATTATCTATTTTCGTTAGAACTTGCTGTATTGGATAGATTCGCAGCCTAGATGCGAAAACTACTCCATTGTTTTTACGGAATCAATCCCTTAATTTTCGTTCTAAGAGTATCAGCAAACTTAAAAAATAACATCATGACACTATTCTTGGAATTCCCTCCTACGCTTCTCATGTTCATTTTCAGTTCCTTGCTCGTTGTTACTGCAACAACGAACTAAAAAATTCCATTTACTTGAATTTTATACCAAATAATTTCGTGATGAAGAATAGCCATTTCTATACATTACTCTGCTTGTCGGTTTTGTTTACGTCTTGTGCATCAAACAAAGTGGAGGAAAAGCTGGAAACTTATTTGGTGGCCAGCCCAATCGTGAAGGACACCAATTATGTGAATGAATATGTGGCTGAGATTCAATCTTTGCAAAATGTAGAGATCAGATCGCGCATTTCGAGTTTTATCGAAAAGCAGCATGTGGACGAAGGAAGCCGTGTCCGCCAAGGTCAATTGCTGTTTACATTGTCGAGCAAACTCCACCAACACAATGTGCAGGCAGCGAGGTCGGCACTTAGAAATGCGATTGCGGAATCCAAATCAGCACAAATCGAATTGGAAAATACCGTCAGACTGATGGAAAAAAATATCGTCTCAAAAACCGAAGCCGAGTTGATGCGCTCTAAACTAGAGGCCATGAATGCCAAAGTAGAGGAGATGGACTCGGACGTTTCGGAGGCCGAACGTTATTTGTCTTTTACACAAATAAGGGCTCCTTTTGACGGGATAATCAATCGAATCCCAAGTAAACCGGGCAGTTTGGTAGATGAAGGTACTTTGCTGACTTCTATTTCTAACAATAGTCACATGTTGGTATATTTCAATGTGTCGGAAGCTGTTTATTTAGATTTTGTTTCCTCTAAGACAAATCACAAGGAAAAAACCATTTCGATGAGGATGGCCAATGACGAAATGTATCCCTACAAAGGTTCGGTCGAAACGATTGAAAGTGAGTTTGATAAGTCGACTGGAAACATCGCTTTCAGGGCAAAATTTCCGAATCCGAATCAATTGCTAAAACATGGAAGTAGCGGCAAAATACTGATCGAATCGGAGTTGAAAAATGCGTTGCTCATTCCTCAAAAATCGACTTTTGAAATTCAAGAAAACACTTACGTTTTTGTGGTGGATGATAGCAATGTGGTGCATCAAAGGCGTATTATTCCAAAACTTCGCATGCAAAACCTGTTTGTGATCGGTTCGGGCATTTCGGCAAAAGAGCGATTTGTGGTCGAAGGCGTACAATTGGTAAAAGATGGCGACATGATCGTTCCGCAAAGCATTGTACGTACTCAAGTATTGGCAAGTCTTCCCAATTAAGGCCTAAAACGATACTGATATGTTCAATAAATTCATTCATAGACCAGTTCTGTCTATTGTCATTTCGCTTATTATCCTCTTGTTGGGTTTGTTGGCATTGACTAAACTACCTGTTACTCAGTTTCCTAACATCGCTCCGCCCGAAGTGACGGTTTCGACCAAGTACACTGGCGCCAATTCAGAAACGTGTGTGAAAGCGGTGGTCACTCCGCTAGAACGTGCGATCAATGGTGTGCCAGGCATGTCATACATGACTTCTACTTCTGGAAACGATGGAGCGAGTGTGATTTCGATTGTGTTCAAAGCTGGTGTCGATCCAGAAATTGCTGCGGTCAACGTTCAGAATAGGGTTTCATCTGTTCTCGATCAGATGCCAGAGGAAGCGATCAAGGCCGGAATTATAGTAGAAAAGGTGCAGAACAGCATGTTGATGTACCTGAATGTACTGACGGAAGATGAACAGATGGATGAAAAATTCCTCTTCAATTATACGGACATTAATCTTTTGGCCGAACTAAAAAGAATCGAAGGAGTAGGCTATGCCAAAATAATGGGAAGTACCGATTATGCGATGCGTATCTGGCTGAATCCCACCCGAATGACCAATTTTGATCTTTCGCCTGATGATGTAATCCGTTGCCTGAAAGAACAAAATATCGAAGCTGCGCCAGGGAAAGTAGGGGAGAGTTCGGGCAAAAAAGCGCAATCGCTTCAGTATGTGGTCAAATATTCTGGCAAATACAATAAGATTGAACAATACGAAAACGTCATTGTAAAAAGCACATCGAGTGGTGAAGTGTTGCGATTGAAAGACATTGCTCAGGTGGAATTTGGCTCACAAGAATACGATGTTATTTCCAAGGAAAATGGAAAACCATCAGCCGCCATCATGATCAAGCAAAGGCCAGGAAGCAATGCGAGTGAGGTGATTCAGAATATCAAAAATAGGATGGAAGAACTGAAAGTCAACTTTCCTCCGGGCATGAGTTATACGGTCAGTTATGATGTGTCTTCGTTTTTGGACGCCTCGATTCACGAAGTAATCAAGACCTTGATTGAAGCTTTTATTTTGGTATCGCTCGTGGTATTTCTGTTTTTGCAAGATTGGCGTTCGACTCTTATTCCCGTTCTTACCGTTCCCGTTTCGCTGATTGGCACGTTCTTTTTTATGAACATGCTGGGTTTTTCATTGAATTTGATCACCCTTTTTTCGCTCGTACTTGCGATCGGGATAGTGGTGGACGATGCGATTGTGGTGGTCGAGGCCGTTCATGCCAAAATGGAAACCCTGCATCTTTCACCACGAAAAGCGACCGAACATGCCATGCGAGAAATAAGTGGCGCCATCATCGCGATTACCTTGGTGATGTCGGCTGTGTTTGTGCCAGCCTCTTTCATTTCGGGACCAACGGGCGTTTTTTATCGAGAATTTTCGCTCACGATGGCCATTTCCATTGTCCTTTCGGGCATTACGGCTCTTACGCTTACGCCAGCTTTGTGTGCCATGATTTTGAAACACACGCACACTCAAAAGCCAGGTCACAAACAATCACTTTTGGAGCTTTTCTTCGCAAGGTTTAATGCCGATTTTGCCAAATTCGAACACAAATATGAGCGTATTCTGAACCGAATTGCCAATAGAAGAATCGTCACTTTTGGCATTCTGATTTTCTTTGTCATCTGTTCTGGAATTCTAGGAAAAATAATCGCGACAGGTTTTATTCCAAATGAAGACCAAGGAACGATTTATGCTAATATCACCACTCCATCTGGCTCTACTTTGGAACGTACCGAGAAAGTGGCAGACGAAATTCAAAAAGTCGCCAACGGAATCGAAGGTGTAGAATCGGTTTCGACTTTGGCAGGTTTCAGCATTATTACAGATGGAGTAGGCGCATCTTTTGGAATGAACCTAATCAGCTTGAAAAAATGGAAAGACAGGAAAATGACCGACAAGCAAATCATTGGAATCCTGACCGAAAAAACGAGCCATATCAAAGATGCAAAAATTGAATTTATGACTCCTCCTCCAGTTCCTGGCTATGGCAATTCGTCTGGCTACGAATTACGCTTGTTAGATAAAACAGGAAAGGGCGATTTGAAAATACTAGAAACCGTTGCTAACAAATTTACTGAAGAGCTCAATAAACGGCCAGAAATTGTAAACGGATATACCTCATTTGATGCGAGTTATCCTCAGATACTTATCAATATCGACAATTTCAAGGCGGCACAAAAAGGCGTAATAGTGGCCGATATTCTTAGCACTATGCAAACAATGCTTGGGAGTGAATATGCAACAAATTTTATTCGTTTTGGGCAATTATACCGTGTCATGGTCCAAGCTTCGCCCGAGTATAGAGCCAAGCCAGAAGACATTCTAAACCTTCATATCAAAAACAAGGAGGGCGAAATGGTACCTATCTCGGCTTTCGTGGACATCGAAAAAGTGTATGGTCCCGAATTGGTGACGCGCTATAATATGTATCCAACTGCTATTTTGGGAGGCGAGCCAGCACTTGGTTTTAGTAGTGGGGATGCGATCACTGCAATCAAAGAAACAGCCAAAACAGCATTGCCCAAAGGTTTCGACTACGACTGGGCAGGTGCCTCGCGCGACCAAGCCAACGCTGGCAACGAATCGGCTATCATTTTTGGCATTTGTTTGTTGTTTGTCTACCTATTGCTTTCGGCACAATATGAAAGTTTTCTGTTGCCATTGCCAGTTATTTTGTCCTTGCCAACGGGTGTTTTTGGTGCGTTTTTCTTGCTACTAGTCATGGGGCTAGAAAACAATATCTATGCGCAAATATCACTCATTATGCTTATTGGGCTTTTGGGTAAAAATGCAATTCTGATTATCGAGTTTGCCGTAATGAAGCAAAAAGAGGGTTTTACAGCCTTGCAAGCGGCTATTGCAGGAGCCAAAGCAAGATTGAGACCTATCCTGATGACTTCGTTTGCTTTCAACGCAGGTCTTATTCCCTTGATGATGGCTACTGGTGCAGGAGCGATTGGTAACCGCACGATCGGTTCGGCTGCGGCAGGCGGAATGCTACTCGGAACTGTTTTTGGAATCGTGATTATCCCAGGACTCTATGTCATTTTTGCCACATTAGGTGCGAGTCTGCGAAAAAGAAAAAGACCTTCGATTCAAACCAATCATTAAATAAATGAAAATATACTCAATAATATTAATCATTTTCGGTTTGTTATTTTCGGCTTGTAAAAGCCTAAATACCAATGTATCGGTTGCTAAACAAGAGCTTCCCAAAGCGTTTGTCACCACACAAGATTCTAGCAGTACTGCTGCAGTTAATTGGCGCAATTATTTTGCGGATAGTGTGCTAGCAAAGTTAATCGATACCGCTTTGCGGAATAATCAGGATTTGCAATTGGCTTTACAACGTATCGAAATGGCTCGTGCCAATGTGCGAATGGCTAAAGGGTCGCAGCTTCCGCAAGTCGGACTAAATATAGGAGGCGGAATGCGTAAATTCGGACTTTATACGATGGACGGTGCAGGAAATATCACGACCGAAATCACACCAGGAAAGATCGTTCCCATTGACTTGCCCGATATGTATTTGGGTTTGCAAGCTTCTTGGGAAATAGATATTTGGGGAAAGCTACGCAACCAGCGCAAAGCCGCCACGGCTTACTATTTGTCGAGCATCGAGGGAACAAATTATGTGATCTCGAACTTGGTGGCCGAAATAGCGATTGCCTATTACGAGTTGTTGGATTTGGACAATGAATTGGAAATTTTCAATCAAACGATCATCAAACAAACGGCAGCACTTGATATTGTGAAGGCACAAAAAGAATCAGGTAGAGCTAATGAACTGGCCGTTCAGCAATTCACTTCCATTTTATTGCATTCTCAAATTCTTGAAAAGGAAACCATTCAAAAAATTGTAGTCGTAGAAAACAGAATGAATTTCTTGCTAGGCCGTTTTCCACAAGCCATCGCCCGACAAAAAAGTATTTTGATGGAAGAACCAACTCAGCAGTTTTCGGCAGGCGTACCATCCCAATTGTTGCAAAACAGACCCGATATTCGCGAAGCCGAACTACAAGTACAAGCCACAAAATTTGATCTGAAAGTGGCCAAAGCGGCTTTTTACCCCAATCTCAATATCACGGCAGGGTTGGGTTTCCAAGCATTCAATCCATCTTACTTGTTTATGTCGCCAGCTTCCTTGGCCTATTCGGCATTGGGCAATTTGGTGACTCCCTTAGTAAACCGCAATGCCTTGCAAGCCCGTTTTCAATACGCCAAATCGCAGCAAATATCGGCCATGCATACCTATCAGAAAACCATTTTAAACGGCTATGTAGAAGTGTCAAACGAATTGGCGAACCTTCAAAACTTGCAGAAAATCAGGACTTTGGTAAAAGAGCAGAATAAAATACTGATGCTTTCGGTCGAAACTTCGAACGAACTGTACAAATCGGGGCGAGCAAGTTATTTGGAAGTGTTGATGGCTCAGCAACAATCGCTTCAAACGCAATTGGATTTGATTAACTCAAACAAGCGCCAACGCATTTCTTATGTCAATTTGTACAAAGCCTTGGGTGGCGGTTGGCGATAAGTATAGGCTCTTTTCATTTTTTTGGAATAAATTTCTTAGATTAATTTATGAATAATATTTCATAAATAACATAATAAAGTTTTAATCAGAAAAATCGAACGTATTTTGGTCAAATTGTTGTTAGAGAATAACAATTTGAGCTTTTTGGCGATTATTATTAGATGAGTATGAAAATAGGGATTGTTTGTTACCCAACATTTGGTGGCAGTGGCGTGGTGGCTACCGAATTGGGCAAAGCATTGGCACAAAATGGGCACCAGGTTCATTTTATCACCTACAACCAACCAGCTCGTCTCGATTTTTATAGTCAAAATATTTTCTATCACGAAGTAACGATTTCGAGTTATCCCCTTTTCGATTTTCCGCCTTATGAACTGGTTTTGGCCAGCAAAATGGTGGACGTTGTAAAATATGAAAAACTAGATATTTTGCATGTGCATTATGCCATTCCACATGCATCAGCTGCTTATATGGCCAAACAAATTCTACTAAAAGAAGGAATTTACATTCCGGTCATTACTACCCTGCACGGTACGGATATCACCTTGGTAGGTCGCGATGCCTCGTTTGAACCTGTCGTGACTTTCAGTATCAACGAATCGGATGGAGTGACGGCTGTTTCAGAAAACTTAAAACAAGATACTTACAAACATTTTCCGATTACGAAAGACATTCGTGTCATTCCCAATTTCATCGATTTACAGCGTTTTTCGCGTCAGAAAAAAGACCATTTCAAAAATGCCATATGTCCAAATGGCGAAAAGCTGATTGTACATACTTCCAATTTTAGACCTGTAAAAAGGGTAGAAGATGTGGTCAAAGTATTCTCAATCATTCGCCAAACGATCAATGCCAAATTGCTTTTGGTGGGTGATGGTCCCGAAAGGATCAAAGTTGAAGCACTTTGTCGTGAATTGAAAATATGTGAAGATGTTCGATTCTTGGGCAAACTAGATGCAGTAGAAGAAGTGCTTTCGCTGGCCGATTTGTTTCTTTTGCCTTCAGAAAAAGAAAGTTTTGGACTTTCGGCCTTGGAGGCAATGGCTTGCGAAGTACCCGTCATCTCATCAAACACAGGCGGCATTCCTGAAGTGAATGTACAAGGTGTCACAGGTTTCTTGAGCAATGTGGGCGATGTAGAAGACATGGCCAAAAATGCCCTTTACGTATTAGACGAAAAGCATTTGCCTCATTTCAAGAAAAATGCCCTAGAAAGAGCCAAACAATTTGATTTGGTGAATATCCTTCCGCTCTACGAAAATTTTTATGTAGAAATTCTGGAGCATGCTCAGAGCTTAGCACACAGATAATGCGGTTGGAACGCAGATTAGACTGATTTGCACTGATTTTTTATCTGTTCTTATCATTTGAATCAGTGTCATCTGTGTGCGAATATTCACAAAAAAAGCTCCACCAAATTGGCGGAGCTTTTAAAAATATACTATTCAGAAATAACTATATCGTTTTTACTTTTCCTCTGTGGAGTCTGACTTTCAATTTATCAACCAGCAAATACATGGCTGGAACTAGAATGAGGGTTAGGAACGTAGCAAATCCAAGTCCAAATATCAATGTCCAAGACAATGGCCCCCAGAAGGCTACACTGTCGCCACCTAGGAAGAAATGTGGATTGAATTCGGTAAATAGAGTTACAAAATCAATGTTTAGACCAATCGCCAAAGGTACCAAACCTAGAATTGTAGCTGATGCTGTCATCAAAACAGGAGTCATACGTGTGCGACCTGCCAATACGATGGCTTCGAAAGTATCCATGCCTTCTTTTTCGAGCATTTCGGTAAATTCTACTAGCAAGATTCCGTTTCGTACCACAATCCCTGCCAATGTCACAACTCCGATTCCCGTCATAAAGATGGATACTTCCATGTCGAAAATATAGAATCCGAGGAAAACACCGATGATACTAAACAGGATTTCGGTCAGGATGATGAGTGGTTTACTGATCGAGTTGAACTGCAAAACCAAGATCAGAAAGATGGTGCAAATAGAAATAAGCATCGCTAGACCGATGAAATTTTGTGTTTCAGCTTGATCTTCTTGCTCGCCTGTCATCTTGATTGATACACCAGCTGGTTGCTGGAAATCAGGCAATACCTTTTGAATATCGGCCACTACTTGGTTGTTGGCAAAACCACCCAAGATGTTGGATTCCACGTTCACTATCCGTTTTTGGTCTTTGCGTTTGATACCACCATACGTATCCGAATATTCAATACTAGTGAAAGCAGATAGAGGAATCGAACGGACACGGCCACCCATATTCATGTCGCGGAATGTGATTTTCGAGTTTAGAAGTGTCTCGATGTCTTTTCGTTGGTCTTCTTTGAATCGAAGTTGGATTTCGTATTCATCGTTGTCGTCACGAAATTTCGAGATTTCTTTACCAAACAAAGCAGTACGTATTTCCATCGCAATTTGTCCTGTACTTACACCTTCACGATTGGCTTTCTCACGGTCTATTTTTACCGAAATTTCTGGTTTGTGTTTTTGCACATCCGATTTTAGTTCTTCTATTCCTTGTACACCTTTCTGGTTGATGTATTTTATCAATTTTTCAGAAGTAGCAATAATCAATTCATAATCGTCTCCGCTTACTTCTATATTGATAGGCTTGCCAGTAGGTGGACCTCCTTTTTCTTGATCCACAATGATGGTTGCGCTCGCAATTCCTTTGACCGAATTTCTGATTTTATCCAGATATTCAGCTGTCGATTTTCCATTTCTATGTCCAAATTCAACAAACGCCACCGTTACCTTGCCTTTGTGTGGCGTTACTGTAAAATCAGGAACGTTTGGATCTCCTGCATTTTTACCTACGTTGGCGATGACCGATTCTACCAATGGATTATTGTTTCCTATCACACTATTTACTCTTGTTTCGACAATAGAGGTGATTGAATCTGTCACTACCTGATCGGTACCAATTGGCATTTCGATGTAGGCAAATATAAAGTTAGGCTCTGCTTGTGGGAAGAAACTAGACTTTAATTTACCTGCCAATGTGAGTGAGAAAAAGAACAAAGCCACTGTACCTAGGAGTAGAAACACAGGGCGATATCCTTTCAAACACCATACAAGCAATCCTGCATACAAATGCTGTACTTTCGGCCAAGCACGGTCTTGGAAAGCGGTAATCATCCGGCCAAACACAAACTTATTGAGTACATAAAGGACATAAATGGTTATCGTAAAATTGCCCATTCCAAACGATTTGGTGAGGTAGAAAAAGACTACCAACAACGCAAATATTCCTGATGTGATCTTGAAGCCTTTTGTGATCTTGCTGCTTTCGTGATGGTCGTGGGGTTTCATGGTATCCACGGCAAAAACAGGGTTGAAAATATATGCTGAAATCAATGAAGAAAATAGCATAATAATCAATGTCAAGGGTAAGAACCAAATAAACTTACCTGTAACGCCTGGCATGAAAAGCAACGGAAAGAAGGGAGCCAAAGTAGTCATCGTACCCGAAAGTACTGGCATAAATACTTCGCCAGCTGCTTCTTTAGCTGCTTGCTTGATAGGTTTTTTGCCATTGTCGAAAATACGGTGGGTGTTTTCGATCACCACAATCGCATCATCCACCACGATTCCTAGTGCAAGTAGGATCGAGAACATCACAATCATGTTCATGGTTATGTCGCGCCCAGTAAACATTTCGATGATCGGGAAACCTAGTGCAAACGAGATAAACATCGAAAGCGGCACCGAAAGACCCACAAACATAGCGTTAGTTGTACCCATGAAAAACATGAGGATGATGGTCACCAACACGAAACCGATAATGATGGTGTTGTTCAAATCATGTACTGTGACACGGGTTTTAGAAGATTGGTCGCCAGTGATGGTTACTTTCAGATCGGGAGGGAAGTTTTGCTCCTTCATCTCGTCTATGATTGCGTAGATTTTGTCTGAAGCGTCAATCAAGTTTTCGCCACTTCGTTTGATCACGTTTAGCGTCACTACATTTTTGCCTTCCAAACGGGCAAATGTCTCTTTTTCTTTATGCGAATCAATTACTTGGGCAATGTCTTTCAGATACACTTGGCTGCCAGACGATGCACGGATAATAAGTCCTTCAATTTGTACAGGTGCATCAAATTCTCCTTTTATCGAAATATTCCTTTTCTGGCCGTTCATGCTCAACAAACCGCCCGAGATGGTCATGTTTTCGTAAGCCACCGCACGTTCTATGTCGCCCATGCTCACGCCAGCGGCTTCCATTTTGTACTTGTCTACATTTATCTGGATTTCGCGTTCTAGCGTTCCGAGCAAGTCCACACGAGTTATTTCTTTCAATCCCTCGATCCTGTCTTGCAGGTCTTCCGAAAACTTTTTGAGTCTATCCAAGTCATAGTCACCCGCCACGTTGATGTTCATGATTGGGACTTGCGAAACGTCCATTTCTACCACTTGAGGGTCTTCTTTCAAGTCTTTTGGTAAATCTTTTTTCGCTTTGTCTACCGCATCTTTTACTTTTTGCTTGGCCAAAGGCACGTTCACATTGGTATTGAATTCTACCAATATGGTCGCAAAATCTTGATATGAGTTACTTTCTACTTTTTTCACACCCGAAATCGATTTTACTTCTTTTTCGATTGGCTTGGTTACTAAGTTTTCTATGTCAGAAGGCGCAGTACCAGGATAAATGGTAGTGATATAAATCTGAGGGAAAACGATTTCAGGAAATTGCTCTTTTGGAGATTGCTGATAGGCAAAAAATCCCGCCAAGGAGATAAATATCGCCAAGACATAAATACTGGTCTTGTTGTCGATCGACCAGCTACTAGGTTTGAATTCTTTCATTTTTTAAGTATTTTTTAGTGAGTATTGAGTAGCTAGTAGTTAGTAATTAGTAGTTAGAAAGGAACGCTTGCGCTATTTTCTCGCTACTAACCACTAGCCACTAATTACTAACAACTAATTCAGTGGCTGTCCTTCTGTCAAGTCCATAAAACCTGTTGTGATGATTTTATCGCCAACTGAAAGTCCTTTCAAAATCTCTGCTTGACCTTGTGACGAACGCCCAACCGTGATGAGTTTCTTGGTCGCTTTTGCGTTGTTGTCTACATAAACAAAATCTCCCTCTGGCGATTTCTGAATCACCGAAACAGGAATACACAATGCTCCTTTCTTTTCATAATCCCTTATTTTGATGTAGGTAATCATGTTTGCTTTCGCATTTCCAAGGGCACTCGGCATGGCCAATTCTACATTGAAAGTTCTGTTTAGAGGATCTATTTCGTCACCTACTACTTTCACACTCGTTTTTACGGTTTTGTTTAGATCTGGGAAAACGATTTCTGCATAATTGCCTTCTTTGATTTTGGAAGCATAACTTTCCGAAACGTCAGTTGATATTTTGAAATTTCCCTTTCCTATCAATCGAAACATTGGCATCCCTGGAGATGTGTTTTCACCCTCTCTTGGGTAAATTTCATCAATAGTACCGTCTGCAGGTGCTTTCACGCTGCCCATTGCTATTTGGGTATTCAGTGATTCTAGCTTACTTTCTAAACTTTCTTTGTTGTTTTTCGCTTGTAGGAATTGAATTTCAGTTCCTATTTTTTGATCCCAAAGAACTTGTTGTTTGTCGAACACTTGTTTGGCAAATGCCAAGCCAGTTTGAAGCTCTTCTTTCGCTTTCAACATCGTAGCGACATCAATATTGGCTAAAAGCATTCCTTTCGAAACCGACTGACCTTTTACAACATGTATTTTAAGAATCTCGCCAGCAATTTTCGGAGAAATGGTCAGGTTTTGGTCGGTTGTTATTTTACCTTGTATTTCTATGAAATGCTGAAATATGCTAGACTCCAATGGAGTTGATTGTACAAAAGCTGCTTTTTGAACTACGGCAGCAGTTTTACCTATTTTTTTCTCAAGTGCTTTGATTTTTGCAGTCATATCAACTAGCTGCATTTCTATTTTGGTTTTTTCTTCCTTCAAGGAAGTGAGCTCTTTTTCGTCATTTGATTTGCACGAAACGATGACAATGAGCAGAAACGGAATTAAATGTAGCGCTTTCATAATGAGTGTTTAATGTTACTAAATGATAATTAAGGAGATGTTTATTTTAAATTTCCGAGTGCTTTGTCGTATTCTACTTTTGCTACAATAGCGTCATAAAGTGCGTTATAATAGTTCACTTGCGCTTCTTTTAGCGAAGATTCAGCAGTAATTACTTCAATATTGGATCCAATGCCTGCTTTATATTTGACTTGCGATACACGTACCACTTCTTTGGCCAAGTTCATATTGCGCTGTTGTACTTTCATCGTGTTCAAGTTGTTTTTGAAAGTCAATTGTGCAGATTTTGACTGAAAATCAACTACTTGTTTGAACTGATTAAGATTGTTTTCGGTCTTTTGCAATTGCAAACTTGCCTGCTGTACACGTCTATGTTTACCCAATCCATCAAAAATTGGCACATTCATGCCGATTGAATACACCCCGAAATTGGCCCATGGATGTCCGTTTTTGAAGAAATCGAACTGATTGCTTTGTGAGAATCTGCCCAAATTGGCCGATGCCTGAATAGAAGGCAGATAGCCATATTTGTTGTTTTTATGTTCAAGTGAGTTAAGTTTGAGTTGCGATTGAAGCATTTTGTACTCGGTTCTATTTGCATAATTGGCTGCATCAGAAGAGATTGAAGTAGAATCCAAACTGACATTTTCAATTTTATCGGCCACCGATAGTTCTTCATTCATCGGCATTCCCATTTGAAATTTCAACAATAACCCACTTAATACCAGCATATTGGTGAATTTGTCGCGTTCGGTAATCAAGTTATTGTAAGTCACTTCCAACCTGTCTACATCTATTTGCTCCACAAACCCAGCTTTGTTAGTTGCCTTTGTTTGTTTCAAAAGACTATCCAAACGCGTGATATTCACATCGAAAATATTCTGACGTTGTACATTGACCATATACATGTAATAGGCTTTTGTAACATTTTCGATTACCTCTGTCTGTGTATTTTCTTTGCTAATGGTTGAAAGTTGTTTGTAGGTTTTGGCCGCTTGCAAACCTATAATGTATGAGCTACTGAAAATCAATTGTGTAATAGTAAGCGAAGCCTCTACTCCATTTTTTAGCTGAAAAAAGTTTGGAGAAGAATATACTTGGCCATCAGGAATCACAGCGCCTCCTGCAAAAAGGCTCGGCTGTCCATTCCCTTGTCCAAAGAAAGCCCTCAATGGGTTTGAATGTTGCAAACCTAGTGAACCATATATTTGTGGCAATCCCAAGGCGGTTGTTTCGCCTACTTTTGCGGTTGCAATGTATTCGTCAATAGTTGCATTTTTGATGCTAGTATTGTTTGAAAGTGAATAGTCAATGCATTGGCGCAAAGTGAAAGTTTTGGGTTCTGTTTGTGCCTGTGCGCCTAAGGTGGCTAGCAACGTGATAAATAGTATGATTTTTGGTTTCATTGGAGGAATGTTTATTAATTATCTTTCTTGTTTATTCATTAAATGGTCAAGCTTTTCGTGCCCTTTTAGAGTGCAGATTCCGTAGACAAAGTGTTCGAAAAACTGAATGTGTATTTCGGTGATATTGAATTCTTCGGCAGGGAAAATTTCGGGATTGAAAGGCAGCTCGACTTGTTCCATTCGTAGCCTTGCCATTACCTCAGCATTAATAGTTGGTCTGAAATATCCTTCCTTTACGCCCCTTTCGATGATCGTTTTTATGTGGTTTTTGAGGAAGCTTCTTTTGTGGTCCAAAAATATTTTCCACGCAACGGGGAAATATTTTTTTAGATCGAACAACAAGCCTTGGTTGATATTGCACACCTTGGTACGCATGTATTCCGACATTTTAAAAAGACCTTCCAATACATCAATCTCTTCGTTTTCAAGTGCACTGATTTCGGCTTTTTGTTGTTGAAGTACGACTTTGGTGAACGTGATAACCAGCTCGTCTTTGTCGGCAAAGTGTTGGTAAATCGTTTTCTTCGAAACTGAAAGGTGCCTCGCTATTTCGTCCATGGTAATGCTTTTCACTCCATATCGCATAAATAGCTCTGAGGCACCCTGAAGGATTTCCAACGCTGTTTGGTCAGTGATATTTGGTTGGGTACTTATCATGTCACAAAACTATGGAAACTTTTTAAACTTCAAAAGTTTCTAAGGTTTTTATGGGGATTTTATGAGTAATTATCCAGTTTGGTATCTGTTTTTTTTAAGGATATGTTAGAATGAATTAAAATTAATTAAAGTTTGCTTGTCTTGTTACACAATAGTATCCCGCACAAAAATCAACAATCGAAATTCATAACAAAATAATCTGCGTGTATATATTGATTCTGTCGCTGGCGTTTAAAAATAAGATTGAAATATCCTGAAAGAATCCATACAAGTCAACCTGCATTTTCGAAATTAAGTCCTTCTAGGTTTATATTATTGCTTTTTTCTATACAAAAAATAGCCTCTGAATTTCCAACAGTAATCCACCTGCAATATTGGCTGGTATGTTATTTCTTAATCTTAGATAGATACTTTGATTTAAATAATCATGATAAATACCGTCACCATTTGTAAGTTCCTATAGTGCTTCTTTGGTATTGTAGGTTCTAAATAAATTGTTGGAAGTCCTATCATTTCTTACAGCAAGAATTGCCGCTTTTCTTTTTATTTTGTTTGAGAACATTTTATAGTTGAAACCAGAACTGAAATGAGATTGGTAATAGTTGTCGTAATCGTCATAATCATAGTTAGAACTTTGTAAAAGGAATGAGCTAGTTATTGTCGCTGTTTTACCATTTATATTTTTTATAGTGAGATATTGCTTATTTTTAATGTGAACATACTCATTGAAAGATCCTGAAATTTCTATTTTATCCTTCCAAATAGCAGCATCTACTGCACTTTGAATCGTTAAAAAGTTTGAATTAAAAATGCTGCCGTTTCTGACAATCCTTATCACCTTGTTTGTTTGGGCAAGAGATACGCCATATGCAAAAAATAAGATATTAAGAAAAAACAGAGTGCGTTTTAAACTGTTCATAGTGTTCGATTAATTTTTTTCAAAGTTAAAATTCTATTTATGGTTGCCAGTTACTATTCGGTTATTTTAAAGGCAAGTAGCTGTTAATGAATATATAGCATATTGCGGCCAGAGGCCTTTTGAAGCTAAACTAGCAAGATGCGCTTAAAAGATATCTTCTCTCGAATACGTTTTAATTACAAAGACAAAACCATTCATGAAAAAATTAATGCTATTTGAATATAAAATTTTAATAGCATACATTAGTTCCTTTTAAAAATCAGATATAATCATGATAAAATCTATATCTCTAAAAATAACATTCTGTATTCTAGTTCTTTCAAAGTTGTGTTTGGGGCAAGGCTGTAACAATTTTGTCAAGATATCCGCTGGTCAATATCGTAGCAGAGTCATTAAAAATGATGGAACCATGTTGGCTTGGGGTACTAATTATTATGGAGAATTAGGTAATGGCTCGACAACAAATACCTTGACACCTGTACAAATAGGCACAGGAGATAATTGGAAAAGTGCATCTGATGGGATTAATAACAGTGTGGGGATTAAAGCTGATGGTACACTTTGGGCTTAGGGCTTAAATCACAATGGTTAAGTAGGAGATGGTACTTTCAATCTTCGAAAAACTCCTGTACAAATAGGCACTGGAAATAATTGGGCAAGTGTGTCCGCTGGAGCAAACCACAATCTAGGGATTAAAACCAATGGAACTCTTTGGGCTTGGGGACGAGATAATTATCGTCAATTGGGAGATGGTACCACAACTTTCTCAAACAGTCTATCTCCAGTACAGATCGGTGCAGGAACCAATTGGTCAATTATAGAAGCAGGCGATTTACATAGTCTTGGCATTAAAACAGATGGAACACTTTGGGCTTGGGGAAACAACAATACTGTTCAATTGGGAGATGGAACTATTACTGCTAGGATAACTCCTGTACATATAGGCACAGGAACTAGTTGGGCAAATATATCTACTGGTGATTTACATAGTCTTGGAATAAAAACCGATGGTACCCTTTGGGCTTGGGGAAGAAACTACTATGGTCAATTGGGAATTGGAACAACTACTGATCAAAAAAGCCCTTTAGAAATTACAATTAAACCTAATCCGCCTAGTCAATACCAAATTTGTATACCCAATTTTATCAAAACTGTAACTGAAGTAAACAACATCTATTTTCCCGGAATATCATATGTTGAAGCCCCGATGACTAATGGGTAACGATAGTTAAAAGCTAAAATAGTACTGTCTCCGTTATTAGCCAACGTTATATTAAAGTTGTCATACATTCCATCTGCATCTCCTTTGGTCAATACTTGTGAATTGAGAACCAGATTGGTATTAAAACTTGCAAAATAAAACCCGCTAGTATTGAGATCCGAAATAAGAGCCCCATTTCCTAATTTGATGCCTTTATCACCAGTAAAGCCCACTCCTGCAAAAAATATGCTATTTGCTACAGGGTTATACAGCAGTTTATAAGCCAATAAAGAGCCCGTACTAGACAATAAATTCACAAATGCACCAGAGGGATTTAGCTTTACAACCACCGAACTTAAAGGTGCATTGCTACTAATTACAACATAATTGGTAGGTCTTATTACTCCATCAAAATAGAAAGTTTTGTTACTAGTAGATGAAAAATAAATATTGTCGTTTGCGTCTACAGTGATCAATGAAGCAAATGAATAATTTTGCAAATTTAAAAAATAACCAACTTTATTAAAGTCATTAATTTCACAAAATAGTTTGCAAAAAGTTACTTTTCCAGCAGTTAAGACTTTCAATACAAAACCAATTGTACCTTCAGTAGTTATGGGGTTTGCGAGAGAAACATCACCAAAAGTGATTTTGCCTGTATAGCCAGCATTCAAATTGAAAGAGCCTATCATTATCAAATTGCCAGCATTGTAGGTAATCATTTAGTTTATATTAAAATATGCATTGGTTTGAAGTGACCAAATACAGTTTCTGTTTTTATCAAGTTTTGAAATAAATGAGTTAACAGGCAAGGCTGCACACACTGATGAGATTTCACCTGAGTAAGTGCCTCGATAATCATGGTGCACATACATTTCACCATTCGTAGTATATTCTATCGCCTTAAATAATGGATCAGTCGGGTAGTTTTTGACCAATTCAAATCCTTGCGAAAAGCCAGAAAAAGAAGCTAATAAACAAAAAATCAAGAGCCTAAGAATGTATTTCATATTGATGAATTAGAGCGATCTGTTCACGTATTCTTTCAAAAATAAAAATTAAAAAAGAATTTTTCTGTTTCAGGATCAAGATTACCAATACGTTAGGAAATTTTGATGTACTGTTTTGTGGAATTGACTGAAATTACGTTTCGCATGTAAATATGTTTAAGAAAAAGCATTACTGTAGCCTGAAGCGACAAAACTTGTTTAGCATTATTTCGTAAAGATTAAACAAACATAGAAATTATGAATCTCTACCAACTTTTGTACACCAGCCGTAAAACTCCCACTTGCAACGACAAAGAGATAGAGAAAATTCTGGACTCCTGTAAAAGGAATAATCCTTCCAAAGACATTACAGGCGTATTGCTCCATTCCAACGATCATTTTATTCAATATCTGGAAGGCTCAAAAGACATCATTAAACTGTACGATCTCATCAAAACCGACACGAGACATACAGGAGTGGTTTTGTTGAGCTATGCACCCTTGAAAGAAAGAGTATTTCCTGCATGGCACATGGGCTACAAAAACATCACAAACTCGAAAATTGATTTTTTAACAGACGCGAATTCCAATGAAAAAAAAGTATTTGAATCAATCATAAAAGGCGAAAAACAAATGGACGCTAGTGCTGTAGGTTTATTGATTAAATTTTTCAACAAATAAGTATACTCATAATAAAGACAGAGCTTTCTATGGGGGCGAAAGCTCCGTCTTTGTTTTTACCTCAACCTCACAATCGTCACGCCATCACCACCGCGGTCGGCATGTTCGTCTTCCATAGTGTGTACTTCGTTGTATGTTTTCAAGTGCTCGCGCACTACTTTTCGCAATATTCCATTTCCTTTTCCGTGTACGATGCGCAGTTCGTTTTGCCCGACTAGCAAAGCCTGATCCATCACATTATCCATTTTCGACATCACTTCTTCGGCACGCATCCCACGAATATCGATTTGATAACTCATGTTGATACGCTTTTCGACCAAATCCAAGTTATGACTATTATAAGAGCTTTGACTAGCAGCAGCTTGCGATTTTTTAGTTGCCTTTTGCAAACGATTTATCTTCACAAACGACTTCAAATGGCCAATCGAAATTTCGGCTTCGTTGCCTTTTATGGCCAAGATTTCGGCACTGCTTTCACTTCCGTCTAGATGAACGTAATCGCCTACTTTTAATGGTGCTTCAGTTTTCGATTTGTCTATTGGTTTTGGCTGAACTTTTGGTTTTTCAGGTTTCAACGTTTGTTTGAAATCTTCCAACTCGTTGCGCACCAGTTTGGTCATTTCTTTTTCGGCACCGCTTTCTTTGATCTGACGAATGGTGCTTTCTATTTTCTTGTTGCTTTCGTCTAATATTCGAGTCGCTTCCGTTTTGGCATGGTTTAAGATCGCTTTTCGGCTACCTTCCATTTCAGCCTTCAACTCGTTGTATTGTGTAGTGAGTTGCGCCAAACGAGTATTTTTCTCTTCCAGCTCGCGATTTTTCTTTCTGTAAATTTCCAATTCAGCTTTCAAATTCTTGCTGATACTTTCGAACTGAATAAAATCATCGCCTAGTAAGTCCTTCGTTTTCTGAATGATAGGCAATGGCAATCCGATTTTTTCGGCCACTTCGAGTGCGTATGAATTTCCAGGAACACCAATTTGCAATTGATATGTTGGACTCAAGGTTTTCTCGTCAAACAACATACAGCCGTTCATCATGCCTTGTGTCTCGTCTGCCATTTTTTTCAAGTTAGAAAAGTGCGTATTCACCATTCCGAACACTTGCTTGGCATTCAATTCTTCCAAAACAGCCTGAGCGATGGCACCACCATATTTCGGATCGGTGCCAGTTCCAAATTCGTCCAACATCACGAGTGTGCCTTCATCGCTATTTAGCAACATAAAACGCATCGCACTTAAATGTGAACTGTAAGTACTCAGCTCATTTTCAATCGATTGCTCATCTCCAATATCGGCAAAAAGATTTTTAAAAACGGGCATCGAACTGCCATCTGCCACAGGAATTGGCAAGCCACACTGAAACATGTATTGCAACAATCCCAAGGCTTTCAAGGCTACTGATTTTCCTCCAGCATTTGGCCCCGAAACCAATAAAATTCTTTTCTGATTGTCCAACTCCAAACTAAATGGAACGATGGATTTTTTAGATGAAATATTATTCATGTATAAAATTGGATGAAACGCATTGCGCAATACCAATTTTTTGTCTTTACTGATCGTGGGCAGATTTCCTCCTATTTTATCTGCCAAGCGAAGTTTTGCTTGGATCAAATCAAACTCACCCAATACTTCCACATTGCGAATTACCTCGTCCAAATTGTGGCGTAGCATTTCGGCCAAGTGCATGAGCAAACGAATAATCTCACGTTTCTCGTCCAGCTCCAACTCGCGAATTCGGTTGTTGTTTTCGACTACCTCAATCGGTTCCACAAAAGCGGTTTGTCCACTGGCCGATTCATCATGGATAATGCTTTTGAGTTGGCGTTTGTATTCCGCCTTTACGGGAATCACCAAACGACCATCGCGCACCGTGATTTGGTGTTGTTCGTCTGTGATTCCTTCTTTGTGGTTGTGGCGAAGCATGTCTTCCAAACGCTGACGAACGCCATTTTTTAGGTTGCTTAGACTTTTGCGTATTTGCTTCAATTCGGGCGAAGCGAAATCGGACACTTTACCCGTTTCGTCAATTATTCGAACAAGTTCTTTCGTAAAATGCTCGTCTACAAATAGTTCCTCGGCCAAATGAAACGTTTCAGAATAATTTTCTGATCCATATTTTTTGAAGAAAGCCAAGATTTCGCGCGAGCAAAGCATGATTTTTCTGATCTCGAAAAAATCGGATTCAGAAAGCTGCACTCCTTCTACTTTGGCTTGTTGCAAAAGAGCCGAAACGTCTTCAAAAGCGATCATCGGGAAAGGCAATCCTTCTGAAAGCAAACTTTTCATTTCGGTAAATTTCCTGCGCTCAGCCGAAAGATATTCGGGATCAATCGAAAAGTGGAGTTTTTCTAAAGCTTTCTGACCCGATTTGGTTCTACATTCAGCCGAAACGATGGTTCTGATTTTGTCGAAACCCAGCTTGTCTTCTATATTTTGTGGAAAAAGCATCGAATAATTACGTCTAATTTTTGGTTTAATTCTCTCTTTCGGTTGTAGTTTTGCAACAATGGAAAGTACTTGATGGTTCTGTTTCGAAAACCTTCAAGATTCAATCCGCAAATATCATAACAATCATACATCAAAACCGAAAATCATGAGTTTAGTTGGAAAAAAAGCCCCTTCATTTACCGCTGCCGCAGTCGTAAATGGTACTGAAATTGTAGAAGACTTCTCTTTAGACCAATATTTGGGCAAAAAGTACGTTGTTTTCTTCTTCTATCCTTTGGATTTTACATTCGTTTGTCCAACTGAATTGTTGGCATTCCAAGAATTGCTTCCTGAATTCCACAAAAGAGGTTGCGAAGTAGTAGGTTGTTCGGTAGACAGCGAATTCTCGCATTTTGCTTGGTTGAACATGCCAAAAAACAAAGGCGGAATCGAAGGCGTGAAATACCCTGTGGTAGCCGATTTGTCAAAATCGATCTCGTCAAACTATGGCGTTTTGGCTGGCGATTTTTCTTATACTGAAGATGGCTTGTTGGATTTCAAAGGTGCTCCGCAAGCTTACCGCGGTACGTTCTTGATCGACAAAGAAGGCGTGGTTCGTCATTGCGTAGTCAACGATTTCCCACTTGGACGTAACATCCATGAAACACTCCGCATGGTTGATGCACTTATCCACAACGAAAAATTCGGTGAGGTTTGCCCAGCCAACTGGAACGAAGGCCAAGAAGCCATGAAAGCAACTGCTGCTGGTGTCGCTACTTATTTGGCTGCTCATTAATTAGTAGCAAGTCGCAAGACTTTAGTATCAAGTAACAAAAGAGGCTGTCTAGAAAGACAGCCTCTTTTTGTTTTAATTAGGATGTGTAGGGTTCTGGAATTCGATAGCGTTTTCGAAACCTTAAAATCGTTTTATCATACGAGTCATCGTTTGGATAGTTTTTTATTGCTAATAATTCTGCCAGTCAACAGGATCTCGTTTTGTATGTAACACTCTCAAAATTATAATCTTGCCTTCATCAATCATATAATGAATAGCAAATGGGAATTTGTTTAGAGGAGCCATTCGTACATTGCCATACCTCACTTGGAAAGCTTCGGGAAATTGTTCTACAAAGTCA